>JBEKIM010000280.1:0-9239 GCA_050011755.1 Bryobacteraceae bacterium | reverse complement strand
CTGCGCTCCGTCGCCACACACATCGGCGGCCGCTTGAAAGTAGGCCGTATTCGCGAGACTACTGCACCGTTGATTTGGGAGCCGCCCTATCTCGGTTCCCAGAAGTCACTCGCGCCGGACCTTTGGCTGGAATGGGCCACGTGCACCTTAATCGTCGATGCGAAATACAAACGCCACTGGGAGGAGTTGCAGCAGGGCGCCTGGTCGTCTGCCGCCGAAATTCTTCGCGAGGAGCACCGCCGCGACCTACTGCAAGTTTTGGCCTATGCGAATCTGGCCAGGACTCAAAATGTAGTTGCGTGCCTGACATATCCGTGCACACACGCGACCTGGGAATCTCTGCTGAGCCGCGGCCGGCTGTTTCATAAGGCCGACCTTCAGGCACATGATAAGACGCTACGGGTCTGGCTTACAGCCGTTCCGATGAATGCCGCAGTGGATCGTGTTGCGGCACCACTTATCCGTGAGTTGCAGACGTTGCATCGCGAACTCGCCCAATGAGGTTTCAAGAGATCGTGCGGCCAACTGCTACATCAACGCATTGATCGAACCCACGCGCCGCGCTTCATACGCTGCGATGGCGGCTTCATTCTTCAGAATGTAGCCCAGTTCGTCCACGCCCTCCAGCAGGCAGTGCCGGGAAAATGGATCGATGGGGAATTCGATTTTAAGGCCGTCCGGCAACGCCACGGTTTGCGATGCCAGATCCACCGTCACTTCCGTATCCGGGGACCGATCCACCAGCGCGAAGAGCGCGGCGTGGGCATCGGCGGGGAAGACGATCGGCAGCAGGGCGTTCTTCAGCGAATTCTGCTTGAAGATATCCGCGAACGAAGTGCTGATCACCGCGCGGAAGCCGAACTGGGTCAGCGCCCAGGGCGCATGCTCGCGCGAGCTCCCGCAGCCGAAGTTGTCGCCGGCCAGAAGGATTTGGGCGCCGCGCACCCGCGGCTGATTCAGGATGAAATCGGGTTTCGGATGGCCCTCCGCATCGTACCGCCAGTCGTTGAATAGTTGCTTGTCGAGCCCCTGTTTCGAAATGGTCTTCAGGAAGCGGGCGGGGATGATCTGGTCCGTGTCCACGTTGTTGATGGGCAGGGGGATGAGCCGGCTGCGGAAATTCATAACAGAGTCCTCACATCGGTGACCACGCCAGTCAACGCGGCGGCCGCGGCGGTCAGCGGGCTGGCCAGGAAGGTGCGCCCGCCTTTGCCCTGGCGGCCTTCGAAATTCCGATTGCTGGTGGATACGCTGTATTCGCCAGGCTGCAATTGATCGCCATTCATGGCGATGCACATTGAGCAGCCGGGCTCGCGATAATCGCAGCCGGCCGCGCGGAAAATCTCCGGCAGGCCCTCCGCTTCGGCCTGCCGCTTCACCTGTTGCGAGCCGGGCACCACCATCACGCGCACGTGCGGGTTCACCTTGCGCCCTTTCAGCAGGGAGGCGGCGGAGCGCAGATCGGAAATGCGGGAATTGGTGCAGCTTCCGATGAACACCACATCGACGGGATGTCCCAGCAGCAGTTTGCCGCCTTCCAGATCCATATAGCGCAGCGCCTTGGCGATGGAGTCCCGCTGCAGCGGATCGGCCACCTCGGATGGTTCCGGCAGCGCCGAGGTGATGGGCATTCCCATGCCGGGATTCGTGCCGTATGTGATCATGGGCTCCAGTTGATGGGCGTCGATGGCGACGGAACGGTCGAAAGCCGCGCCGGCATCGGTGGGCAACTGCCTCCAGCGTGCCAGTGCCGCATCCCAATCCGCGCCTTTCGGCGCATGCGGCCGTCCGGCCAGGTATTCGAACGTGGTGTCGTCGGGCGCGATCATGCCGGCGCGCGCACCGCCTTCGATGGACATATTGCAGACCGTCATGCGCTCTTCCATGCCGAGAGCGCGGATCGCCGGGCCGCGATATTCGAAAATCGACGCCGTGCCGCCGCCCACGCCAATGCGCGAAATCAGCGCCAGCACGATATCCTTGGCCGTGACGCCGGGACGGAGCGCGCCATCCACCAGCACCTCAAAAGTCTTCGATTTGCGCTGCAAGAGGCATTGCGTGGCCAGCACGTGTTCCACTTCGCTGGTGCCGATACCGAAGGCCAGGGCTCCGAATGCGCCGTGCGTGGCCGTGTGGCTGTCGCCGCAGACAACGGTCATGCCGGGCTGCGACAGGCCCAGTTCGGGACCGATGACATGCACGATTCCCTGGCGGTCGCTGCTCCGTCCGTAGCAGCGGATCCCGAAATCGCGGCAGTTGGTTTCAAGTTGCGCGACTTGTTTGGCGGCGATCTCGTCGAGAATCGGCAGGGACGGATCGGTAGTGGGGGTGCTGTGATCGGTGGTGGCGACGGTTAGATCCGGGCGGCGGACCTTGATGCCGCGGTCGCGCAAGCCCTGAAAGGCCTGTGGCGAAGTGACTTCGTGGACCAGGTGCAAGTCGATGTAAAGCAGGGTGGGAGCGCCGGGCTGTTCGTGGACCACGTGCGCGTCCCAGAGTTTTTCGATGATAGTGCGTGGGGGCATAGGGTTAAACCGGCGACGGGCAACAGGTGGTGGGTGTTGGGTCGTAACCACCACCCATCACCCATAACCTATCACCGATCCGGAAGGGTCCGGGAGCCGGTAAGCTCCCGGGCCTATCCGATTGCGGCGCACACGGCTTCACCAACCTGTTCGGTGGTGGCCGGCGCGCCCTTTGGTTTGAGGTCCGCCGTCACTCGCCCGCTACCCAGTACGGTTTCAATCGCGGCGTTTACTCGGGCGGCTTCTTCCTTCAAACCGAAACTGTATTCCAGCATGGCCGCCACGGAGCCGATGGCTCCGAGCGGGTTGGCTTTATTCTGACCGGCGATGTCCGGCGCCGAGCCATGCACCGGCTCGTATAGACCGACCCACGCGCCCGATGGCTTCCGGCCGCCCAGCGATGCCGAGGGCAGCATGCCGATCGAACCGGCCAGCACGGCGCCCTCATCGCTGAGGATGTCGCCGAACATATTCTCTGTCAGTACGACGTCGAAACGGCGCGGATTCAGGATCAACTGCATCGCGCAGTTATCGACCAGCAGATGATCCAGCTCCACATCCGGATACCCGGCGGCGATTTCGACCACTACTTGCCGCCATAACTGCGAATTCTCGAGCACGTTCGACTTATCCACCGACGTCACCTTGTGACGCCGGCCGCGCGCCAGGTGAAAAGCCATGTGCGATACCCGCTCGATTTCGGCGCGGGTATAGGTCATCGTATTCACGGCCCGCGTTTCCGGCCCGCTGCCCGAAATGCCGCGCGGCGTGCCGTAATAGATGCCGCCGGTCAGCTCGCGGACGATGATCATATCCGTGCCTTCCACCAGAGAATTCTTCAGCGGCGACGAATCCAGCAGGGCGGCGAAGGTGCGCACCGGCCGCAGGTTGGCGAACACTCCCAACGCCTTGCGGATGCCCAGCAGGCCCTTCTCAGGCCGCATCTCCGGCGGACAGTTGTCAAACTCGGGCAGGCCGACCGCGCCTAGCAGGGTCGCGTCGGCATCGGCCCCGAGGCGCGCGGTTTCATCCGGAAACGGGCTGCCGGTCCGGTGAATCGCGATGCCGCCCAGCAGACCTTCCGCGATGTGCAGCGGATGCTTCCATTTTTCCGCCACATGGCGCAAGACGCGTACGGCTTCGCGCGTCACTTCCGTGCCGATGCCGTCGCCGGGCAGAACTAAGACGTGCAAGTTCATAACACTGGGTTCCGGCTGGCCATCAATCCGCTGCCACTTTCATCGCCATTGGACGCCCTTCGATCAACTCGACGATTTCTTCGTCCAGCAGACCCTTTTTGTTGTCCGCCAAATGCGTAAAACGGTCGTACAGCGCTTGCAACTCTTCTTTACTCAGGTCGTAGCCCAGGTCTTCAGTACGTTTTTTCAGTGCGTGGCGGCCGCTGTGTTTTCCCAGCACCAGTTTGCTCTCCGGCACGCCTACGCTGTGCGGGTCCATGATCTCGTAAGTGGTTTTTTCCTTCAGGTATCCATCCTGGTGGATGCCGGCCTCGTGGGCAAAAGCGTTGCGGCCCACGATCGCCTTGTTCGGTTGGGGGCCGAAGGAAATCATCGAGGCCAGCAACTGGCTGGCGGAATACAGATGCTCGGTGCGGATGCCGGTATCGTAAGGCAACCGATCCTGGCGGGTTTTGAACAGCATCACGACTTCTTCAAGCGCGGTGTTGCCGGCGCGTTCGCCGATGCCGTTGATGGTGCATTCGATCTGTCGCGCGCCGGCTTCCACGGCGGCGATAGAA
Organism: Bryobacteraceae bacterium; assembly: GCA_050011755.1. Lineage (GTDB taxonomy): Bacteria > Acidobacteriota > Terriglobia > Bryobacterales > Bryobacteraceae > Bog-159. The sequence continues at coordinate 4,955 of JBEKIM010000280.1, read as the reverse complement.
TTGGCGGTAGCCAGGCCCAGGTCGTCGTGGCAATGCACACTGACCACCGCGCAGTCGCCCAGCGCTCTCACAATCCGGCTGATTAAGCCCGCGTATTCGAATGGCACCGAATACCCGACGGTATCCGGAATGTTGACCGTGCGGGCGCCGGCGGCCACCACTGCGCGCGATATCTGTTCCAGGAAATCGGGGTCGGTACGGGCGCCATCCTCGGCGGAGAATTCCACGTCGTCCACATACTGGCGAGCCAACTCCACGGCAGCCACGGCCTCTTCCAGCACCTGCTGCCGCGATTTCTTCAGTTTGTAGGTCAGGTGGATATCGCTGGTCGCGATGAAGGTATGAATGCGCGGCCTGCGGGCGTGCTTCAGCGACTGCGCGGCGCGCTCCACATCCATGGTGCAGGCGCGGCCGAGCGCAGCCACTTGCGCCCACGGAAACTCCCGGCTGATGGCGTCCACGGCTTCGAAATCGCCCTCGGATGCGATGGGGAAGCCCGCTTCCAGAATGTCCACGCCCAGTTCCACCAGTTTACGGGCCATCCGGATTTTTTCCGGCACGTTCATGCTGCAGCCCGGCGATTGTTCGCCATCCCGCAGCGTAGTATCGAAGATGTAAACTCGATCGCTCATAAAAACCGCCGTATTGGGTCATTATGGCGACGGCTCGATGAATTTAGCAAATTTATAATATTAGCGGTCCACATAATCTTTTGTTATGCTGGTGGCGGAATGGAACTGCACGCGCTCCAGGTTTTTCTGGCGGTGGCCACCGAGAAGAGCTTCTCGCGCGCCGCGGAGCGCCTGCTGCGCACGCAGCCCGCGGTCTCACTGGCCTTGCAGCGGCTGGAGGCGGAGCTGGGCGAAAAATTGATCGACCGTTCCGCCAAAGACCTGGTATTGACAGACGCCGGCCGCACAGTGCTCGATTTTGCGCGGCGCTTCGAAAATCTTCGCCTGGAGATGGAGAATTCGCTGGCTGAACTGAGAGATAACTCCGCGGGCACGCTCACGGTCGGCGCCAACGAGTCCACATCGCTTTACCTGCTCAGGCATATCGAGACCTTCCGGCGGCTGCACCCCAAGATCCGTGTGCGTGTGCGGCGAAGTCTCTCCAGCAAAATTCCGAACGAACTGCTGGATGGCAATCTGGAACTGGGTGTGATCAGCTACGATCCGCCCGACGAACGGCTGACATCGACCGTCATCTACACCGACTCGCTGTCCTTCGTGTTATCGCCCAAACACCGGCTGGCAGGCCGCAAAACCGTCTCGATCTCGGATCTCGCCGCGGAAACCTTCATCGCGCACAACGTGCTCTCGCCATACCGGGACGTGGTAATTCGCGCGTTCCAGCAGCGTCGCGTGCCGCTGAATATGCCGGTGGAAATGCCGACTATCGAGACCATCCGCAAGCTGGTGCAGAATAACCAGGGCGTAGCCTTTCTGCCGCGGATGTGCGTGGAGCAGGAGATCGAGCAGGGTTTGCTGTGCGAGGTGAAAGTGAAAGAATTGAGCGTGGAGCGCAAAATCCGCCTGATTTATCCCACGCGGCGGGTGCTGAGCCACGCCGCGCGCGCGTTTCTGGAGGTAGTGCGCGGCAAATAGCGGTTATAGCGCCAGCGGGTAGTCCACGCTGCGCAGCAGCCAGTCGCGATTGGCGCGCACATCCTCGCGAAGGGTTTCGCAAAGCGCGTCGCGCCGCTCGTACAGGCGATACGGGTCGCGCTTTGCGCGATTGTCCAAGAGCGCCTTCACCACAAATGGCATCACCATCGAGTAATCCGCCTGCATGCTCTCGGTGGTCTGCAAATAGGTATCCTTATCCACCTTGCCCCATGTGACCGCCTCGGCAGGCGGACAGGATGACAGCGAGCCATCGGTGACCGGCGCGGTTACGATCTGCACGTCGAACTGGTAGCCGCGCACATTCGGCAGGCCCAGCACCTGGCCGAGCGCTGGCTCCGGCTGCAGGTTGTAATTCTTGGGCACGCCGCCGCCCAGGATCAGGGTAGCCAGGGCGCGCGCGGGGCTCTCGAACAAACCCCAGCGATGGTAGGCGCAGGCTTCGAACACTTCGGCGTGCAAGTCCAGGTCGAATGCATATTCCGGCACGATGCCGGCGTTGCGCATGGCCCACAGCTTCATCGAATTCAGGAACACGCTGCCATCGGCCGGCGCCCCGACCAGCACGGGAATCGCCAGGCGATTGCAGGTGGCCAACAGTCCCGCGGGGACTCCGTTGCGCCGTTCCTGCGCGGAATAATACGCGCCGAGCCGATAGCGTAGTTCGGTACCGGTCATCTTCTTTTGAAATTCGGGGCGCGCCAGGCAGGCGCTCAGGAAACGGTCCTGGTCGAGCAGCACGGCCTCGTCGAAGGCCATATCGGTGACGCGAATCGTGCCTTCCTCCCGCAATGCGGCATCGTCGCTGTGGATGGGCACCTCGTGGATGGGATCGTCCTTGTGCGCGTCCAGGCTGCGGTGCCCATCGTGATAGCAGACGGCATCGGTCGTGCTGATGTAAGCCACCCAACCGGTTTCAAGCAGCGGGATCAACCAGGCTAAGTGCTGGCCCGAGACGGTGACTGGACCGGAGATGGCTAGAGTCAGGGGACAGCCAGTGGCGATCGCCCGGTCGAGAATGGTGTATACACGGCGCAGGTAGGCGCCGCCGAAGGCCGGCAGACAATGCCGGAAAATCTCGTCGAGGGTGGCGCATTCATCGACGCGCCTTACGCGGACGGGGTGGCGTTGGGACATCGTTTCCGAAGATAGCATGTCGCGCTCCGCGCGCTTACTGTTGCAAGAGCGGATTCCCGGAACAATTCGTGGTACTCTTGTCGAGGAAATCCGGCACTTCCTCTTCATCCTTAATGGCCGATCCTTTCCAGAATCGAATTGCCATCGTGACCGGCGGCGCCTCCGGTATCGGCCGGGCGCTGTGCGAGGAACTCGCTCGGCGCGGAGCGGTTGCGGTGGTGGCGGACATCAACTACGACGGCGCGCAGGCGGCGGCATCGGCGATAACGTCCAGTGGCGGGAGAGCATCGGCCGCGCTGTTGGATGTAACCGACGCCGAAGACGTGGAGCGCCTGGTGGAAGAGACGGTACAAACGCACGGCCGCCTGGATTACATGTTCAATAACGCCGGCATCGGCGTGGGCGGCGAGGTGCGCGAGCTCACGCTCGACCATTGGCGCCAGTGCGTGGACATCAATCTATGGGGAGTGATCTACGGCGCCCGGGCCGCCTATGCCGCGATGCTTCGCCAGGGCTTCGGCCACATCGTCAATATGGCCTCCGCGGCCGGCCTGGTGGGTGAGCCCGGACTGGCGCCTTATTCCATGACGAAGAGCGCAGTGGTTTCGTTATCGGCGGCTCTACGCGCGGAGGCCGAGGCTTTCGGCGTGCGGGTCAGCGTGGTTTGTCCCGGCTTCGTGGATACTGCGATCTACGGCAGTGCGATCGGCGTGCAGATCGACAAGGACGAATTCCTGGCGAAACTACCCGTGAAGCTGGTGTCCGCTCCCGATGCCGCGCGCGCCATTCTGCGGGGCGTGGAGCGCAACGAAGCGATCATCGTGTTTCCCTTCTACGCGCGGCTTGCCTGGTGGCTGATGCGCATCAATCCGCGCCTCCTGGACCGATTCCATCGCAGGGTGCTGGCAAACCTGCGCGCCCAAAGAAAGGCGGCGGGGCCTTAGGCGAGCCGGCGCGGTGAAACCGCTTATTCATAGCGCAGCGCGATGAGCGGATCGATGCGGGTTGCCCGGCGCGCCGGAATATAGATCGCCACCCAAGCCACCGCCGCCAGCGTCAGCGCCACGGCGCCGAAAGCCAGTGGGTCGCTGGCCTTCACACCGAAGAGCAAGCTGGAGAGCAAACGTGTCAGGCCGAACGCGGCCGCCAGCCCAACCGCCAGTCCGATAGCCGCCAGCAGCAGGCCGCGCCTGAGCACCATCCGCAACATGTCGCCGCCGCTGGCCCCCAGCGCCACGCGGATGCCGATCTCCTGGGTCCTCTGCTCTACGGAGTAGGACATCAATCCGTAGATTCCGAGGGCGGCCAGTAAGAGGGCCGTCGCCGCGAAAATCGTCAGGAGCGTCATATTGAAATCCTGGCGGGCGGTCGATTCCGAGATCACCTGCTCCATGCTTCGGAACTTGGACACCGGCAGTTGCCCGTCGACGGAGCGAAACTCTTTCTGAATCGCGGCGGAGAGCGCCGTCGGCTCCTGGGTCGTGCGGACTACCCAACTGAGCGGCAGCACGTTGTTCGCAAGCTGCGTGAGCCCATCGGTAATCTGGCTGGCCGGCACATACATCACCCCCTGATCGGAATCCTTCAGCCCGTTTTCGCGCACGTTTCCGACGATGCCTACGACCTCGCGCGCGGGCTCCTCGAATTCGGGTCCCAAGCCCTTGCCGATCGTCATGCTCTGGCCGATCGGATCTTCTTTCTGCCAGTACTTCTTCGCCATCGCCTCGTTGATCACCACCACGCGCGCCGAATTCCCGGAATCGTGTTCGCTGAAAACGCGGCCTCGAAGGAGAGGAATCTTAAACGCGGAAAAATAGTGCGCGGAGACGGAACGCCACTGTTCGTCGCCGTTGTAGGTGTTTCCCTTGGCGGGCGGTTTGCCGGCGATGTTGAACGGGAGGTCGATGCCCCCCTCGATGGGGAGCATAATGGCGGTAGCGGCGAATTGCACCCCCGGCAGGCTCTCCAGGCGGGGAGTCATTTGGCGGATCAGGTTGTCCACCTTGGCGGTGGCTGCATAGCCGCCCCCGGAAAGCGACGTCCGCAGCGTGAGAACATGGTGCGGATCGAAGCCTGGATTCACCGCGCGCAAGCTGGCGAAGGTGCGGATCATAAGCGCCGCGCCCACCAGCAGGATCACAGCCAGGGCAATCTCGCGGACCACCAGAAAACTGCGGGCGCGGTTTTGATGGC
>JBEKIM010000279.1:0-9259 GCA_050011755.1 Bryobacteraceae bacterium | reverse complement strand
CGAGCCGTCCTCGCCCGCCTGGCGGCTGGTGGCCCCACTGAAAGCTCGAGAGCCGCGGCCGCTTATCTGAGCAGGTCTTCCAGTTGGATTCTGGTGTCGGTTTTGCTGTCGCGGTATTTGACGATGACCGGCGTATACACGGAGATGCCCCAGTCTCTTCCGGGCCCGGCGGTAATGGCGCGCGCGCCGGCTACCAGCACGGCCTCTTCGGGGATCGTGAGCGGTTCCTCATCGCTGGCCTTGTGGACGACGCCGCGTACCAGGTCATAGACCGGCGTCGATCGATTGAGGATGGTTCCGGTCCCCAGCACGGCGCGCTTCTTGACCACCACGCCTTCGTAGACGCCGCAGTTGCCGCCCACCAGTACGTCGTCTTCGACAATGACCGGCAAGGCGCCGACCGGCTCAAGCACCCCGCCGATTTGCGAGGCGGCCGAGATGTGGCAGTTTTTCCCGATCTGCGCGCAGCTTCCCACCAGGGCGTGCGAATCGACCATGGTGCCGTCATCCACGTACGCGCCCACATTGATGTACATGGGCGGCATGCACGTAACGCCTTTGCCGATGTAGACGCCGTCGCGAATGCTCGATCCGCCCGGCACGATACGCACTCCATCCCTCGGGGTGAAGCGCTTCACGGGGTAAGTCGATTTATCCAGGAACGGCTGGCGCGTGGCGTCAATCGACATATCCACCACGCCCCCCATGCGAAATCCCGCCAGGATGCCCTTTTTGACCCATCCGTTCACGCGCCATCCGCTGGGCGCCGATGGATCGGGCTGCGCGGCCCGGATGCGGCCCTGGTTCAGCGCGTCCTTGAATTCGTAGAAGAGGCGAAAATCCTCGTCGGTGTAAGCACCCGGCTTTTGATCGAAAAGCCGTTCGATTTCATTCCGCAACGGTGACTCTCCCCAACAGGCCCAGGGACTCCAGCACCTTCTTGATTTTGGCGAGGCTCTCCGGTTGGGGCGGCACCATGGGCAAGCGGTAAACCGGTTCGAGGAGGCCCATGAGCGCCATGGCGGCCTTCACCGGAATCGGATTCGACTCCACGAAGTTGATCTCCATCAGGGGCAGATATTTGCGCTGCAGCGCGCGCGCCGCCACGAAATCGCCGGCCAGGCAGTGGTGCACGAGTTGCGACATCCCGCCGGGAATCTCGTTGGATGCCACGGAAATCAGGCCGCGGCCGCCCAGAGCGATCAGGGGCAAGGTAATGGCGTCGTCGCCCGACAGCACGGTGAATTCCGGCGGCACGTGCTGAATGACGCTGGCCATCTGCGAGATGTTGCCTGACGCTTCCTTCACGCCGACGATATTGGGGATAGCCGCCAGGCGCGCCAGCGTGACGGGTTCCACGTTGACGCCGGTGCGCCCTTGCACGCTATAGACGATAATGGGCAGCGGTATAGCCTCGGCGATCGCCTTGTAGTGCTGGTAAAGACCTTCTTGCGTGGGCTTGTTGTAATAGGGCGTAACGGAGAGGATGCCTGCCACGCCCAGCCGTTCCAACTCGCGCGCCAGCTCGATCACCTCGCGCGTGTTATAGCCCCCCGCGCCGCCCAACACCGGTACGCGGCCCTGAGCTTCTTCGACCGTGATTTCGATGACTCGTAAGTGCTCCGCGCGCGTCAGGGTGGGGCTCTCGCCGGTCGTGCCGCAAGGCACCAGAAAGTCGATACCGGCCGGGATCTGGCGGCGGACGAGGCGCCGGAGAGATACCTCATCGAACGACAGATCGGAGTGGAAAGGGGTCACTAAGGCGGTTCCGCATCCCGTGAAACGGTAACCGGCGGTGGGTGAAGTGTGATGCGTGCTCATCGGAAGAGGACCTCGCTGAATTCGTGGAAACCTTTCTGGCCGATTAGCCATTGCGCGGCTTTGAGCGCGCCCCTGGCGAAGCCTTCACGGCTGCGCGCGGTGTGCCGCAGCGTGATCGTATCGGCCGCCGAATCGAAACCGATTTCGTGTGTGCCGGGGTGCGCGCCCGCGCGGCTGGCACTGACGTCGATGGGGCCCTTGAAGCCGGCCGTCTTCATATCTTCTACCAATTTCAACAGTGTACCGGACGGAGCGTCTTTCTTCGTCGCGTGGTGAATTTCCCAGGCCCATGCACCGTACGACGGCTCATTCGCGAGCAGCCGCGCGGCTTCCGATACCAGGCGAAAGAAGGCGTTTACCCCGATCGAATAGTTGGGACTCCAGACCAGGCCGATGCGGTTCCGCTCGACGGCGGCCTGGACACGTTCCAGTTGGCTCAGCCAGCCGGTGGTGCCGACCACCAGGTTCACGCCCAGCGCGGCGATGCGCTCCACGTTTTCCGCAACGGCTTCTGGGATGGAAAAATCCACGGCCACGTCAATCCCCGCGAAGTTGGCAGCCGTCACGCCTTCGAATGCGGTGTTGTTGAATTCGTCAAGCTTCAGCGCCACCGCGAAACCGTATTCCGGGGCGAACTGTTCGATGAGCCGGCCCATCTTGCCGTAGCCCACGATGGCGAGACGGTGTTCAGGCGGCATCGAAGACCTCCGAATTGTAGGGCACCGCCGAAAACACACTGGAGGACGGCCAATCCTGGCCGCAGCCGCCTTTTAGGCGGCCAAGCCGGCTGAAAGCCGGCTGCGGGCATGATTGCCCGCCCTCCAATTGAGTTTTCATCATCTTTGGCGAATCAGGCGGCATCGAAGACCTCCGTGTCGAGTTCGGCAAAGAACTCGGTGTGCAGCGCTTTCACTGCCGCGTGCAGATCTTTTTCGGCCACTACGAAACTCAGGTTCAGCAGCGACGCACCTTGCGAGATCATGCGAATATTGATGGCGTCGAGTGCTCCAAAAACCCGCATGGCCACGCCCGGCGTGTAGCGTATATTATCTCCCACCAGGCACACGATAGCTTGCCCGTCCTCGATGGACACTTCGGAAAACTGGCTCAGTTCCGTACAGATGGCATCCAGCCCGCTGGTGCTGTCGATGGTCAGCGAAACGCTCACTTCGGACGTGGAAACCATATCGACGGCGGTTTCATGGCGGTCGAAGACTTCGAAGATGCGGCGCAGAAATCCGTGCGCCATCAGCATGCGTGTGGAGTGTACGTTCACCAGCGTGATCTTGCGCTTGCAGGCGATGGACTTCACTACGTTGCCGCACGGCACGGCTTCGGCCACGATGCGCGTCCCCGACACCTCCGGGCGGCGCGAGTTCAGAATCAGCACCGGAATGTTCTTTTCGACCGCCGGCACCACGGTCGCCGGATGCAGGACTTTCGCGCCGAAATAGGCCAACTCGGCGGCCTCCGCGAAGGAGATGGTCTTTACGCGGTGGCCGCCGGGCAGAATCGTGGGATCGGCCGTGAGCATGCCGTCCACGTCGGTCCAGATCTGGATCTCTTCAGCGCCGATGCCGGCGCCTACGATGGAGGCCGTGAAATCCGACCCACCGCGGCCCAGCGTGGTGGTGACGCCATCTTCCGTAGCCGCGATAAATCCGCCCATGACGACGATTTTATGGTCCGCGTCATGGCCCGCGAGCGCCGGCACCACCGCGGCGAGGCGCGCGTAAGTTTCCGCGTAGAGCGGCGCGGCCTGCGTGTGGCGGCGATCGGTGACGATCACCTGGCGGGAATCCAGGTGCGCCGTGTCCATCCCGAAATGGCGGAACGCCAGCGAAACGATGTAGCTGGAGAGCCGCTCCCCGTAACTGGAGATGGCGTCAATGGAGCGCGGCGTCAGTTCGCCCAGCACGGCCAGTCCTTTCACCAGTTCGGTGAGCTCCTGGAAGTGCTCGTCGAGGAGGCGGTCCAGCTCGGCGCGGTCGGCCAGAGGGACCACCCGGCGCGCCTCGCGCGAATGGAAGTCCCGCAGATCGTGGATCTGGCGAATGTATTCCTCGCGCGCGCCTTCAATCGCGGCCGCGGCAATGGCCAGCAGCTTGTTGGTGGTCTTGCCCATGGCGGAAACGACGACGACGGGATGGCGGTTGGCGCGGGCTTTCACGATCGCGGCGACACGCTCGATGGCGGCCGCCGATTCCACCGACGTGCCGCCGAATTTCATGACGATCATCAGTCGAGCATTCCTTCCGAGTGCATCAGCTCGGCGTTGAGTACGGCCGCGCCTGCCGCGCCGCGCACGGTGTTGTGGCCAAGGGCCACGAACTTGTAATCCAGCACTGGGCAGGGGCGAAGACGGCCAATGAACGCCGCCATTCCGTTTTCCCGCTCGGCATCGCGGCGCGGCTGGGGGCGGTCATTTTCGTCCATGTAGATGACCGGCCGTGGGGGCGCACTGGGAAGGTGACGCTCCTGCGGCACACTGCGGAAGCGATCGAAGGCGTGGCGCAGATCGGACGCGGTGGGCTTCGCCGAGAATTCCACCGAAACCGTCACGGTGTGGCCGTCGACCACGGGGACGCGATTGCAGTGTGCGCTGACTTTGGCGTCCAACGGCTCGATACGATCGCCGCGGAAATGGCCCAGGATTTTCTGGGTTTCCTGCTGCATCTTCTCCTCTTCTCCGCCGATAAAGGGAATGACATTGGCAGTAATGTCCATGGACGGCACGCCCGGATAGCCGGCGCCGGAGATCGCCTGCATTGTGGTGGCAATGACACGGGTGATGCCAAACGGCTTCAACGGGCCGAGCGCCATGGTGAGGACCACGGTGGAGCAATTGGGATTGGTGGCAATTTGGCCTTTCCAGCTTCGGTTGCGCTGCTGGATAGGAATGATCCGGAGGTGGTCCGGATTGACTTCGGGAACCAGGAGCGGAACATCCGCATCCATGCGGTGGTTCTTGGAGTTGGAGACTACAATGTGGCCGGCTTGCGCGAAGGCGCGCTCTATTTCCGTGGCGACGGAGGCGTCCATCGCGGAGAAGAGCAGGCGTGGCGCGTTGCCGGGCTTGCACTCTTCGACGACCAGGCCGGGGACCGTATCGGGCATGGCTCCGCCGAGGCGCCAGGCGGTAGCATCCTGGTAGCGCTTGCCCGCGGAGCGGTCGCTGGCGCCCAGCCACTTCAAATCGAACCAGGGATGATTCTGCAGGAATTTGACGAAATGCTGGCCCACCATGCCGGTGGCGCCGAGGATGCCGACTTCGATTCTGGTTTGCATAAACTGTGAGGCGGCTGAATTCAAGACCGCCCTCCTTTCGTAAGCAGTTGCCTGACCATACTTTGGTAGATTCCGACCGCATCTATCAATTGGCGTTTGGGGATGCGTTCGTCCAGTGTGTGGGCCACGTGGATGGAGCCCGGCCCGATCAGATACGGAATCCCCCAGGCATCGCCGAATGCCGGGATGTCCGTGGTAAAGGCGACCACGGTGGTTTCGATTCCCGGCAGTGAGCCCAGCCGCAGCGCGGGAATCTCGATCATTTCCCGGGCCTCGGCTTTACCGGCGACGGCTGCGGCGATGGCGTCCTTCGTGGCGGTGGAGTCTCCGACCAGCCGCACGAAGATTTCGGCGCTAGCCTGGTCGGCGATGACGTTCGGCGCGCGCCCGCCGGCGATGGTCCCGATGTTCAACGTGCTGGCGCCCAGCAGATCATCGACAGGCAGCGGGATGGCGCGGATGCGGGCGAGCGCATCGAGCAATTTGTCGATGGCGGATTCGCCCAGCTCCGGATAGGCCGAGTGCGCCATCCTGCCTGTGGCTGCGATTTCATAGCGTAACGCGCCTTTCGAGCCCAGCGCCAATTTGTTCCCGGTAGGCTCTCCGTTGATCAGGTAGCGCGCGCCTTGGGGCCGGGCCGCCGCGTAATACGCACCCGCGCTGTTGCGCTCCTCGCCGACCACGAACAGCAGTCCGAAGTCTCGCACGCCGCTTTCGAGCAGCCCTTCGGCGGCCTTGAGCATGGCGGCAATGATGCCCTTGGTATCGCAGGCGCCGCGACCCCAGATGTGCTCGTCATCCTCGCGGGAAGGGATAAACGGCGGCACCGTATCGATGTGGGTGGAGAGTGTGACGGTGGGCTGGCCCCCCCAGCAGGCGAAGATATTCGCGCGGCGCCCGTCCACTTCGGAGCGCTCGGCGCGACCGCCATAGCGCGCGGCCAGCGTGGAGACGTAGTCCAGCAATTGAATGCCGACGCGCTCCTCATTGCCGGTAATGGATTCGGTATCGATCAGCGCCCGCGTTAGCTCGAAAAGCTCCATATTGCCTGCGCGCGGGTGGGAGACGAAGGCGGAAGAAAAGACGCGGAAAGGTACGGCGCGTCGTCGCTTCCGATAGCGCTCCACCCGCATGTTTAGGATCGGGTGACAGTGGGTAGGTGTTGGCCTTACCCCCCAACCGCCGCGGCCGTGAGCCATCCGCGCCGGTTTCGGCGGAACTGCAATCGGCCCCTTTGGCCGGACATCCGAAGCTCTCGGAGTTGCCCGTCCGGCTACTGATGGCCGCCGCGCCTCTATCGGGAAAGATCCAGGATAGCGGAAGGGCAGGGGGGGCGTCAAATCAGGCAATTAAGGGGCAGCGTCTGGCGGATGCCTACTTCCCGCCCAGAATCTCTCCGTGCGGCTTGCCCTGCGTAATCTCTTCGTAGGCGTCCTTGGCCTGCGCGGCGAGGCCATCGCCGACCCAATTTTTGACGCTGTCCGGGAGTTGGAGCTTGGCCAAATCCGCGGGCTTGGCGCCTTGATCCATCGCCGCCTTTACGGCTTTGCGCAGCTCCACCATGAACAGGGCCTGTCCCGCCAGCAATTCGGGACCGCCGGGCACGCCGTGGCCGGGCAGCACGGTTTTCACCTTCAGCTTTTGCGCCGCGTGGATAACGTCCGGCCAGTTGCCGATGTTGCCGTCGCCGGTGTAATTGAAGGGACCGTTAGCAACCGCGTCGCCGGTGCAAAGGATCTGCTCCTTGGGCAGGTAGACGAAGCCGTCGCCGCGGGTGTGCGCCCAGCCGAAGAAATGGAACTCCACCTTGCGCGCGCCATCGTCGAGAACGAACAGGTTCTCGTCGAAAGTCTGTTTGGGCGGCTCCACGCTTGCGCTGTTCATAGCGGCCACGTCCTTGCGCTCTTTGGCGGCTTGCTGCCAGCGGGCGGGCTCATAGCGGCGCATTTCTTCGGCGACGCCGCGATAGGCGAGCGTGGTGGCGCCCGCGCCGGTCCACACGGCGTTGCCGTAGGAATGGTCGCCGTGATGGTGCGTGTCGAAGACGTATCTCACCGGCTTCGAGGAGACGCGCTGGACATCGGCCATGGTGGCGCGCGCGCCGCTCGGGAAGTTGGCATCCACGACGATGAGGTAGTCCTTCATCTCGATCACGATGTTGTTGCAGTGGCCGAGGTTGGTGAGGTCTCCCTCGCGGAACCACACGCCTGGGGCGATCTGTGCGATGGTTTCGGGCTTGGCGTCGGTGCGCGAGACAAACAGCGCCAGCGCGCCGAGAATCAGGAAGATGGAGAGAACCGCGAAGCGCTTATGCATAGTGGCTCCTTTTGGACGACCCACCAGTTTACATCATGCGAGAATAGAGCCATGTTCCACCGCACTTGCATCGGCTACCCGGCAAATGACGCCGGCATTTGACCATTCCATCCGCATGGCCGTGCACGCGCGCGCCTCTCCGGCGTTGACGGCGGCTATGCGCGGCGTCAGCATGATCGGAGAACCCGCCGTTCTGATCGTGGCGGGATTCGCGGCCGCGCTGTGGCTTTTGCGGACCAGGAAGGGGCCAACGGCGTTACTGTTCGCGACGATTCTGGCCGGCGCGGAGATTCTCGACCAGTTACTGAAATTGGCGTTTCACAGGCCGCGGCCCGCCGTGTTCTTCGGATTGGCCGAACCCATGGGCTACAGCTTTCCGAGCGGCCACTCCTTGGTGTCGTTTGCGTTCTTCGGCGCATTGGCGCTTTTCGCCGCGCCGCGCCGCTGGTGGTACTTCCTGGCGGCCGCGGTGCCCATCGCCGCGATCGGCTTTTCGCGCGTCTACCTGGGAATGCACTATCCGAGCGATGTTTTGGGCGGATGGGCTACGGGCGCGGTCTGGCTGCTGGTAGTCCGCTTAGCGATCCGCGGGCGCGACGGTGACAGCACCCTCGGAAGCGGAGGTCACTAGCGCCACGTATTTCGCGAATACGCCCCACGTGTAGCGCGGCGCAGGCGGTGTCCAGGCGGCCAGCCGCTGGCGGAGCATTTCGGGCGCGACTTCGAGATCGATGGTCCCGGCATCCGCATCGATGGCGATGGGATCGCCTTCACGGACTGCCGCGATGGGCCCGCCGTTGAACGCTTCGGGCACCACGTGAGCCACCATGAAGCCGTGCGTCGCGCCGCTAAAGCGGCCGTCCGTGACCAGCGCGACACTCTCGGACAAACCTTCGCCGACGATGGCGCCGGTGACGCCCAACATCTCGCGCATACCGGGACCGCCGCGGGGACCTTCGTAACGGATGATCACCACGTCACCCGGGTGGATCTGACCGCCCGTGACGGCAGCCATGGCGTCCTCTTCGCGATCGAACACGCGCGCGGGACCGCGATGCTGCATGCGGTCGTGGCCGGCGAGCTTAATGACGCAGCCATCCGGCGCGAGCGATCCGCGCAGAATGGCCATGCCTCCGCGCGGCTTGAGGGGCGCGGTGAGCGGGCGCACGACCTCCTGGCCGGGAGTCTCGCGGGCATCGGCGGCTTCTTCAGCGAAAGTACGGCCGGTGCAGGTAAGCGCCGAGCCATCCACGAAGCCGCCCTCCACCAGGCGTTGCGCAATGACGCCGATGCCGCCGGCCTTATCCACATCCACGGCGACGAAACGTCCCGCGGGCTTCAAATCCACCAGCACGGGGGTGCGCCGGCAGATCTCCTGGAAATCGTCGATGGTTAGCGGGACGCCGGCCTCGCGCGCCATGGCCAGCAGGTGCAGCACGGCGTTGGTGGAGCCCGCGGTGGCAGCCACGCCCGCGATGGCGTTGGCGAAAGCCGCACGCGTGGCAATCTGGCGCGGCCGGAGGTTGCGCCGCACGGCGTCCATGACGATCCCGCCACAGCGGACGCTCACGCCGGCTTTGCGCGCGTCCACCTGGGGGACTGCGGCCGTGCCCATGGGCGAGAGGCCGATCAGTTCCAGCACGGTGGCCATGGTATTGGCGGTGAACTGTCCGCCGCAAGCGCCCGCGCCGGGGCAGGCATGGTTTTCAATTTCCAGCAACTCCTGGTCGCTCATGCGGCCGGCGGCGTTGGCTCCCACGGCTTCGAAGACGTCTTGAATGGTGATGTCGCGGCCGTTGTGGCGGCCGGGCAGAATCGATCCGCCATAGAGTAT
>JBEKIM010000278.1:0-9296 GCA_050011755.1 Bryobacteraceae bacterium | reverse complement strand
AGCCCAGTTTCCAATAAGGCACCTTCATGCGGTCGCGACCGCAGAGTGCCAGGACATTGGGCAGCGTCGGGTCGGACGCCGTAACGAAGGCGGTAGTGATCATGGGGATTTCAATACCTTCGCCGCGGATGGCTTCGACGGCCCGGTACAGATCCGCCGCGGATAGGGCGGGCTCCACGTGTCCGCCGGGGCGCACGGTCAGATCGCAGCCGTCGAAACCCAGATCCCTGAGGACGCCGCCGAGTTCGGAATAATGCAGCGTGGACAAGTGCTTTGAGAACAGGCAAACGGGCGGCGTCGGGCGGAGCGGCGGTGCCGGGGCTTGCCCCGCAATTTGCAAGCTGGCTCCCAGCCTGGCGCCGCCCAAGGTAAAAGCCCTTCTGGTAAGACCCATGCTTCACATCGTCGCACAACGGATCGCCGCCGCTGGCCGACCGATCTATACGAAATCGCACATTGCTATTGCGCCTTTTGCGCGTCCGAAGCCATCCAAATGATCGGCCCACGCAGTCCATTCGCAAAGGAGAACCGGAATGCCATACGTTACCGTCGGGAAAGAAAACTCCGGCAACATCGATCTTTACTATGAAGACCACGGCGCTGGAAAGCCCGTAGTCCTCATTCATGGATATCCCCTAAGCGGCGCCTCCTGGGAGAAGCAGACCGCGGTCCTGCTGGCCGCGGGTTACCGCGTGATCGCTTACGACCGCAGGGGATTCGGCAAGTCCAGCCAGCCGGCCACCGGCTATAACTACGACACCTTCGCCGAAGACCTGCACCAGCTCATAATCAGGCTGGAGCTGCACGATTTCACACTGGCGGGTTTCTCCATGGGTGGCGGCGAAGTGGCGCGCTACATCGGGAAACACGGATCCAGGGGGGTCAGTAAGGCGATCTTCGTCTCGTCGGTCCCGCCTTTCCTGCTAAAAACCGCGGACAACCCGGAAGGCGTCGATGGAAGTGTTTTCGAGGGAATCGAAAAAGCCGTGGCGGCCGATCGTTACGCGTTCTTCACCGGCTTCTTTAAGGACTTTTACAACACGGACGTGTTGCTGGGCAAGCGCGTAAGCGAACAGGCCGTGCAGGCGAGTTGGAATATCGCGGCGGGCGCATCGGCCACCGCCAGCTTGGCTTGCGTCCCGGCATGGCACGAAGACTTCCGCCAGGATCTGGCGCGCGTGGATATACCCACACTGGTGATCCAAGGCGACGCGGACCGCATTCTGCCCATCGCGGCATCCGGACTCCGCACCGCCAAAATGATCCAGGGCGCCCGGTTGGTGGTGGTGAAGGATGGGCCGCACTGCATCACCTGGACGCATGCCGAGCAGGTGAATGCCGAACTCGTCAAGTTCCTCGCGGAAGGATCCGGAAAGCGGGCGGGCGCATCGTCTTAGCGATCTTGGCGCTTTCCTGCTCGGGAAGAAACGGCGCGAGGCAAATCGACGTATCACTCTGTGACTGGCATAACCGCCGGCCCGGAGGCTTTCATGGCGAAACTTGACTCGCGACAAAGAGTCTGGAACTTGTTTTTACTCGCAGGCGCGACCCTCGTCGCCGCGTCCGGACAAACCTATAACACGTTAGTGAGTTTCGCCGGTGCCAACGGCGCCTACCCTTTGTACGGCTCTCTCATAATGGACGCCGCCGGCAACCTTTATGGGACAACCAGCCAGGGTGGCGCCTACAACGCCGGAACCGTTTTCGAAGTCACTCCTAACGGCGCGCTGACCACCCTGTATAGCTTTTGCGTTCAGGCGGTCTGCGCCGACGGCAGCAACCCTTGGGGCTGGCTGGTGGGGGGCGCGGACGGCAACTTCTACGGGACCACTGCCAGTGGTGGAACCAACGGCGACGGTACGGTTTTCAAGTTGACTCCCGGCGGCGCGTTGACCACGCTGCACAACTTCGATGGCACCGACGGCGCCAATCCTTATGCCTTGATACTGGCGTCGGATGGAAACTTCTATGGCACCGCTCCCGCCGGCGGAGCTTACACCTACGGCACGGTATACAAGATGACTCCGAATGGCGCCTTCACGACGCTGTACAGTTTCTGTGCCCTGACCGGATGCCCCGACGGTGAAGTCCCTTCCGGACTGGTCGAAGGCACCGACGGAAACTTTTACGGGACCACTCAGTTAGGGGGCGTCAACCAACAAGGTACGGTTTTCCGCATCGCTCCGGGCGGTTCGCTCACGACTCTTTACAACTTTTGCGCCTCGCCCGGATGCCCCGACGGCATGGCCCCCTCCGCGGCGCTGATACAAGCCACTGACGGCAACTTCTACGGGACCACCTCTTTTGACCCCAGCGCCACAGCTTGCCAACCCGCGTGTGGCACGGTCTTCAAAATCACGCCCGCCGGCGCGCTGACTACGCTGCACACCTTCGCCTTATCGGAGGGCGCCGCTCCCTCCGCCCTCATTCAAGGTTCGGATGGAAACTTCTACGGGACCGTCCAGGAGGGCGGAGCCTTGAATGATCCCGAAGGCGCGATCTACGAAATCACGCCCGCCGGCGTACTCACGATCTTATATGGCTTCCCCTGTTCACTGACTGCCTGTACCTACGGCGCCAATCCGAACGCCGCGCTCGTGCAAGGCGCCAACGGCGTACTCTTCGGGACCACCCTGGGAGGCGGCGCCGGCGGCGACGGTGTTGTGTTCAGCCTCGCGCTGGGACCGCCGGGCACCCTCTCGATCAATGCCAGTGGCGTGGTGAATGCGGCGGACTATGTTCCGCAAGTGGCGCCTGGCAGCATCGCATCGGCATTCGGCAATTTCCTGTTGGCCTCCCCATTGGGCGACACCGGGCTGCCGCTCTCGACCAATCTGGGTGGACTGTCGCTGGCATGGAGCAGCATATGCGCGCCGGAAGGTTCGGTCTGTCCGGAGGTCATCGGCGCCGGCTTCGCACCGCTCTTTTATGCATCCGGATCGCAGGTAAATCTTCAGATCCCTTGGGAAATGGGCGTGACCGTGGCCGGCCAGTTGGAATGGCAGAACTTGATGGCGCCCGCTTACAACGGCCAGTCGGGCAACACCCAACCGATTGCCGTGGCGCCGTTCGCGCCCGCAATTTTCACGACCGGCTCCAGCGGGACGGGGCCCGGCGCGATTCTGGACGCATCCTATCGCCTGGTCGATTCCACCAACCCGGCCAGCGGAGGCAGTTATATCCTGATCTATTGCACCGGGCTGGGAGCAGTCACGAATCAGCCTGCCACGGGTTCGCCCGCATTGGGGGACCCGCTATCCTGGACCACCACCGTTCCCACCGTGACCATCGGCGGAAATACGGCTCCCGTATCGTTCTACGGATTGGCGCCGGGATATGTGGGCCTGTACCAGGTTAATGCGCAGGTTCCGGCGGGAATGCCGGCGAATGCGAGCACGCCCGTGCTTCTCTCGATCGGCGGCGTAGCGTCAAACACCGTCACGATGGCCGTTCAGTGAGCCCGGTGGCGCACGCTGGAGCGTGCCGGCGGGGCTTTTAAGCCCCGCCCTGGCCATAGCTCGAATGCAGTAGACTGTGGGCATGCACGTCATTGCAGATCTCTGCGTAGTGCCCATCGGCGTCGGAATTTCGGTCTCTAAAGAAGTCGCGGCCTGCGAGCGGGTGCTCGCCGACGCCGGCCTGAAGACCAGGCTGCACGCCTATGGCACCAACATCGAAGGCGAGTGGGACGACGTCTTCGCGGCCATCAAACGCTGCCACGAAGTGGTCCACGCCATGGGCGCGCCACGCATCACTTCCACCCTGCGCTTCGGCACTCGAACCGACCGCGAACAACATATCGAGGATAAAATCAACAGCGTGGAGGAAAAACTGCGTTGAATTCCCCCGCAGCACCACTTTTTCGTTGGTGGGGATAGATAAAGACAAACACCTCTGATACTATAGATTCGTTACCGAAAGGCAGGTAAAGGCCATGGAACTGATTCCCACCCAGGAAGAGGTGCTCGCGCTCCTCCGCGAGACTGGGGCCCTGCAAGACGGGCACTTCGAGTGCCTGAACGGTCTACACACCGATATCAACCTCGAAACGGCGCTGGCCATGCGCTATCATCGCAACGCCAAAACGCTCAGCGTCGGCCTGAGCCGCAAACTGCGCGCCAACCCGGAATTGCGCGCCCTGATTCCCGAGTTATCCATCGTTTCGGCCACTTCGGCGGGCCTGCCCGTGGCTTATGGCCTCTGCGAGGCCTTACGCGCCCACCAGGTCTATTGGGCCGAAAAAGACGGCCGGGACGTCCCCATGCGCTTTCGCCAGTTTCTGGAGCCTGTGGCCGGCGAGAAGGTGGTCCTGGTCGACGACCTGCTACGCTCCGGCATGCTCCTCACCGAAGCGCGCCAGTTGCTCGAGGCGCGCGGCGCGCAAGTGATCGCAATGGCGGTCCTGGTTTATCAGCCGACGCCCCAAACCCGCGGCTTCGGATCTTTGCCGCTCTATTGCCTGGCTAAACTGGAAGCCAGCTATTACGCCGATCGCGCCTCATGTGATTTTTGCCGCCGCAATGTCCCACTTCACCAGGTGAGCATTGTGCGGCCAGTGCAGGAAGAAGAGCAGCTTGTTACCGCAGGCGCTCTCTAATAAGGAGAAAGCATGAGTACAGCCGTACTAACCCAAGAGGTCCTCAATCCCTTTGAGATTGCCCAGCAGCAATTCGATATCGCCGCCGATCATCTCAAACTGGATGCCGGACTCCGCGCCATCCTGAAACAACCCAAAAGGCAATTGATTGTTTCCATCCCCGTGCGCATGGACGACGGGCGAATTCAGGTGTTCGAAGGCTACCGCGTACAGTACAATCTGTCCCGCGGCCCCGCCAAAGGCGGCATCCGGTATCACCCGGGCGTCACCCTGGACGAGGTAAAGGCCCTGGCTGCATGGATGACCTGGAAGTGCGCCACCGTCAATATCCCCTATGGCGGCGGCAAGGGCGGCGTGCGCGTCGATCCCAAGCAGCTTTCGCTCAATGAACTCGAGCGGCTTACCCGGCGCTATGCGACCGAGATCTCTCCGATTATCGGACCCGATCGCGACATCCCCGCCCCGGATGTTTACACCAACTCCCAGACCATGGCCTGGTTCATGGACACCATCAGCATGCTGCATGGCCATACCGAACTGGGCGTAGTCACCGGCAAACCGCTCAGCCTGGGCGGATCGAAGGGCCGCAACGAGGCCACCGCCCGCGGCTGCCAGTACACCACCCGCGCCGCATGCGAATTGAAGGGCATTTCGCTCGACAAAGCCACCGTCGTGGTGCAGGGCTTTGGGAATGCCGGCAGCATCGCCGCCAAGCTGTTGCATGAAGATGGCGCGCGCGTCCTGGCCGTCAGCGACTCCAAGGGCGGCGTCTATAACAGCGCCGGCCTGGACCCCGTGGCCATCATGAAGTATAAGGATGAGACCGGCACCGTGGTCGGCTTCCCCGGCTGCGATTTCATCTCCAATAAAGACCTGCTGGAACTTAAGTGCGACGTGCTGGTACCGGCCGCGCTGGAGAACACCATCACCCTCGACAACGTGGACCGCGTTCGGGCCAAGATTGTGGCCGAAGCGGCCAACGGTCCGACCACCCCGGGCGCGGACAAAGAACTGCACGCGCGCGGCGTGATGGTGATCCCCGACATCCTCTGCAACGCCGGCGGCGTCACCGTATCGTACTTCGAATGGGTGCAGGACCTGTATGGCTTCTTCTGGACCGAGATCGAGGTGAACCAATACCTGGAGCGGGCCATGAATGCGGCCTTCAAGGAAGTCCACGGCACGGCGGAAAGCTATCGTACCGACATGCGGACCGGCGCTTATATCCTGGCCGTTTCCCGTGTAGCCGAAGCCACCCGCGTGCGCGGCATCTTCCCGTAGGAAACAGGCCTTCAGGCCTCTCCGTTCCGTGTGGGCAGACCGCTTTCTGTCGCGGTCTGCCCTACCGGCTCGTCAGGCAACTCCACAATTCATTCTGCGCTACGAATCTCGGGCAACCGGTCCCGCAAGATCTCTGGTAGTGTCCTTTCGACTTCTGCTGTCACCAGTCCCACCGGATCCATATCTCGAACGTGCACCCGATCAATGTCTCGATTGTTGCCCAGTTTCATCAAAACCAGATCGGCGACCGGAATGACGGCCACTTCGACGCCGTGTATCGATAGAAAGTGCGGCCGCAAAGGCGGGTTGGGCATGGCCTGATTCGGCCTCACTTTCTCGCCCGCAAAAAATCAGACGGAAGACGAAACCATGTCGCTGCGCCACTTCCTTGATCCGCTCCAGGTCCGCACGATGAACCATTATGTCCACGTCTTTGGTGTTTCGAACGGCAGCCGGCTCGACCCGGTCTACATGGACCATGACAGCGCCGCCGCCGATCAGCTCGAACGGAATCTCCGCGGCGGACAGAATCTTGGCGATCCTCTCCAGCGTGCCAACCAGGGCGAACAGACGCTCTTCGAACATGGTATTGATGAATCTTCCTTTCTCAGCGGATTCGGATACGAACTGTTCGAAGGTCATCGGCACAATGGGCGTTTCCGCGCCATACGCCCATGATACGGCATCGCCCAGCCTAGGTCGCCAATGACCGCCGATATGCGCTCTGTTAGCATTGCCGTTAAGCCGAAAATGAAGAGCCCTCTCCGGCGCCTCCCGTATATTTACGTCCTGATTCTCCTGCCCTGCTTCATCTATACCGTCTTCTATACCGTTCGCGCTTTGCGGCTCGATTACGTGGACATTCCTACCTGGGACGCATGGCGTTGTGTTCTCGATCTGGACGCATTGTGCCGGCTCGATTTGCGCCCGTTGTGGCGACAGCATAACGAGCATCGTGTGATCGCCGTGCAGCTCCTTTATTGGGTGGACTTCGGTCTGCTTCACGGACATCAGTTCCTCCTCGTGGGTTGCGAGATCGTTTGCCAGTTGGCCCAGTTGGCCCTGTTGTGGTGGTTATTGCACCAGATGAAAGAGATTCCGCTACCTTTCCGGCTGGCCTTTGCGGCCGGTTGCGGAATTCTGATGACCACCGCAATTCATGTGCAAGCCATGGTCATCCCGTTCCTGGTGCAGTGGTATCTGGCACAAGGTCTGGTCTTCTTCGCGCTTCTCTTTCTCTGGCGCGCGGCCCAGAAGCGCCCAACGAGCTTGATCCTGTCGATCGCTGCCGCGGTGGTGGTCACCTATACCACCGGCAACGGCATGCTTCTCTGGCCGGTCTTAGTTGGCCTGGCCGTCCTGTTGCGCCTGCCCCGGAAACAAATTGCGGCGCTGGCCATCGCCGCTGCAATCACCATCGCCCTGTACTTCATGGGCTATCGATTCGTGGGACAAGGCAACGCAATTCGCCTGCTCGGCCATCCGTTATACGCCGCGGGTTTCATGGCGATCTTTCTGGGCGCCCCTGCGAGCTACCTCGGTAACGCATTTGGAGGCGCCATGGGATGGATGGGGATGGCCCTCACCATGATTGCGCTGGTGATGGCGATCCGCCGGCGTCACAATCCGGACGTGGTCTCGATCGTGGCCGTAGGCTTTTGCCTCTTCATCGTATTTTCGGCTCTGATGGTGGCCTACGGGCGCATCAACCCGGCCGACCCTACGTTCCTGAAAGCCAAGGCCGTACGCTACGCCATGATTGCGCTCGCATTCTGGGCCAGCCTGGTAGTGCTCGTCGGCTGGATATTGACCCGGCTGTCGCGCGGGCGGCAATACCTCTGGCATCTGGCCGCGGCGGCCATGACGGCGGCGCTGCTGGTCGCGGTCATAGGCCAGCAGGAAGCTTCCGAAAGAGCGGGCGCCGTGCGACAGGCAAGGGCCGCGGAAGCCGCCATCGGCCTGGAGACCGCCGTACAGGATCGTGAGGATCTGAGCGAAGTTTACCAGGATCCCGCCATCGTGTGGGAAAGGACGCCGGTGTTGCGCGCTAGGCGCTTGTCCCTCTTCGCCGCCGGCCGCCAGGATTGGATCGGCCATCCGATATACGAGCTATTCGCGCTGGGAGCTGCCGGCCTTTGTTCGGGATCGATGGATGCCGTGACGGTGGTCGATAACGGATTTCGCGCGGAGGGGCGGGCTTTCGATTTGGGTGCCCGTCAGCCTCCCAAGGATATCGTCTTAGTCGACGCGGAGCGGAAGATTGTCGGGCTAGGCGCGACCCGCGCGGGCGGCTACCCTCGCCCGCCGGCTCGCCCCCGAAAACCGCCGTCGGATCTCGACTGGGTGGGCTTTGCGCCAGCCGATCGTTCTTCCCGCACCCTGCAGGCCTATGCCATCGTAGGCGACGGAAAAACCGCGTGCCCGCTGGGTTCGCCGCGGCCTATCCCCGTGCGGACCACGGAAAAGCTGTCTCCCTTATGGCTGCCCGGCGATCGTCCTCCGCTGTGTTCCAATGCGCGGATGCAAATGCAGCCTCACTGGATCGAAATAACGCCCCTCACCGGCGATCCCCAACTTCTGTTCAATATCGGTCCCGCCCTTGCCGGCGTGCGGACGCTGGTTATTCGGGCGCGATTCCAAAAGGCCGACCGCATCGATGCCTTCTTCGGCAAACAGGTGGACGGCAGAGCCGTAAGTGGCATCGTCCCTGTTACCAACCAGTGGGTGGACGTCTACCTCAATATGAGCCACAACCCGTTTTGGGAACGCGAGCACGGCCAGAATCTACGCTTCGATCCGGTTTCCTCCGCTGGTGCTGGAACCAGGGCCGATATTGCCGGAATTTGGGGTTCCACCGAGGCCGCCGATCCGGCATGGCCCGATGTGCAGTTTTATGCCCTACCGTAGTTCCAGCGGCGTCAGCAGCCCGTCCTTCTTCACTCCAAGTTGTATCGGGCGTGGCACGCCTTTCTCCGGCACAGTGACCTCCGCCCACAGTTCCTCCCCCGCTGCCCGGTGCGTAGGGTCGGGAATGTGCTCTGGAATGAAGAAGGCCACCGGCTCCGCAAGCACCCACTGCCTGCCGTTTGGATCGGCCGCGGTCCGGGTCGGGCGCTCCCAGACGTGAAGCGTACCCTGGGGATCGGGAGTTGCCACCAGGCGGTCCCCAACCACAGAGAGACGGACGCCCGTCCAGGCCACCGCGACCCCGTTCGAAGGCGGCGCGGCCGGCGGCGGATTTACCTCCAAGCCCAGGCTGACGTACCGTCCGCGGACGAACAGATTCGGGTCCACCGCGGTCGCTCTCGCCCAGACGCGCGGCAGCCGTTCCCGATCCAGCGTATATTTGCCGGCCACGCTGAGCACTATCAGGCATTGAACAACTGCCACAATTGCACTGCGATACAGCGGTTTCATA
>JBEKIM010000277.1:0-9316 GCA_050011755.1 Bryobacteraceae bacterium | reverse complement strand
CCATGTGCGTCCGGTTTCCGAAGCGGCCGGCCTGCGAGTCCGTTCCCAGCCGTAGAGCGGCAACATCGCGACGCCCGCGAAGCCGATCCGCAACCCCGCCAGCAGCAACGGAGAAAACGCGCGCAATGCGATCTTGCCCGCAATATAGTTGCCCGACCAGAACGCCACCATCAGGAAGATGAGGGCGTAGAGTACCGCGGCGCCGTTCAACCGGCGGACTCCTCGCGGACCGTGATCGCCTGAATATAATCGCGATCCAGGGCATAGCCGAAGCCGGGTTCGGTGGAGACACGGATGGTGCCTTGCGGCGTGGTTTCGACCGGCGGCACGATAATATCGCGCGCCCAATAGCGCCGGCTGGCCGATACGTCGCCGGGCAGAACAAAGTTCGGCAGGGTGGAAAGCGCGATGTTGTGGGCGCGCCCCACGCCGGCTTCGAGCATGCCGCCGCACCACACCGGCACGCCCGCCGCCTGGGCCACGTCGTGTACGCGTTTGGCCTCGGCGAAACCGCCCACACGCCCCAGCTTGATATTGATGATGCCGCACGCGCGCATCCGGATGGCCTGCCCGGCATGATGCGCGGAGCGGATGCATTCGTCCAGGCAAATCGGCGTATCGAGTTTGGCCTGCAGCACGGCATGATCGATGATGTCGTCGTGCGCCAGAGGCTGCTCGATCATCATCAGATAAAACTCATCGAGCCGCTTCAGGCGGTCCGCGTCGGCCAGCGTGTAGGCGGAGTTGGCGTCGGCCATCAGCTTGATCGCCGGAAAGCGCGCGCGCACCTGCCGGATTACGTCTACGTCCCAGCCGGGCTTGATCTTCATCTTGATGCGTTGATAACCCGCATCGAGCTCGTGCGCTATCTTCTCGAGAAGCTGCCCGACCGAGTCCTGGATGCCGATCGAAACACCGCAAGGAATCTCGCGGCGGGCGCCGCCGCCGATGGTTTGCCAGAGCGGCTGACCGGCGAGACGCGCCGCCAGGTCCCATACCGCGGCTTCCAGACCGCCGCGGGCCATGAGGTGGCCGCGGATGTGGGCGGTGAGCGGCGCGACATCGCCGGCGCCGGCGAGATCCCGGCCCAGCACGCGCGGAATGGCGTAGTCGCGCAGGATCAGCCAGGCGGAATCGGTCCACTCCTCGTTGTAGAAAGGATTCTCGCCGGCGGTGACTTCGCCCCACCCGGAAGTACCTTCGGCGGCCACTTCCACCAGAATAATGTCGCGCCCGGTGGTGCGGCCGAAGCTGGTTTCGAAGAAGTGCACCAGCGGCATCCGGATCTGGCGGAGAGTTACGCGTTCGATCCGCATTCCCACCTCCCCAGCAGATAGGCGCCCACCGAATCCGACCGTTCGAAGCCAATGACGGCCAAGCCGCGATCGAAACCGCGCATCAGGCGCGCACCCAGCGACTTCTGGATTTCGCGGGCGCGGCGCGGCTCTTCGCGGCGGATCGCGTCGATATCGGCGGGCACTGCGATGCGTTCCACGACAGTGCGCACGGGCGGGCGCCCCGTCAAAATCGCCTCGGCATGCGGGCCGGCGAGCCACCATTCGGCCACGCAGCGATCCGTCGGCAACCCACCGTGCAGCGGGCTGGTGGTGGTGCCATATTGATTCTCGACGTAGCGCCGCACGATCGCACCCAGCCGTTCCATATTGAAGAAAGCGTTCTTCAATTCCAGCGGATCGAAGGTCCACTCGATCAACTCGATGCCGCGCCGCAAAGCGTCCGCGCGCTGGTGGAGCTTCAGCATGCGGCCCACACCCTGGTTGCGATATTCGGCCAGCACGCCCAGCATGTGGCTGTGCAGGAACGATGCGCCGCCGGCTTTCAGCCCCGGAATCGAAAGCAGGAATCCCACCATGGTATTGCCATCGTAAGCGCCGAATGCCTGCCCCCCGACTTTGGTGGCGACCACGAAAAGACGCACGGGCAGCAGTTCGACGTCGGTGAATCCCCAGACGGTCCGCTGCAAGGCGACGGCTTCCTGAAACTGGCGGCTCTCCGTCAGCGCGCGCAGCTCGATCATCGTTTGGATTCCTCCCACAGCGCGTCCATTTCGGATAGCGTGGCTTCCTCCGGCGATTTGCCCCGTTCGCCCAGCTTGCGCTCGATGTAGCCGAAACGCCGGCGGAACTTGGCGTTGGTTTTGCGCAAGGCCTGCTCGGGATCTACTTTGACGAAGCGCGCCAGATTTACCAGGACGAACAACATGTCGCCCAACTCGCCTTCCAATTCCTCCTGCGACGCGCCGTCTTCGGAATCGGCGCGGCGCGCGGCGTCGAATTCGGCGAGTTCCTCGTGCAGCTTTTCGAGCACTTGTTCGGCGTTATCCCAATCGAAACCGACGTGCGCGGCGCGCGTAGTGAGCTGCTGCGCTTCGACCAGCGCCGGCAAGGCGCGGGGGACGGAATCCAGCAATCCCGCGGCGGGCTCGCCCTTGCGCTTCTTCTCCTCCGCTTTGACCTCGCTCCAGATGCGGCGTACATCGCCCTCGGTTTTAGCGGTCTGGTCGCCGAAAATGTGCGGATGCCGGCGGATCAGCTTTTCGTTAATGGCGTCGAGCGCGCCGGAGATCGAGAACAGGTTCTGCTCGGAGGCCATTTGCGAGAAGAAAACGGATTGCAGCAGGAGGTCGCCGAGCTCGCCGGTGAGTTCCGGCCAGTCGCGCGCATCGATGGCAGCCATCACTTCGTAAGTTTCCTCAAGCAGATAAGGCTTGATGGTGTCGAAGGTTTGTTCGCGGTCCCACGGGCATCCGCCGGGGGCACGCAGGCGGGCCATCAGGTCGACCAATTTTTGAAATTTTTCACCGGCGGTGGGGGACAAGTTTTAATTTAACATGGACCGGCGATCAGGCTGTCCGCCGGAGGCATTGTTGGCAACACGGCCGAGGCATTTTTGGGCGGCTTCTAGAACGACAAGGCCGCCGTCACGACCCTTTGTCCGCACCGCGGCGCCAGCAATCAGGCTTAAGAGCGATGTGGCGATGGATACACTGCTTGCTTTAGGAAGCTGGAGCCGATCATGCCAAGCAGTTCTCCGGCATTGACTACCTCGGTGCCTTTCCGGCGTTTGGGAAAGTGCCGCTTGTTACCGGTGACCAGGAAATCGGCAGCCGCAGCCTCAGCGCACTCCAGAAAGCGGTTGTCCGGCTCGTCACGCGATGCCGAGACTGTATCAGTGGGAGCGACCAGGATGCTGGCGGAGCGCAGGCGCCCCAGAAAACGCATAACCTCGTTGGGAGCGAACTGCAGGCGGGGGTACGCTAACACCCGCTCTGTCGATCCGGCCAGGGCTGAGCGTCCTGGCCCCTGTCCGCTTGGCTGTGGCCTGCATGGCGCGTAATCCCTGGGGGGCCGGGGCAAACGTGTCGACATAGTCCTTCATGCTCATAATCACCACGGTCGGTTCGCCACGGCGTCCTACCACGAAACGTTCGTTCCTTTGGGTAGCCCGTTTCATAATCTGACCGAATTGGGTGCGGGCAGTCGGGGCCGAAACGACATTGGTCCTAATCGTTCGCCGAACCGATTAATCAGTTCACCTCGATGATGGCAGCATGCCGGCAGGCGTCAGCGGATACGCCCGCGCGGACTGCGGCGCCCTATCAAAAATGACCGTACGAACGCGCTGGGCCGTCGTGAGCGCGGCCAAAACAGTGACCGTCACCAAGAACGGCACGGCGACGTCCGGCCTGGTGCCGACGGCAGGGAAGAACTGCACGGTCAGCGTGGAATTCAATCCAGACCACCGGCGCCAAGACCGGCTGTCTCGGTGACCGGCCCTTCATCATCCGACTGGGATATTGAGTGTCGGCCCGGCGGCGGCTTATCGGCATCGTGCGAGCGACACGCCAAGAGAGAGGCGCGCTTGATAAAATAACGGAAGATGACCGATATCGATACAGACCCTCGCGGCAGCCAGGAAGGGCGTCCCTTCCCGCTTCCGCCCGCGACCTTCGAATTCCTGGCCGAATCCCTGCGCCTGCAGGCCGAGATGCAACTGGGATTGATGCGGCTCGGCGGCGAAGAGGAGCCTCCGGCCGATCTGGTGCTGGCACGGCATACCATCGATCTGATGGGTATGCTGCAGGAGAAAACGCGCGGCAACCTGTCCCTCGAGGAACAACGGCTGCTCGAAAACTCGCTCACCTTACTGCGGTTCCGCTATGTGCAGGCCGTCGACGAGGCCAAGAAGACCCCGCAGGCAGATAGCCCGAAAGACTGAATGGCGGAGCCGGCCGTCAGGATCACCGTGCTTGGCTCCGGCACCAGCACCGGTGTGCCGACCATCGGCTGCCATTGCGACGTCTGCACCTCCAGCGATGCGCGCGACAAACGCCTGCGCCCGTCCATCCTGGTGAGTTACGGCGGGCGGCATGTGCTGATCGACGCCACGCCGGATTTTCGCGCGCAGGCTCTGCGCACCGGATTCGAGCGGCTGGACGCGATCCTGTTCACGCATGAGCATGCCGACCACATCATGGGCCTGGACGATGTGCGGCCTTTCAATTTCCGGCAGCGCGAACGCATCCCAATCTACGCGTCCGAGCGCACCATGGCCGCCATTCACGGGGCATTCCGTTATGTCTTTGACGGCGGGGAAAAGAACACGGCGGTGCCGCAACTGGACTCGCACACGCTGAACGGCGCTGCGTTCGACCTGTTCGGCCTGGCGTTCAAGCCCATCCCGATCCTGCACGGCACGGCACAGATCTACGGCTTCCGGTTCGGCCGCGCCGCGTATCTCACGGACCACAGCGAGATTCCGGAGGCCTCGCTCGATCAATTGCGCGGCCTGGATGTGCTGTTCCTCGATGCGCTGCGCTACAAGCCGCATCCCACGCACTCGACCGTGGACCGGTCCATCGCGACGGCGGAAGCGGTGGGAGCCCGGCGCGTTTTTTTCACGCACATCTGCCACGATCTGGCGCACGCCCGCACCGAAGCGCGCCTGCCGCCGCATATCCGGCTGGCTTACGACGGGCTCGAAATCGAAGTGGGAGGGGCGGATGACTAAACTGGTGGGGCGGGCAATCTTGCCCGCAGCCGGCTTTCAGCCGGCTTGGCCGCCTAAAAGGCGGCTGCGGCCAGGATTGGCCGCCCCACAGTGTCTTTTTGACGGCCCACGCGGCGTCGTACGGGAGGGACCTGGTAGATGAATCCTCCCGTGCGGGTGTTTCGCAGCCTCGACGAGGTACCCCCGGATTTCGGACCGTGCGCCCTGACCATCGGCAATTTCGATGGCGTGCATGCCGGACACCGCCGCATCCTGCGCCGTGTTAAGGAGGTCGCAATCGAACGCGGCCTGAAGGCTTCCGCGCTTACTTTCAACCCGCATCCGAGCAAGGTGGTGGCGCCCGCGCGCGCGCCACGCCTGATGACGTCGCCCGAGCAGCGCAGTGAACTGATGCAGGAGGAGGGCATCGACCAGGTGTTCATCATGCCGTTCGACCGGCAGGTGGCGCATCTCACTCCGGAGCAGTTCGTCGAGCAGGTGCTGGTACGCAAGCTGAATGTGCGCGCCATGGTATTGGGTCACGACTTCTGTTTCGGATACAAACAGTCCGGCAACGTGCGGGTGCTCGAGGAACTGGGCCGCAAATACGGATTTACGACCGAAGAAGTCAAGGCGGTCACAGTGCGCGGCCGCCTGGTCAGCAGCACCGCCCTGCGGCAGTTGATCGAGGCAGGCCGCGTGGCGCAGGCGGCGCGCTTGCTGGAACGGCCTTACGCGCTGGAGGGCGACGTGGTGGCCGGCCGCGGCGTGGGGTCGAAGCAGACGGTGCCTACACTGAATCTGGCGGCAAATGCGGAAGTGCTGCCGGCGACGGGCGTCTACATTACCCGCACGGGCGACCTGGCGGACGGCCGCACGTGGCCATCCATTACCAACGTGGGCTATCGGCCTACGTTCGGCGAGGGGCACGAGATCTCGATTGAGACGTTTCTGCTGGAACCGCTGACTGGAGAGACACCGCGCCGCCTTCACGTGGAATTTCTGTGGCGCGTGCGAGACGAGCGGCAATTCGCGGATGCGCAGGCGCTGAAGCAGCGGATTTTGCGCGACGCGGGGATAGCCCAGGGCTATTTCCGGCGCCTGAAGAAATGGACATGCCGGTCGGATTCTCCGGTCGATTCCGGGCGCAATATGTCATAATATGGTGTAACGAATCATTATTGCCTTTGAAGGGCACTATCGCGTTACCAGTATTCCCCAAATTGTAAGGAGATCGTAATGAAAATGTCCGAAGGTAAGTTGAAGCACATGAAGGCGCTCTCGAATCATGCCGGTGTCATCGCGGCAGCGGCGATGGATCAGCGCGGCAGTCTGCAGAAGTCCCTGGCATCGGCGCGCGGCGTGGATAAGAAAGAGATCACGCACGAAATGATGGGCGAGTTTAAAACTGCCGTCACGAAAGTGCTGACACCGCATGCCAGCGCCATTTTGCTCGACCCCGAATTCGGCCTGGATGCGCGGCTGGCGCGCAGCAGCAACGCCGGTCTTTTGCTGGCCTATGAGTTAAGCGGATACGACAATACCCAGCCCGGGCGCCTGCCCGATCTGCTGCCGCATGTTTCGGTGAAGCGGATCGTCGATTGGGGCGCGGACGCCGTCAAGATCCTGATCTATTACACGCCCTTCGAGGACGTGAAGATCAACGACATCAAGCACGCCTTCATCGAGCGCATTGGCGCGGAGTGCGAGACGTACCAGATCCCCTTCTTCCTGGAGTTCGTCGGTTACGATCCGAAGGGCGGCGACGAGAAAGGCTTCGAGTACGCGAAGAATAAGCCCGAGATCGTCAAGAAGAGCATGGAAGAGTTCTCCAAGCCGCAATATTTCGTGGACATCCTGAAGGTGGAAGTGCCCATCAACGCGGAGTTTGTGGAAGGCAGCGCGGTGTACAAGGGCCAGACGGCTTATACGCAGAAAGAAGCCCTGACGCATTTCCGGCAAGCCGCGGAGATCGCCACGAAGCCGTTCATCTACCTGAGCGCCGGCGTGAGCAACGCACAATTCGTGGAATCCCTGCGCATGGCCACCGAAGCGGGCACGGACTTCTCGGGCGTGCTGTGCGGCCGCGCGACCTGGAAAGAAGGCATCCCGGTTTACGCCAAGAACGGCGTGAAGGCGCTGGAAGACTGGCTGTCGAAGGAAGGCGTGAAGAACATCAACGCCGTGAACGACGCCATTAAATCGGCCACGCCGTGGTACGCCAAGCTGGGCACGCCGGTTTCGGCATAGTCATCTTACGCGGGGATCCGGGTAAAACGGCTCCCCGTAATCGGGCTCTCAGGCCGTGATGTTGTTCTGGCAGAATATCCGGTACGGACTGCGTACCTTCGTGCGCAGTCCGGGATATGCGGCCGTCACCGTTGTTAGCCTGGCGCTCGGCATTGGCGCCAACACGGCAATCTTCAGCCTCCTCGACGCAGTTCTGTTCCGCGAGTTGGCGGTGCCGCGGCCCCGGCAACTGGTGGAATTGACCCCCATTTATCGAAACGGCCACAGCGTGCCGTTCTCGTTTCCGATGTTTCAGGAGATGGACCGCGCGCAGCGCGTCTTTTCCGGCCTCTACGGATGGAGCGCCCCGGTGCGCTTCAATGTGGAAGCGGAGGGTGCGCTTTTTCCGGGCCGCGTACGCGCGGTGACAGGTAATTATTACTCCGGGCTGGGGGCCGCGCCGCTGCTGGGCAGGCTGATCGCCCCCGCGGACGTCAACGGCGTCAACGCGGAAGTAGGCGTTCTGGGTTACGAATGCTGGGAAAGCCGTTTCGGCCGCGATCCGGCCGCGATCGGCAAGAAGATTCAGATCGAAGGAAAGCCTTTCACGATCATTGGCGTCACCCGCGAGTGGTTCATGGGGATGACCCCAGGCGAGGCGCCGGACGTCACCATACCCATCGACAATGCGCTCTTCGATCGCCAAAGCAAGGCGCTCTTGTGGGTCTTCGCCACGGGCCGCCTGGGCGAAGGCGTTTCGGTGGATCGGGCGCGCGCGCAGCTTGCTTCCTTTTGGCCGGAACTGCTGCAGGCCACCGTGCCTACCCAGAACCGCGGTCCGCGCCGCCAATCGTTCCTCGCCATGCGCCTGGCCGTGGAGCCCGCTGCGGCCGGCGCGAATGCGGATGTCCGCGGGCGAGTCGAGCGTCCCCTCTATTTGTTGATGGGCGTAGTCGCCCTGATTCTGCCGATCGCTTGCGTGAACCTGGCCAATCTCACTCTGGCGCGCGCCGCGGCACGCAGTCATGAAATCTGTACACGAGCGGCACTGGGCGCCAGCCGCCGCCAGATTATCCTGCAGTTGCTGACCGAAAGCATCCTGTTGTCGGCCGCCGGCGCGCTGGCGGCGCTGGCCTTGGCGCACTGGGGCAGTCCGGCGCTGCTCGGGCTCATCACACGCGGGGCGATGGAACCCGTGACGCTCGATCTACGGCCCGACTGGCGGGTTTTCTCGTTCACCGGAGCCGCCGCGGCCCTCACCGGAATCCTGATCGGGCTGGTGCCGGCATGGCAAATGTCCCGGCGCGAACCGGCACTGGTGTTGGGGCAGCGCGGCACGAGCCGCGGACCGGCACGATCGGGCCAGATTCTGGTGGTCGCCCAGATTGCCCTATCGCTAGTCCTGCTATTCGGCGCCGGGCTGCTGCTGCGCAGCCTCAAGAACCTGCGTTCTTACGATCCCGGCTTTCAAAAGACAGGTGTTCTCGAAGCCGCCCTGTATCCTTTGCCGGCCGCCAGCCCAGATGCGCGTAAAGACCCGGATACAAATCACCATCTCCGGCAACTGGTGGAGGGCGCCGCAACCCTGCCCGGGGCGGTCGCCGCCGCCTTGTCGGAGCTGCCGGTGCCGGCGGGTGGTCAGGGATGGAAAGAGACAGTCTCGCGCAAAGGCGCGGACAACCCGGAGCTCAACGTTTTGGCGACGCTCGCTACCGTTTCGCCGGGATTCTTCAAGACCCTGGCGATACCGCTATTGTCCGGCCGGGATTTTGCGTGGACCGACGATGCGCAGCGCGGCCGGGTCGCCATCCTCGATAGCCAGACGGCCCGGCGCTTGTTCCCCCCGGGCGGCGCGATCGGCCAACACGTCCGCTTCGGCGTGCAACCGGAGTTTCAGGATCTCGAGATCGTCGGGGTGGTGCGTTCCGCACGCCTGATCGATTTGCGAGATTCGAGCCAGCCCGTGATGTATGTGCCGTGCCAGCAGCACACCCAATACGCCACGGCAGGCAACCTGTTCGTGCGCGCGACCGGCGCCGGGGCGCTGGCGCAGACGCTGAGCCGCGAAGTCCGCGCA
>JBEKIM010000276.1:0-9405 GCA_050011755.1 Bryobacteraceae bacterium | reverse complement strand
TGAAAGCGCTCCGTTTGTTCGGCGTCTAGCGCGAACTTGATATTGCCGCCCACCCCGGTATTCACGCCGTAGATGCGATCCCCCGCGGCCAGGCGTTCTTCCAGTTTCACGCGGCCTTTCCGGATGCGCGCGCGCGCCGGCTCGGCAAAGTCGACGCGCGCCTCGTGGCGGGCGACATCTTCCACATCTTCGATAGAGATCGGGCGAGAGCCCAGAACAAAGCTGTTTGGCATGGCTTATTGATTCGACGGCAGGTGTGCTTATTCGATTCTAAAACTCTGGCGGGCCTCGAAGGTCTGGTTGCCCACGCCGTCGTGCGCCGTGATGGCTACGGTGTACTCGCCGGGGTGCGTGTCGGGCTTGGTAGCCAGGCTGAAGACGGCGGGCACGTAACGCTTGGGATAAAACGACTGGCTGCGGTCCGAGCCGGCCTGCGGCTGGGAGTAGAGCACCTTGCCGTTAGCCGCCAGTACGGCGACATCGTAGCTGACGTCGATGGCGTTGGCATCGCCGTACTTGAATCCGATGATATCGAAGCGCGCCCAGACAGCGTCTCCGGGCCGGTACGCGGCCTTCGAGAGAGCCTGTTTGTCTTCCTCTCCGCGCAGGAAGCGGATGTTGCGAATCACCAGCGTATCGCTGGGGTCCACCCGTCGTCCGTGGACTTCGAAGGGAACCTCCGTGGTCGCCGTGGCCTTGCCGATCAGGTCGGTGACCGAAATGGCGATCTTGTAAGTGCCGGAGCCCGCCAGGGGCGGGATCACGATTTCCTGCCGTACGGTTGGCTTCCAATTCTTATCCTCGGGAGCGAGGGTTTCTTCGATCTCGGCCGCCACCGGTTCCATCAGCCGCACGCCGTGCGGATCTAAAGCATCCATCTTGTAGGTCAGGTGGACGCGCTCGGCGGAGGAAGCCGTAAAACCATCCACCTGGAAACTGAAAAACATTGTCTCGCCCGGATCGTGGACGAAACTGCCGGGTACGGCGGCGCCCCCATCCCGATCGGAGACGGTCGGCTTCACCACGGCCAGAGGCGTGGCAGCTCCCCAGAGCGAACAGGCCGGGAGGAGGCAAAGCAGGAGCGAGGCGCCGGGCCAGCCGGACATCTTCCGCGCAACAAGCATATGATTATTGTCCCTTATTGCTGGGCGGGCATGTCGGGTACGTCCGACGCGAAGTTCAGGGGGATATCGATATCCCGCGTTTTCTGGCTGTTCTCGTCGGTTACCCGCAGGTGATAATGCTTCGGCGGGACATCGAAGACCACATTGCCTACCAGCGTTTCGGCCGGCTTCACGCGCCGGAGATAGCCGGTCCACTCGGGCACGCCGTCGCCGTTGGGAAGCTCCGTAAAGGTCTGGCCGGAATCGTCCACCAGGGTGAGTGAAGGAACCATCAGGTCGGTGGATCCGCCATTCACTACGCTCAGGCGGACCAGGAAAAAGCGATCCTTCGGCACGCGCGTGTCGGAGCCCTGTCCAAGCTGGGCCTTCCATTGATCTTCAAAGACGTTATAAACCAGGGAGCCGATCGTGACGCGCTCTCCCATGCGGTGCAGGCGGGCATCGGCCGGGACCGCGGGGCCGCACGCGGAGAGGGCCGCCAGGCAGGCGAGCGCGGCGCCTCCCAGATATGACTGCAAAGTGTACATAGAGGAATCTTGCGCTGTTCCGGAAGCCGCTGTCAAGGAGCCCGGCGCGCGATCGGTCAATTCCGCGGGCGTTCTTTCAGCATCTTCTCGAACTTACGTCGCTGCTCTTCGTTCAAGATATTGAAAATGCGTGCTTTACCATCCGACAAAACCGTCTGGTAGTATTTCGCGAAATCGTCCAGGATGCTGGCCATCTGGTTCGCCTGTTCGGGGGTCAAATCGAGTTGCTTCGTTATGCTCTTCAGGTATTCGGTCTTGGAGCTATTGTCCCAAAAGGGATGCGGGTGCAGTACGGTGTGCGCGCCCAGGTTCATGGCGACCGCCCCGGCAGCGGCTCCGCACAGAAACACGAGCAGCAACACCCCTGCGCCGGCGAACTTGGGCGACTCCCAGAATTGCACTGCAGTGGGCTTCGCCAACAGGTTATGGTTCATAGTTTGCCAGCGTCACCAGCATCTGATCGGCGCTCGGGGAGCCCGAGGAGTCGGCCATTACCGCCTCGGGGGTAGTGGGATTCGGCGCGTAGGCTTCCTCGCGCGACACCAGGACGGTGCCCAACACTGCCAGCGTCAGCAAAGAAGCGAATACGACCCGGCGGCCAAAGGCGAAATCGCCGAAGGCGCTCCAAAAAGACGAAGATGACGCCGAGCGCTCCCCGACGTTGAGCATGACTTGCGCTACGAAGCTTGGCGGAGGATACAGATCCGCCACCGGCTTCAGAGATCGAAGCAGCCCGGTGGATTCCTGAATTTCGTCAACTTCGCTGCGACACTCGCTGCAAGTCTCCAGATGGGCTTGGAAGCGGTCGAGAGCCAAAGGCGGCAGGTGACCGCTCAAGTACTCCTCAAGATGATCGATGATTACCGCGTGCATAGCCTTCCCTTAAACAAAAGAACTTCTCAATCTTCCCCCCGCGAGTCTTTTCGCGATTGCCCGCTTCAGGGGAACTACCATCCCTCTTCCAGGATACAAACTCTCACCGCGGAGCAACCTGGCTCCTCACTGCGCTCGACCGGCCGCCGGGCCGGGAGCCTCTCAACCGGCCACCAAGCCGGGAGATTTGTCGAGGCGCTGCGCGGCCTTCACCAGTTTCTGGCGCGCCCGGAACAATTTCACCTTGATGGTGTTTTCGTTCATGCCCGTCTGGGACGCCAGTTCTTCCACCGAATAACCTTCAACTTCCTTCATCATCAATAGCATACGCTCCTCTTCGGAGACCCGGCTGAGGAGTTTCAGGACATAATCCCGCCGCGCCAGATTCAAATCCGCCGCCGGCTGGCGATCAATCGCCGGATCGGCGTTCTCCACGCGGCGCACTTCGTCCTCGCTCAAATCGCTTTCGTAAACCAGCTTGCGAACCTTCTTCTTCCGCAAGTAGTCGAAGCATTCGTTCACTGTGATTTTATAGATCCAGGTGATCAGCGAACTGCGAAAATCGAAATTCCTGATGGAAACGTATACTTTGGCAAACACCTGCTGCGCAATATCCTCCACGTCGTTGCGCTGGCGGACTATCCCGTGGATGATGGAGAAGACTTTGGACTGGTACTTTTCCACGATTTCGCGGAAAGCCGCCTCTTCGCCTGACTGCGCGCGGCGTACCAGTGCGCCTTCCTGGGTGTTCAGGTAGTCCACTCGAGTTTTCGTCGCAATCCCGGTACCGAAGGCCGGGAGTGGTAACGCGCCGCTCAGTGTGGCCATACACCGATTCCGACGCGAACCGCTCTTCCCCGGTTTCAACTTCCCACCCCAAAAATAGCAGATTCCCGCAACTTAAGCGCTTGCGGGGCATCCACTTAATTGTCTGGGCGGCCGGGCTTCAGTATAATGGCAGGCGTAGCGGTACAAGTTCGACGAGGAGTTTAGAACACCTATGGTGCAATTGACGGAAAAGGCAGTCGGCAAAGTGCAGGAGATTCTGGATTCGCAAGAGCCGAAACCGGCCGGACTGCGGATTGCAGTGGTGGGCGGCGGATGCTCGGGATTCAGCTATTCCATGGCTTTCGAGAACCAGCCCAACATGCTCGACAAGACCTACAGCTTTGGCGGCCTCAAGGTTTTCGTGGATCAGGCCAGCCTGCTGTACCTCGACGGGGCTGAAGTCGATTATGTGGAAACCCTGGAAGGTTCCGGTTTCAAGTTCAGCAATCCGCAAGTGAAATCCACCTGCGGGTGCGGCAGTTCCTTCAGCGTTTAAGAGCCCTTTCAGTTTCGGGTTGCGTCGAGTTTGGCTAGAGTGAAGAGTATGCACATCGACACTCTAGCCGTGCACGCGGGCCGGCACGCCGACCCCGCCACCGGCGCGGTCGCACCGCCCATTCACTTGTCTACGACCTTTCAACGGTCTCCGGACGGCGGATATCCACTCGGCTTCAGCTATTCCCGCGAAGACAATCCTAACCGCAAGGCCTTGGAAGAGTGTCTTGCCGCGCTTGAGGGCGGCAGGGAAGCCTTAGCCTTTTCCTCCGGAATGGCCGCGATGAACGCCCTCGTGCAAGGTCTGGAGCCCGGCGATCACATCATCGCGCCGGACGACGTGTACTACGGGCTGCGGCGACTGATCGGCGAAGTATTCGGTAAATGGCGGCTGGAAGTATCGTACGTGGACATGACCGGCCTGGACGCTGTGAACGCCGCGGTCCGTCCGAACACGCGGCTGGTCTGGGTGGAGACCCCCTCGAACCCGCTGCTCAAAATCACAGACCTGGCGGCGGTTGCGGCTATCGCCCGCCGGGCCAACGCAATCAGCGTATGCGACGCGACCTTCGCCACGCCAGTCCTCCAGCGGCCGCTCGATTGGGGGATCGACATGGTGGTCCACTCCACGACCAAATACATCGGCGGGCACAGCGACGTGCTGGGCGGCGCGTTGATCACCAGACATCAGAATTATCTCTTTGAGCGGGCCCGCAAATCGTTGCAGATCGGCGGCGCCGCTCCGGCGCCCTTCGATTGCTGGCTGGTGCGGCGCGGTGTGGACACGCTACCCTGCCGCATGCGCGCGCAGCAGGAGACTGCGGGCCGCATCGCCACGTTTCTGAAATCGCATCCCGGCGTGGAGGCGGTGCATTACCCTGGCCTGGCCGGGCACGCCGGCCATCAAGTCGCCGCGCGCCAGATGACCGGATTCGGCGCCATGCTTTCGCTTGAAGTGCATGGCGGGCGGGAGCGCGCGATGCAGGTGGCCGCCCGGACACAACTCTTCACCCGCGCTACCAGCCTGGGTGGCACGCACAGCCTGATCGAGCATCGCGCATCGGTGGAGGGACCGGCTACGCGCACGCCGCAGAATCTACTGCGGTTTTCGGTGGGGCTGGAGAATGCGGAGGATCTGATCGGCGACTTGCAGCAGGCGCTCGGCTAGCTAGGCTTCTGGGAACGTGGGGTGGGAGTGCTGGAACGCGCTCAAGAGCTCTTTTCCACCCAATCCGCCAGACGGAGGCCGGATATTCTGGAGAACTCGCGCGTGTTGTGGGTCACCAGGGTAACCTTGAGGCTGAGGGCATGCGCGCCGATGAGCGTGTCGAGAGATCCAATTCGGGTGCCGCGCCCGTCGAGCATCGCCCGCACCTCGCCGTACGCCGCTGCTGCGGCCGCATCAAAGGGAGCGATCTCCAGCGCCGCCGTGAAATCGTGAAGCGCAGCTCGGTTCCGTTCCCGCTGTTGACTCTTCTCCGCGCCGAAGGAGAGCTCAGCCAGGGTGATCGAGGAGATCCCCACGTCGCCCGGCTCGTAGCGTTTCAGGCGTTGCTGCATCGCCGCGGGCTGGTAGCGGATCAGATGGATGCATGTGTCGGTGTCGAGCAGAACTTTCATCGAAACGCTTGGGATCGGTTCTGTTGCTCGGGTTGATCACGCTCGGCCATGAAGTCTTCAGAAAACTGGCCAAGGCTATGGATGAGCAGTTCCCAGCTTTTCTTGGAAGGCAGGATGAGCACGCCGTTGCCGACCCGCTTCAGGAACACGTGGTCGCCCTCGAAGCGGAATTCGCGCGGGAGCCGGACGCCCTGGCTGCGGCCGTTGCGAAAGAGTTTGGCTGTCTTCACCGATATTATACCTCAACTCGATGGTCTATATTTTGAGTATATACCAGCGGGGCGCAGCTTCGTCGCCGCGAGCTGGCCGCCTGAAAGGCGGCTGCGGGCATGATCGCCCGCCCCACGGTGAGCGACCTACGCCGCCGCGTGCTGGAACTTCACCGACACCAGCTTCGACACGCCCGGCTCCTGCATGGTCACCCCATA
This sequence comes from Bryobacteraceae bacterium, assembly GCA_050011755.1. Taxonomy (GTDB): domain Bacteria; phylum Acidobacteriota; class Terriglobia; order Bryobacterales; family Bryobacteraceae; genus Bog-159. The sequence goes on along the minus strand of JBEKIM010000276.1, from coordinate 3,510 downwards.
CATCGCCGACGCCGACTCCATGGTCTTCTTGGAGTGCGTGATCACAATGAACTGCGTTTCGGTGGACATCTGCCGCAGCAGCCGGGTCAGACGCTCGATATTGGCTTCATCCAGCGGCGCATCCACTTCGTCGAGGATGCAGAACGGGCTGGGCTGATAGCGGAAGATGGCCATCAGCAGCGCCACCGCCGCCAGCGCCTTCTCGCCGCCCGACAGCAGCAGGACGTTTTGCAGCTTCTTGCCGGGAGGCGAGGCCACGATGTCGATGCCGGAATCCGCCAGATTAGTTTCATCGGTCAGCCGCATCTCGCCCGTGCCGCCGCCGAACAACGTCTGGAACGCTTCACGGAAATTCTCGTTGATGCGCTCGAATGCTTCGGCGAATTTCTGGCGCGACACGATGTCGATGTCCGCGATGGCTTTCTCCGTATCGCGGATGGAATCGAGCAAATCCTGCCGCTGCACGCTGAGGAATTCCTGGCGCTGCGAGGCTTCCTGGAACTCCTCCATGGCCTGCGCGTTCACGGGACCCAATGCCTCGATACGCGCGCGCACTTCCTGATAGAGCCGCTCGGACTCGGCGATGGCTTCCACGTCCGGAACCGTCTCGTCGCCCGCGGCCAGTTCTTCGACCGCGCAATTCAGTTCCTTGCGGCTGGTCTCGTCGAGATATTTCAACTCGGCCTGACGGCGCACCAGATCCACTTCGATTTGGGAACGGTTGGTGTGCGCTTCCTCCACCTTCACGCGCAGTTGCTTCAGCTCGTCTTCGTTGGCGGCCAGCGTCTCGCGCATGCGGGCTTCCCCGGCGGCCAACTCGTTCACCGCCGCCTCGGTCTGCAGGGCCTGTTCCGCCAGCGTGGCGAGCTTGCGATCCAACTCGATGTTATCGGCCAGCAGGCCCGCGCGATGCACACCGAAGCGCTCAATTTCGGAGGCGATCGCCCCCAGCCGCGAGGTCGCTTCCTTGTGCTGCGCTTCGAGACGGCCCATGGCGGCGCGCTCCGCGCGATGCCGTTCTTCCAGGCCGGCCAACTCGGCACGCAATGCCGAATGGTCCTCGCTGAGCGCGGCGGCCTCGATCTCCAGCTTTTCGAGGAACTGGCGCTGATCTTCCAACTCCTGTTCGCGCTGCGCGCGCATTTCTTCCTTTTGCTCGACGGCCTGCCGATTGCGTGCACGCTGCTCTTCGGACCGCTCGGCATCGCGCTTCAGGCGATCGAGTTCCAGCCGCGCCACGGAAAGTCGCGAGTTGGCGCGATTGGTGTCGTCGGCCAGTTTGCGCATTTCGTGTTCGAGCGCCACGCGATCCTTCTCGCGAGCCTGTTGGACGCCGCGTAAACGCTCCAACTCGGCGGCCAGGATGGCGATCTCGCGATCCAAATCCGCCAGCCGGGCCACCTGTTGGTCGAGCGCCTTCTGCTTGCCGGCCAGGACCACGCCCAATTCGCGCGCTTCGCGCTTCATGGCTAGCGGACCACTGGCGGTCTTCTTGCCGCCGGTCACCGTGTGGCCGTGATAGCAAAGGCCTTCGGTGGTCAGAAAATAGAGATGCGGATAGCTGGTGGCTAGGCGCTGGGCAGACGCGCGATCCTCCGCCAGGAAGCAGAGGGAAACGCGCGGCAGCAGGGTGGCGGCGCGGTCGGTGAGTCCGTTGGTCAGGCGCAGCGAATCGCTGAGCCGCGAGAGAATGCCCGTTTCCGGACCAATAGGCGGCTCGGGCAAGTGCCCGTGGCCGTTGCTGTTTTTCTCCGGATGCACCAGGAAAGTGGCCCGCCCGTCGAGCTCGGCGCGCAGAAAGTCGAGACCGCGGTCCGCCTGCGCCCAATTTTCGACGACTACGTATTCCAGTTCGTCGTGCAGGAATTCTTCGGCCGGTTTTTCGAACTGCGGATCGACTTCCACGAAATCGGCCAGCACGCCTTGCGGGCGCAAATCCTGCGCCTTACCCTTTTCCAGGGCGGCGAAGAGGCGCTTCACCGATTCCGTAGTGTAGCTACGGTGCGCCAACACCTCTTCGAGGGATTCCTTACGGGCTTTCAGCTTGGAGCATTCCGTGCGCAACTGATCGATCTGTCCGCGCACTTCGACGGCGGTCTGGCGCCGGCCGCTCAAATCCGCTTCGGTGCGCTGCCGCTCGCCGGCCACGGACTCGAGCTCAAGCTGCCGCTGCGCCATGGTCTCGGAAAGCGCGTGCCGGGCCACGCCCAGGCGCTCCAGTTCGGCGGCGGAAGTCTGTTCATCCTTCTGCACCCGCGCGGTTTCGCGCTCGATGCCCGCCAGGTATTCGTTCATCTGCGCGAGCTGGTTGCGCAGCGTGGAGACCTCACCCAGGAGCCGCAGGACGGCGGTGCGGCTGGCCTCGATGGCTTTCTCGCGCTCCCGGACGGTGGCCTGCAACTCCTCGCGCAGGCGGTTTTTCTCCAGCATGCGCGCGCGCGATTGGCCGATCTGCTGATCGTGCGCGGCCACCTGCTGCTGGTGCGCGTCCAGATCCGCGGCAATACGTCCCAGCCGGACTTCCAATTCCTGCGACTCGCGCTCCGCCTGGCCGATGCGCTGTTCGATGGCGCCACTTTCCTTCACCTGCGATTCCAGCTTGCCGCGGGTGCGCTCCGTAGCCACTTTGCACTCCGCCAATTCGCGGCGCTGTTCGGTGAGCTGCTGTTCGGTCTGGTAGGATTGGCCCTGCAGTTCGGTGTGGGCCAGTTCTTTGGCGGCGACCTGCTCGGAAAGGCCGCGCAGATCGGCGGAAGCCAGGTTCAAATCGAGCGCGGATTTGGCGGCTTCCCGCTCCAGCATGCGAAACTTGCCCGAGAGCGCCACGCGCAGGCGGCCATCCATGTCTATCTTGAGTTCGCCGTAGCGTTTTGCCTTGGCAGCTTGCCGCTTGAGCGAATTCGCCTGCCGGGTGACTTCTTCCAGGATGTCGAAAACGCGCGCCAGATTCTGCTTGGCGCTTTCGAGCTTGGCTTCCGCCAGCCGCTTGCGGGTCTTGTACTTGGTGATGCCCGCGGCTTCTTCTATGACCGAGCGGCGGTCCTGCGGCTTTGAGCTGAGGATCTGGCCGATGCGCCCTTGCTCGATGATGGCGTAGCTTTCCGGCCCAAGGCCGGTGCCCATAAATATCTCCTGGATGTCGCGCAGGCGAGCGGTATGGCCGTTGATCAGGTACTCGCTCTCACCGGAGCGGAAGAGGCGGCGGGTGATGGTGATCTCGCCATTCTTGCCCTGGTGGGCGGTGATGGGGATCGGCCCGGCGTTCGGATGCGGGTTATGGCCATTACTTCCGGCTACGCCACCGGCCATGGATGCGGCGGCTTCCTGCGCTTCCTGGTAAAGCATGGGATCCACCAGGGTCATGGTGACGGCCGCCTGTCCCTGGGGATTACGGTCGGGGGTGCCCGCTAATATGACATCCTCCATGGGGGCGCCGCGCAGACTCTTCGCGGTTTGTTCGCCGAGCACCAAACTGATGGCATCGCTGAGTTTGGACTTGCCACAGCCGGT
>JBEKIM010000275.1:0-9458 GCA_050011755.1 Bryobacteraceae bacterium | reverse complement strand
CTGGGCGGGCGCGGCAGCGGCAGGTCCACCCGCTTCGTCGATGCGCGCGACTACCGTGGCTATGCCGACTGTCTTGCCCTCTTCAACCAGCACTTCCGAGAGCGTCCCGGCGGCGGGGGACGGAATCTCCGTATCCACTTTGTCCGTCGAAATCTCGAAGAGCGGCTCGTCCCTCTCCACACGGTCGCCGGGCTTCTTCAGCCACTTGGTCAGCGTCCCTTCCACGATACTCTCGCCCATCTGGGGCATTACTACGTCTGTCATGTGAAATCCTCTCTATCTCGCGATCAAATACGCGGCCGAAGTGCGTTGCCAGACGCCCGGCCACCTCGGTCCACGAAGCGGCGCATCCCAATTGCGCCATGGAGGTCACGGGCTTCGAAATACCGCAAGGAACAATGTACTGGAAATAGCGCATGCCGGTGGAGACATTCAGCGCGAAACCGTGCGATGTCACCCATCGGCTGATGTGCACCCCGATCGCGCCGATTTTAGCCCCATCCACCCAGACGCCGGTACACTTCGGAATGCGGCCGCCCTGGATGCCGAAATCCGCCAGGGTATCGATCATGACCTGCTCGATGGCCCGCACGTAGGCACCCACATCGCGCTTCCATTCGCGCAGATCGAGGATGGGATAACCCACGATTTGCCCCGGCCCGTGGTAGGTGACGTCGCCGCCGCGGTCCGTGGGATGGAAGGCGATGCCGGCGCGGGTCAGGATTTCCTGGCCGGCCAGGAGATTTTCCATGTGACCGTTGCGGCCCATGGTGATGGTGTGGGGATGCTCCAGCAGGATGAGCTGGTCGGGGATGGCGCCGGACTTTCGCTGCTCGACCAGGCGCTGCTGCCATGCAAATGCGGCACCGTACTCCACGCGGCCCGGTTCCTGCCACTGGCACTTAAGCATTGATGGCCAGACCGTAAACGGCGTTGAAGGCTTCGCCCGTGACCTCGGAAAGCGTGGGGTGGGGATGGATGGTGTGCATCATGGTTTCCACCGTGGCCTCCGCTTCCATGGCGGCCACCGACTCGGCGATCAACTCGAAAGCATCCGGGCCGATGATGTGCACGCCCAGGATTTCGCCGATCTTCTCGTCGGTGACCACCTTGATGAATCCGCCGTGGCTATCGAGGATGCTGGCGCGGCTGTTGCCCGCGAACGGAAACTTCCCGATTTTTACCTGGTAGCCTTGCGCGCGGGCCTGCGCCTCGGTGAGCCCCACGCTACCGATGCCCGGCTCGGTATAAGTGCAGCCGGGGATGCGATTGCGATGGATGGGGGTCGCCGGTTTCCCGGCGGCATGCGCGACGGCTACCATGCCCTCCATGGTGGCCACGTGCGCCAGTTGAGGGGTACCGGCCACCACGTCGCCGATGGCGTAGACCCCTGGTTCGCCGGTCTGCTGGTACGGATTCACCTTGATGAAGCCGCGGTCGAGTTCCACGCGGGTATTTTCCAGGCCGATTTTTTCGGTGTTGGGCTTGCGGCCCACCGCGACCAGCAGTTTCTCCGCTTCGATTTCTTCGGTTTTGCCGCCGGCGAGGGTGGCCGTCATCTGGATGCCCTTGCCACCCTTGCGCACGTTCTCCACTTTGGCGCCGGTTTCCACGCGGATGCCGGCCTTGCGGAAGGCGCGGTCCAGTTCCTTGGAGATCTCTTCGTCTTCCACCGGGACGACGCGGGGGAGCATTTCAAAGACCGCGACATCCGTCCCGAAGCGGTTGAAAATGGAGGCAAATTCCACGCCGACGGCCCCCGCGCCGATGATAGCTAAGGATTTAGGCACGGCGGTGAGGTTCAGGATCTCAACGTTGGTCAGGATCAGGCCGGCATCCGGCTGGAGGCCGGGGAGCATGCGCGCCTCGGAACCGGTGGCGATAATGATGTTACGCGCTTCCAGGGTTTGGGTGCCATCCGCGCCTGCGACTTCGATGCGCCCGCCGCCTTTCAGGGTGGCGTAGCCCTTGATCCACTCGACCTTGTTCTTCTTCAGCAGGAACTCGACGCCCTTGGAATGCTTGTTGACGATGCGGTTCTTCTTGTCGATGACCTTCGGGTAGTCGAGGACGGGGTTCTGGCACTGGATGCCGTCGGCCTCGGGATTCATGAAGTGATCCCAGACATCGGCCGTATGCAGCAGGGCCTTTGTTGGAACGCATCCGACCAGCAGGCACGTCCCACCTAGTCGGGGCTGTTTCTCGATAAGTGCGGTTTTCAGGCCGTACTGGCCGGCGCGAATGGCGGCCGAATATCCACCGGGGCCGCTGCCGATAACGATCAGATCGTAGGACACTTTTTCCATTCTACATCGCGGGGCGAGGCTCGCTCGCATACGCCACAATGAAGGAAGACATGATTTGGCTTTTCATTTTACTGATGTGCGGATGGGGCGCGGGGATTCCGGCCGCGTTCGCACAGGCCAGCCGCGCCAAGAAAACGACCACGCAGACCGGGCAGCCCCACCAGTGGCCTGTGGAGAGCCTGAAGGTGGAAGGAAGCCACAACTACACCGCGGCGCAAATCCTGGCGGTGGCGGGATTGAAGGTTGGGCAGATGGCGGGCAAGCCGGATTTCGAAGCCGCGCGCGACCGGCTGGTGGCCACGGGCATGTTCGAAACGGTGGGGTACAAGTTCGCGCCGGGCGGCGACCAGCACGGCTATGCGGCGTCGTTCCAGGTGGTGGAAGCGCAGCCCGCCTATCCGATCCGGTTCGACGACCTGGGAGTACCGGACAAAGATCTTACGGCGTACCTGCGCGGCAAGGATCCGCTCTTCGCGCCGCGGCTGGCGGCCACCAAAGCCGTGCTGGAGCGGTACAGGCAATGGGTGCAGGAATACATCACGGCGCACGACAGCAAGGACACCGTGATCGCGAAAGTGACGCCGTCGGGGCCCGGAGAGTTCACCATCCTGTTCCGGCCGGCGCGTTCCGACCCGGCCGTGGCGGAGGTGGCGTTTGAAGGCAACCAGGCGATCCCGGCCAGCAAACTGCAGAACACCATTGCCGAGGTGGCAGTGGGCCTGCCGTACAAAGAAGAGTCTTTCCGCCAGTGCCTGGATTCCAGCATTCGTCCGCTGTACGATGCACGCGGCCGCGTGCGCGTGGCATTCACCAGGATTACGGTCGAGAAGGCCACGGACGTTCAGGGCCTGGCCGTCAAGGTGACGCTGGACGAGGGCGGGACCTATGACCTGGGCCGCGTGAAGATCGAGGGCGCGCCCCATTTCGAGGCGGCGCGGCTATTGAAGACGGGAAAATTCAAGAGCGGCGACCTGGCCGATTTCGATGAAATCGGCAAGGGCGTGGACCGTATCAGGAAGGTGCTGGCGCACGAGGGTTACATGCGGAACGACGTACAAATCGCGCGCCAGATCGACGATGCCAAGAAGACCGTCGACCTGACGATGCATATCGACGAAGGCCCGCAATTCCTTTTCGGAAAGCTGCGCATCGAAGGGCTGGACCTGAACGGCGAGGCTGCCATCCGGAAAATGTGGACGCACCAGGAAGGCACGCCGTTCAACCCGGAATACCCGGATTATTTCCTGCGCCACGTGCATGAGGAAGGCATATTCGACAATCTGGGCGAAACCCATGCCGAGACGAAGATCGACGATAAGACCCACATCGTGAACGTGGCACTATATTTCAAATACGCGCCGCCGCCTGTTAACCCCAAGAAGACCTCACCGTTTTAGCAGACGAGGAGGATTTGAAATGGAAGGAAAAGATATCGCCGTCATGCTGGTGCTGCTGGCGGCGTTGGCGACGGCGGGGTGGGTGATCTATCTGGCGGCCGATGCGGCCAAGCGGCAGCGGAGGCTGAAAGCGCAGGTGGAACTGCACACCCGGCTGCTGGATAAATTCAGCTCGGCGCACGAGGTGGTGGAGTTTCTGCAGACGCCCAGCGGGGCGCAGTTCGTGGACGGCATCTCCAGCGATCGGGAGGAGCCGACGAACGGCATTCTACGCTCGACGCATCGCGGGATCATCCTGGTGATTGTGGCGACGGGCCTCCTGTTCCTGAACTGGTATTATCGCGATTCGAGAGACAATCCGCTGCTGGTTATTGGAGTGATCCTGATGTGTCTGGGGGTTGGGTTCCTGCTTTCCGCCGGGATTTCCCACCGCTTGACGAAGGCCCTGGGACTGGCGCAGCGCACCGGCAATACACCACAGTGACGCGCCGATGGACCAGCACGAGTTCTCGGTGTTCTATCACGAAACGGCCCAGGCTTTGCGGGGATACATCCGGCGCGTCTCGTGCGACGGGGAAGCGGCGGACGATCTACTGCAGGAGACCTACCTCCGCTTCCTGCGCGCCATGCCGGCAGCGAGCGATCGCGCGGCCATGAAGGCCTATCTTTACAAGACGGCGACGGCCGCGATCTACGACCGTTGGCGCAAACAGCGGCGGGAACGGCTATGGTCGCTGACGTTCCGCTTGCGCGAGGAGGAGGCGCCGGCCGCGGGGACCGGCGATGTATCGCGCTGCTTCCAGAAGCTGAAACCTCGGGAGCGCGCGCTGCTGTGGCTGGCCTACGTGGAAGGGTACGCGCACGAAGAAATCGCCGGCACGCTGGATTTGAACGAAAAGAGCGTCCGCGTCCTGCTTTTCCGCGCGCGGCGGAACCTGGAGCGGATTCTGAGGCAGAATGGTCTTAGCGAGGTGCAGCCATGAACGAGCCTGAAGCCGCGGTCTGGATGAGCCGCCTGGCAGACCCTACACGCGGCGGCGACGCGCTGCCGGATCCCGCGGCGATCTGGTGGAAGGCGCGTCTATTGGAGAGGCAGGCGGCGCAGGCACGGGCCCTGCGTCCCACGGCCATCGCGCAATGGGCGTCGCTGGCGGCCGCGGTGATTGGAATGATTGCGCTGTGCACGGCGAACTGGCCGGGCATTCGAGGGATGCTGGAACCTTTCGGGATGGCGCCTTGGATGGCCCTGGCGGGAGGGGCGATTCTGATGGGAGTGGCGCTGCGCGTCGTATTCGGCGAGTGATCCGGAGATTCGACGACAGCCCAAAAGCGGGACTTAAGAGTCCCGCCGGCACGCTAAAAGCGTGCGCCACGGTAATATTAGTTGCCGCCCAGAGCGGCCGCCAGCACAAAAACCAGCGGCGCGTTCCAGTTGATGGCGATTTCGTTGCTCGCGTAGGAACCCTGCTCATCGAGGTACATTTTGGCCGGAGGGCCGTTTGGCAGCTTCTGCATGGCGGCATCCTGGCGCCCGCGATTTGGACCACCCGAGAGCAAGCCGGGCCATGGCTCGGGAAGACCCAAGCCCGCGCTGGGACGATGGTGCGGGTGATGGAAGGGATTCTCGCCGACCTGCGTGACCCAGGAAAGCGAGAAGGTGTTCCGGCCCAACAGGTAATGCAAGTTGTCGAGCGCGGTCTCGACAAAACGCGGATTCGGCCGCAGGGCATTGGCCACCAGAAGCTGTAAGCTGTAGTTGGCGGCCACGCCGTTCGATCCCCAGATATAATCCGCGGGAGTGAGGCTGATGCGGTAGGGATGCCTGGCTGCGCGATCGGCGATCTGCTGGGCCGCGGTCACGGAATCCTGCGTGATGGCCGCGACGGCCGCGGAATTCCGGCCGTGCCCGAGCGCATAGGTCCACAGCGCCATGGGCGCGACGTTTCCCCAATCCGGCGGTCCGTTGGGCTTCAGGGTCCTGCGGAGCTTGCCGAAATGGTCCAGAAAATAACGTTCATAGGGCTCTTCGCCTGTGGTGCGCGACAATTCGGCGGCCGCCCACAATTGCTCGTCGGCGCAGGAGCTGTCGCCATAATCTCCGGTAGAGACGCCGGGAGGATTACTAAAGATCACATCGGGGTTCTTCTCGAGCCAGGCGAAGGCCTGCCGCGCGGCGCGCAGACACCGGTCCGCGTACGCGGCATCGAACGGCCGGTAGACACGCGCGGCGATGGCCGTCACGGCGGCGAAATCGCCGGTAGCGCAGGAACTCTTATACGGTTCCTTCCCCGTGCCGACGACGTAGCTGATCAACGTGTCTTTCTCGGGCATGATGAAATCGCAGAAATGCTCGCTGGTCTGTTTGTGCCAGACGCCGCCGTCTTCGTCCTGCATGGAAAGCATCCAGTCCAGGTTCCAGCGGATTTCGTTGAGGATATCGGGCGTGCCGTTACCCGATTCGGGGATATTCAGCTTCACCTGCTTCAGGCGGTTGCTGTAGATTTCCCAGGTCCAGAGCAGGGTTCCGGTGGTGATGCCGGAGTTGACGACATAGCGGCCGTAATCGCCGGCATCGTGCCAGCCTTTGGCGGACACATGCGGTCCGGTCTTCCCCGAGGAAGAATGGTATGCGCCTTCCAAGTGACAGGCGGCGTGCTTGTAACCGGGAAAATCGGGCCCAAGATCCACCGCGGTGCCGCAGCGTTGGCCGTAATACGACCGCATGGCCAGGTAAAACGCGCGCGCGAAGACATCCGGACCAATACTGAAGTTCCAACTGCGTCCGGCGCCCGGCACTTCCAGATAATACGTGCCGGGCTTCTCCAGCCGCGTGAAGTCCGCGATCTGGATCAGATCGCCGGAATCGGCGTCGGTAACGGGCTCGAGCAGCTTGCCGCGAAAGGCCACGGAATCGTTGGCGGCGCGGCGCACGGAGAACTCCTTGGCCAGGGAGGACACCACCATCGCCAGCTTGGAGGAGTGAGACAGGTAACCGGCCTGATCCACTTTGATGCTGGTGGTGGGAGCCGCCGCAAAGGCACACACCGATATAAGGAATAGAGGGACCCGCTTCATCGACACTGAGTATAACGCCGCGTGCGCAGTGTCCGATAATCGCGGGACGGGTGTTGGGCTAATGCCGGCAAGCTACCCCTTGCATGCGATCAACAGGTCTGATATAAGAGCTTACTGACCAAGCTGCCAGGACGTTGGATCAGGCCATGCCCGTGAAGAAGAAGACAGAGATGCCGAAGAGTGCCGACAAGCGCAGTGTCCCGGAGGTTTCCGCGGCCCAGGATGGAAAGAACGGCCTGGCGGGGCGCGCGCCGGGTGCAAGGGCGAATCCGGCCATGCCGCCGCATTCCGCGGGTCCGACCCAGATGGAGATGTTCGAGGAGGGCATGCGCAGGTTTCATGCGCGCCAGTTCCAGGAGGCGAGGGAATTCTTTTTAGAGACGGCGCGCGGACCGGATCGCGCCGTGGCGCATCGCGCGGGGCTGCATGCGCGCATGTGCGAGCGGCGCCTGGAATCCGCCGGTCCGGTATTGAACACGCCGGAAGAGCACTACAATTACGCGATCACACTGATCAACTCCAGGGATCTCGCTTCGGCGCAACAGCACTTGCGCGCCGCTCTCGAAGGGAACCCCACGGCCGATCATGTGCTGTACGCGCTGGCCGCCTGCCAGAGCCTGAGTGGAGATTTGCACTCCGCTTATGAGAACCTGAAACGTGCGATCGATTTGCAACCTCGTAACCGGTTGGCTGCCCGCCAGGACCCCGATTTCGCCGGGATGGCAGGACACCCGGGGTACCCGCGGCTGCTCTATCCGGACCGGAATAGCTGAGGGCCAGCCGAAGGCCCGCACAGAGCCAGGACTGGCTGTACGACAAGATGCCTAGCTCCGCACCTTTGCGCGTCGTCGCTATCGGCGGAGGCACGGGCCTTTCCGCGCTGCTCCAGGGATTGAAATATTATTCCAGGCCGCCGCGCGGCGCGCCCATGGACATCACGGCGGTCGTTACCGTGACCGACGATGGCGGCAGTTCGGGCCGGCTGCGGCGGGAATTCGACGTGTTGCCGCCGGGCGACATCCGCAATTGCATGGTGGCGCTTTCCGAAGACGAAGCGCTGCTCTCGCGCCTGTTCCAACATCGCTTTCAGGCGGGATTGGGACTGAAAGGCCACAGCTTCGGCAATCTTTTCCTGACGGCCCTGACCCAACTCATGGGAGACTTTCCGGAGGCGGTGAAGGCTTCTTCGGAGGTGCTCAAGATCAAGGGGCGGATCTATCCGGCAACGGCCGCCAACGTGGCGCTGGAAGCGACGCTCACGGACGGCACGCACGTGATCGGCGAAACCAAGATCAGCAAGAGCCGCCGGCCGATTCGGACGGTGCGGCTGCGTCCCCGGAAAGTGAAGCCCATGCTGGATACGCTGGCGGCGATCGCACAGGCAGACCTGATTACGTTAGGGCCGGGCTCTCTGTTCACCAGCGTGATTCCGAACCTGCTGGTGGAGGGTATCTCGGCGGCCATCCGGCGCTCGCCGGCCATTAAAGCGTATGTTGTGAACCTGATGTGGCAGCCTGGCGAGACCGTAAATTTCAGCGCGTCGGACCATATCCGGGCCATTCACAAGCACGCCGGCGGGAGTTTGATCGACTACGCGATCGTCAACGTCGCGCCGATTCAGATGGCGGTGCGCAAGCGCTATGAGCGGCAGCAGGCGCTACCGGTGGAAAACGACCTGGACCGGATTTCCAAAATGGGAGTGAAGGTGGTGAGCGGCAAGCTGCTGCTGCAGGAATCGAGGAAGGTGCGCCACGATCCGGAGCAGACCGCCGCGCTGGCCGTGCGGTTGGCGCAGGAGGGCCGGCGGCAAAAGCTGCGCGCCAGCGGGAGGAAATAGTGGAAACGCCTCTGACGGTAGTGGTTCTCGCGGCGGGGCTGGGCACCCGCATGAAATCGCGCAAAGCCAAGGTGCTGCACCGGGCCGGCGGCAGGTTCCTGATCGAGCACGTGCTGCGCACCGCGTTGGCGCTGGCGCCGCCGGAGCGGATCTTCGTGGTGGTGGGGCATCAAGCCGCGGAAGTGCGGGCAGCGGTTGCGGCGGCGGGCATCGGCGGGGGATTCGGTTTCATCGAGCAAGGCGAACAAAAGGGTACGGGCCACGCGCTGATGGTCGCGGCAGACCGGCTGTCGCCGCTGGATGGACGGCTGGTGGTGCTTTATGGCGACTGCCCGCTGGTGCGTCCGGGCACGTTGGAGGGCCTGGTGGCGGCGCAGGAATCCTCGGGCGCGGCAGGCGCAATTCTTACCGCCATGATGCCGGACCCCACGGGCTACGGACGTGTGCTGCGCGACGCAAACGGCCGCGTGACGGGTGTGGTGGAGCAGCGCGCCGGCACGCCCGAACAACTGGCCATCCGGGAGGCCAATATGGGGCTGTACTGCTATCGGGCCGAGCCATTCTGGCGCCACATCCAGGAATTGCGGCCGGACAATCCCGCGCACGAATACTATTTGACCGACATGGTCGAGATCCTGCGGCGGGCCGGACACGAGATCGCCGCTTTCCGCATCGACGATGCGCGCGAGGTGCTGGGCATCAACGATCGTGAAGAACTGGCGGTGGTGGACCGGCTGCTTCGCCAGCGCAAAGTGCGGGAACTGATGTTGGGCGGTGTGACGGTCGAAAAGCCCGAAACGGTGACGGTGGACCCGGATGTCACCATCGGCATCGACACGATTG
>JBEKIM010000274.1:0-9468 GCA_050011755.1 Bryobacteraceae bacterium | reverse complement strand
GGGCTGAAGATCCGCTTCCCGCAGGTGCACCTCAAAGCGTTCACGATGGTGGAGGTGGCCTACCTGGCCCAGCGCGGCAAGATTTCTGTGCGGGAAGTTCTGGAGCGCCTGCGCGACGCGGGCATGGATTCGCTGCCGGGCGGCGGCGCGGAGATCTTCTGCGACCGCGTACGGCGTATCATTTGCGACCACAAGATCACCGGCGAGCAGTGGATCGAAACCGCACGCATCGCGCACGAACTGGGTCTGCACTCCAACTGCACCATGCTCTACGGCCACATCGAGAACGCCGAAGACCGCGCGGACCATCTGGTGAAGCTGCGCGCGCTGCAGGATGAAACCGGCGGATTCGTCACTTTTATTCCGCTCGCTTTCCATCCCGACAATACGCCGCTGCAGCACATCCCGAAGACCACCGGATTCGCGGATATCAAGAATATTGCGGTGGCGCGGCTGATGCTCGACAACATTCCGCACATCAAGGCCTACTGGATCATGATGACGCCGCGCATCGCGCAAATCGCGCTGCGGTTCGGGGCGGACGATATCGACGGCACCGTAGTGGAGGAAAAGATTTACCACGACGCGGGAGCCACGACCACCCAGGGCCTGCGGCGCGGCGAATTGCTGCAGTTGATCCGCAAGGCGGGCCGCGATCCGGTGGAGCGCGACACGCTGTACCGTCCTGTGACGCGGACGGAGACGGCGTTCACCGTGCTGGTGTGATGGCAGAGGAAACCGGGTGGTGGGGCGGGCAATCATGCCCGCAGCCGCCTTTTCAGGCGGCCAAGCCGGCTGGAAAGCCGGCTGCGGCCAGGATTGGCCGCCCTCCGGTGCGTTTTCGTTTTAACGACGTACGGGGCGGCCTGGCTGCACACCCTCCACCAGTTCTCCTCCCTTCACCACCAGGATCCCATTTACCAGCACATACGGAATGCCTTCCGAATACTGCGCCGGATTCTCGAAGGTCGCCCGATCCACGACGCGCGCGGCATCGAAGACCGTGATGTCGGCGTCGGCTCCCACGGCGATGCGTCCTTTGCTTTGGATGCCCAGCCGATCCGCCGGCATTGCCGTCATCTTGCGTAGCGCGTCCATCAGGGTAAGCGCGTGTTCCTCGCGCACGTAGCGTCCCAGTACCCGCGCGTAGGTTCCGGCGGCGCGCGGATGACCCTTGCCGTTTTCCAGGATGCCGTCGCTTGCAATCATGGTGAGCGGATCGGCGATCGCCATCCGCACCACTTCTTCCGGAATCGAATGCACCGCTACCATGCCGCCCTGCCGGCGAAAGCGGGCGAACGAATCGGCCGTCAGCCGCTCGCCCGTCAGCGCCCACTGCAAATCGCCGAAGCCGATCCCGCCCTGTTTCGCCTGCCAGCCTTCGTCGAATATGGCCGAGCCGATATCCGTCATCCCCGCCGTGTAGGGATACATCTCGGTGGTCACATCCAGCCCGCGGGCGCGCGCGCCCCGGATCATTTGCAGGCAGAGCGACGTTTCCCGCAAGCCCATGCTCGTAATGTGGACCACGTGCAGTGACGCGCCGGTGACCGCCGCGTCGGCGATGACTTCCTGCAGCGCATCGATCACGCCCGGCTCCACGGGCCCTCCGTTCCGCATGTGAACGTAAACCGCCGTCTTGCGCTGGGCCGCCAGTCCGAATAGCTCCAGGATTTCCGCGCGGGTTGCCAGCGGCAGGTAAGCGATGCCCATGCCGATTCCCAACCCTCCGTCGTCCAAGCCGCGGCGCACGAGGTCGAAAGTCTGGCGGCGTTCGTCGGGAGTGGAGGCGCGTTTCGCGGTGTCCCGCGGTACCAGCGTGCCGGTATCGTGGGTCACCGCCATGCGGGCCGGAAGATGACCGGAGGTTGCGCCGAAATTAATCGGCGACCGGCCTTCGCGCGCCCGGTACCATTCCGGAACCGGCGAGACGCCCACCTCCATTTCGAGCGCGGTGGTCACGCCGTCCCGCGCTTTGAAACGGTAGTTCTCGGGAGTCTGTCCATGCGAATGCAGATCGATGAATCCGGGCGCCACCACCAAACCTGAAACATCCAGGACCGTGACACCGGCCAGGGGAGACTCCGAGATCGCGGCGATTTTGCCGCCGCGAATTCCCACGTACCGCACGGCGTCGAGGCCGGAGGCTGGATCGATAACGCGTCCGTGCGCCAGCACCATGTCGTATGGCTGCGCGTAGATGGCTGCCGAAATCACTGTTGAAAGCATCGCCAGTGCCGCTAGCCGGCGGCAGGCGGCCGATGAAAACTCAATTGGAGGGCGGCCAATCTTGGCCGCAACCGGCTTTCCAGCCGGCCTGGCCGCCTGAAAGGCGGCCGCGGGCATGATTGCCCGCCCCACAAGCAAAAGCTTACAGTCCCCACTATTGCAACTTGTCTTCGAGTTCCGCCCAGCGCGCATAAAGCTTCTCCACCTCGGCCTCGGCTGCCTGCATCTCCGCGTATCGCTGCTGCAAGGCGACGCCGTCCGAAACGACCTCGGGCGCCTGCATGGCCCCACGCGCAGCCTCCAGGGCTTGCTCTGCCTCCATGATCCGCTGTTCCATCCGGTCCCATTCGCGGGCCTCCAGATACGCCAATTTCTTTTTGGGCGCGGAGGCCGCCGGCCGCGGCGCCGCCGGCTCCTTCTCCGCGCGCACCGGTTTCACCACGCGCGCCTGCTCCCATTGCGAATAATCCGCGAACACTTCCGCGCCGCCCTCGCCATTCAGTCCCAGCACGACGGTCGATACGCGATCCAGCATGTAGCGATCGTGTGTTACCAGCACCAGGGCGCCCGGAAAATCGGTCAGGCTCTCCTCCAGAACTTCGAGCGTGGGGATGTCCAGGTCGTTGGTCGGCTCGTCCAGCAGGAGCAAGTCCGCCTCCTGCAGCATCAGACGCGCAATGACGATGCGCGCGCGCTCCCCGCCCGAGAACCGGCCCACGGGCGTGTCCAGTTGATCCGCGCGGAAAAGGAAGCGCTTGGCCCATCCCGCGATGTGGATGGTGCGGTCGCGATAGATCACGCTATCGCCGTGCGCTCCGAGGCCCTCCCGCAGCGGCGCGGCCGGATCGAGCTGTTCGCGCCCCTGATCGAAATACACCACGCGCAGCCCGTCGGCGCGCTCGATGGTTCCCGTATCCGCTTCCAACTCGCCCTTCAGCACGCGCAACAGTGTGGTCTTGCCGCTGCCATTGGGTCCCGCGAGACCCAACCGCATGCCCGGCGCGAGCGAGAAGCTCAGGTCTTGAAACAACTGCCGCCCGCCCAGAGACTTTGAGATGGACTCGGCGCGGATCAACTTGCGGGTCTTGCGCCCGGAAGCCGTAAAGTCGATGCGCGTGGCGGCCTTTGCGTTGCGCGACGAGACTTCCGCCAATTCACCGATCAGCTCGTGCGCCGCGTCGATACGCGCCTTCGATTTTCCGGTGCGCGCCTTCGGACCGCGCCGCAGCCATTCCACCTCGCGGCGCACACGGTTGGCCAGCGCGGCCTGCTGCTCGGATTGGGCTTCCAGGAAGGCTTCGCGTTTTTCCAGGAAATCCGCGTAAGAGCCCTCGGCGCGGAACATGCCGTCCGGATAGGCGCGGTTGATCTCCGCGACTTCGGTGGCCGCATTTTCCAGGAAATAGCGGTCGTGGCTCACCACCACGGCGGCGAACGGCGCGCCTGCCAGCAGCCGTTCCAGCCAAAGGATTCCTTCCAGATCCAGATGATTGGTAGGTTCGTCGAGCAGAAGCACATCGGGATTCCCGATCAATGCCCGCGCGATCGAAAGCCGCCGCTTCCATCCACCGGACAGGGATTCCACCGCGGCACTTCCGTCGGCAAAACCCGCCTTTCCCAGCGTCACACTGACCGCCGCCGCGCGCTCGGTTTCGTCCATGCCGTGCCCCGGAATAGCCTCTTCCAGCACCTTGCCAGCGGCGATCCCCGCTGCGAATTCCGGCTCCTGCGGCACGAACGCGATGCGGGTCAGCTTGCGCAGGGTGCGCGTGCCCGTATCCGGCTCCAGGATACCGGCCATGATTTTCAGAAGAGTCGACTTTCCCGATCCGTTCGGCCCGATCAAGCCCAGGCGCTCCCCTTCGGAAATGTGGATGGAAATGTTGGAAAACAGGGGCGCTGCGCCGAACGACTTGCCGGCGCCCATCACGGAGAGTAGCGGCGCGGGCATCTGTTTCAGGATACCCTAGTAAGGTGCTCCGCCTCTTCTACGCGATCGAATTCCTCATCGCCGTCATTGCCACGTACACGCTGTGGAGCCAGGTCGGGGGGCAGTACCATCTCGATCTGATGGCGTGGTATTGGAAGCTTTCGCTGGGAGTGGGGCTCTCGTTTGCCGCCGTTAAAGCCACCAGCGCCGCGGTCTCCGGCCCGCGCGCATGGAATTCCCGCACGCTGAAATGGATCTCCATTATCCTTGCGCTGGCGCTAGCGGCGGGCGCCATCACCTACTATTACCATCTGACCGAGCCGCCTTCCGATGACGAAGACCAGCAGGATGAGAGTTCTACGCCCCCAGCGCAAACGTAGGCGGCGGACTGAAGAAGTCCGCCGCGGCACGCACATCCGAGGCCCCATTGCCGCTCAAATAAGTTAGCGGTTGTTTTTCGGAGCCGCAAAGATGATGAAAACCAAGAGTAGTGGCCAATCTTGGCCCGGGTGGGTTTTCGACGGTGCCCCACGCGGGGTCACACCTTTGTTCAAACCGGCAAGGCCGGCGGCGTCGCTAAAGCGTGCGCCACGCCGGTCCACGATTTGAGAGGCGGATGCGGTCGGTTGCGGGCGTGAACTGGCCGGCGCGCGATGGCGCCAATTCGGGCACCGCGAACACATCCCGATCCGGCGCGGCGAAAAACTCGCGGTGCAGCGCCTCCATGGCGGGCTGCAGATCCGCCTCGCGGATGGCGAAGCCCAGGCTGAGCGACGACGATCCCTGCGACGTGAGCCGGACGTCGATATTTCGCAGCGCGATCGAAGCGCGCGCCAGCGCCGACGCGCCAATGCCCCCGCCGACCAGCCAGATCGCGGCACGATCCTCTTCCACCGTGATATCGACACTCTCGTCGACCTTGCGCAGAACCGCGGAAAGGCCGCGCCAGTTCTCCACGGCGAAGGAGATGCCTTGCTCCCGGGCCTGAATCGGATCCACCGAAATGTGTTCCTGAGCGAACAGTTCAGCCAAACCGTCGGTGATGCTTGACAACGTTCCAGGGTTCGCGACTCGCAAATGCACCACCGCCATCCCCGCCTTCGAGGTCACGCATTTCACGATTCCCGGCGCGGTCTGGACGTTCGATACCACGCGCGTGCCTTCCACTTCCGGACGGCGCGAATTGCGGATGACGATCGGTATCCTCTGCCGCAATGCGGGCGCTATCGAAGCCGGTTGTAACACCTGGGCGCCGAAACGGGCCATTTCCTGCGCCTCCTGGTACGAGATTTCCCGGATCCGAAAGCCGCCGGAAAGCGTTCGCGGATCGCAGCTTAGCATGCCATCCACGTCGGTCCATACCTGGATCTCGTCCGCCGAAATTCCCGCGCCAACCAGCGCAGCCGTCAAGTCCGATCCGCCCCGTCCGAGTGTGGTGGTGACGCCCTCGCGAGTGGCTCCCATGAATCCGCCCATCACCACCACGCGGTCGCGCGCCAGCAGACCCACGGTGCGGCGCAAGCGTGCGTAAGTATCCCAATACCACGGCGTGGCGCGCGTGAATTCGCCGTTGGTGACGATGACTTTGCGCGCGTCCACCTGCGCGGCAGGCAAGCCCATGTGGCGGAAGGCTTCGGCCACAATCAGGCTGGAAAGGCGCTCGCCGAAGCTAAGCACCTGGTCCTGGATCTCCGGCGTGAACGTGCGTCCTTCGCTTAATTCCACCAGCAGGACTTGCAGATCGCGCAGCAGGGGCGCGATGCTGTCGCGTAGAAAGGGCTCCGCGCGCTGGCCCAAGGCTTCGCGGGTTTCGTGGAAGTGCGAGCGGCGCAGCGCTTCGATCTGCCGTCCCGCGGAGTAGGAGTTGCCGCGCGCGGCGTAACGGGCGGCGTCCAGCAGCAGGTCGGTGGTCTTGCCCATGGCTGAGACCACCACCACGGGTTTTCTATGCAATTGTTCCTGCACGAGAGATCCTGCTCGCAGGATAGCGTTGGCGGACTCTAACGAGGAGCCGCCGAATTTCATGACGATCATGGCTACATGCTAACTGGAAGAGGGTTAGGAACCTATAAGATCGGTCTAAGGAAGGTATCAGGGAATTGTTCCGCACTTACTAATGGATTGTTTATGACTCTTTTATAACGGCCAACTTCGTGCCAGGAAGCCGGCTGAAAGCCGGCTGCGGGCTGGACAGCCCGCCCCACAATTCTGCGCGGCCTCACGCTAACTCGACGACCGCCGCCGCCACCGGTTGGGCGCCTGTCGGCACCATGGTGAAAAGAGGCACTGGATCCGTCCGGTGCCGGCGCTCGGTAAACGCCGCAAGCCGGATCACCGCCATGTTGCCGGACCGCCAGTTCAGAACCAGCGCATAGCGATTGTCAGGCGTAATCACAATGTGCCGCGGTTCCTGGCCCACCGTAATTGCCGCCACCAGCTTGCGGGTGTCGATATCGAGCACTGTCACGCTGCCCGTTTGGGGATTCGCCACGAACAGATACTGAGGTGTCGCGGAGACCGCCATGCCATCAGGCATCCGCCCGGCCAGAATCGTCTCGCCTACTTCGGTCTGATACGGAAATACGATCACCACCGCATCCATGCCCGGACCCGTGAGAAACATCTGGCCGCCGTCGGCATTGAAGCAGCAATTCGTGGGCTCCACGGGCAGCGGGAGCCGCACCGCCGTCTGCCCGCTGGCCGTATCGAAAATCGTCAGGCTGCGGTCGGCGCGGCTACCCGCCAGCACCTGCTTGGCGTCGCCCTGAAATCGCACCAGGGACGGCTCGCATCCCACATCGATCAGGTGCTCGATGGCGCCCGAACCCAACCGCACCAGCGCCAACCGGCGCTCCCGGGCAAAGGACACCGCTGCCCGGCCATCGCCGCTCAGGTCGAAATCTCCCGCCATTGCCGGTAGCGCGACCGATGCGACGGTCCGCAACCGGCTGCCTTCCAGCCGCACCAGGGCGCGAGGCTGTAGCACCCAAAGCGATTTCCCGTCCGCGGACATGCGCATGGCGACCGCCGGGCCTGTCAGGCGCGTCTTCCGGACCACCGCCAGTTTCGCCGCATCGATCTCGCACACGATGCCGCTCTCGGGCAGAAGCACGTACACCCCCGGGCGCGCCGGATTCGGCAATAAGGCGGCCGGCGCTCCGTCCAGGCCGATCTGCTTGGCCAGCACGAAACTGTTCAGATCCACGGCCGCCACGCTGCGTGCCCCCGCGTTGGCGACAAACGCATATCCGGGAAATCCGCGGCTTTTGCGCAAGCCGCAACCGGTCAGCGCGATGGCTTCCGCGAGGACGGCGCGCCGCGTCCATGAGCGTTTAGAGGGCACAAAATATGCTAGCATTTAAGTGGCTCGTCCACATGGCGTGAGCCGACGTCCTTCTACCTAATACCGAACATTCTTAATGAACTTACGCTCTCTTTTCAGTTTATTCTCATCGGATCTGGCCATTGACCTGGGCACTGCGAACACGCTGGTGTTCGCCAAAGGCAAGGGCATTGTGGTCAACGAGCCCTCCATCGTCGCGCTCAATAAGAACACGGGCGAAGTGGAGGCCGTGGGCAAGGAAGCCAAAGAGATGTTGGGCCGCACTCCCGGCAACATCGTGGCCATCAAGCCCATGAAAGACGGCGTCATCGCCGACTTCAAGGTCACCGAGCGCATGCTGAATTATTTCATTCAGAAAGCGCACGGGCGCAAAGTGCTGGTGCATCCGCGCATCGTCATCGGCGTGCCCAGCGAGATCACGCAGGTCGAAAAACGCGCCGTCATGGACTCCGCTTACCGGGCCAAGGCCAGCGAAGTGCATCTGGTCGAGCAGGCCATGGTGGCGGCCATCGGCGCGGGTCTTCCCATCACCGAACCCTCCGGCAACATGGTGGTGGATATCGGCGGCGGCACCACCGACGTCGCCGTCATCTCGCTGTCCGGAATCGTCTATTCCCGATCGGTCCGCGTGGCCGGCAACGAGATGGACGACGCCGTCATGCAGTACCTCAAACGCAAGTACAACCTGCTGATCGGCGAACGCACGGCGGAGGCCATCAAGATGGAAATCGGATCCGCCTACCCGTTGGATAAGCCGCTCACCATGGAAATCAAAGGACGCAACCTGATCGAAGGCGTGCCTAAGACTCTGACCATCGACGACAGCGAAATCCGCGAGGCCTTGGGCGAATGCGTCGCCACCATCGTCAACGCCATTCGCGTGGCGCTCGAGCGCACGCCGCCAGAGTTGAGCGCCGACATCAGCGACCGCGGCATCGTGCTGACCGGTGGCGGCGGTTTGCTAAAGAACCTCGACAAGCGCATTCGGGAGGAGACCGGTCTGCCGGTATCCATCGCCGACGACCCGCTGGCATCCGTCGTGCTGGGAACAGGCAGAATGCTCAGCGATTTCAGGCTGCTGAGAAAGATATCGATCGATTAGAGGAAGCTATCGGCCCGGCGATTCGCAGCCCCGGCCGATCGCTTTAGCAATGGAAACGCTGCTCAATCGCTACCGCAACATCACCGTTCTCCTGCTGGTGATTTTCGCGCAACTGGTCCTCATCGCGGTGCAAGTGCGCAACGATCGGGACGTGCGCATGGTGCGGGTGTGGTCCGTCACCGCCATGACCCCGCTGGCCAAGGTGCTGGAGACGGTCCGCGGCGGGACTTCCGGCTTTTTTCGCAACTATATCCTCATGCACGACGCGCGCGAGGATAACCGGCGCCTGCAGACCGAAGTCGGCCGCCTGAAAATGGAAAATGAGTTTCTAAAGGGCGAAATTTCGACCGCGGATCGCGCCAAGGCCCTGGTGGCCTTCCAGCAGCACACCCAATCGAGGACCATCGCCGCGCGCGTGATCGCGGCCGGCGCGGGTGCCAATTCGAGGGTCGTATTCGTGGACCGCGGCTCCGGCGCGGGTGTCGAACGGGGCATGCCCGTGGTCACCCCGGACGGCATCGTCGGCAAAGTGATCGCCGCCTATCCGACGGCTTCGGAAGTCATGTTGGTGACCGATCCGGAATTTGCCGCGGGCGTCGTCTCACAGAAGAATCGCGTCGTGGGTACGCTCAAGGGACAGGGTCAATCCACCTGCAAAGTGGACTACGTGCCGAGCGAGGAGAAGGTTGAGGTCGGCGAGATGTTTTACACCTCGGGTGACGACCGGATCTTTCCGAAAGGCTTTCCGGTGGGTGTGGTGCGCGTGGTTCGCCCCAGTTCGCCTTACCAGGAAGTGCTGGTTGAACCGAGCGGTATCGAACGCGGACTGGAGGCCGTGCTGATCGTGCTGGAAGGCGTGCATCA
>JBEKIM010000273.1:0-9504 GCA_050011755.1 Bryobacteraceae bacterium | reverse complement strand
TGAAATCGCCTTTCCCGGGCCGAAGAATCACGCGGGCCACCGATTCCTTACGGCGGCCGGTACCAATATATTGAACGATGGTTGCTGCCACTAAAATAAACCTTTCGCTATTTGAGAGCCAGGGCGGTGGGTTTCTGCGCCGCATGCGGGTGCTTGTCCCCCGCATAGACCTTCAGCTTGCGATACATCTGCTTGCCGAGCTTGGTCTTCGGGAGCATACCCTGGATGGCTTCTTCCACCATGCGCTGCGGACGCGTGGCGCGCACGCGCGCCGCGCTGGTTTCCACCAGCCCGCCGGGATAACCCGTAAAATGCCGGTAAACTTTATCTGCGTCTTTCCGGCCGGTAAGCCGCACTTTGGCGGCGTTGACGACCACTACGTGATCGCCTGTGTCCAGGAACGGCGTGAATATCGCCTTGTGCTTGCCCATCAAGAGCATGGCGGCTTTGCTGGCCAACTTGCCGAGGACT
This sequence comes from Bryobacteraceae bacterium, assembly GCA_050011755.1. Classification (GTDB taxonomy): domain Bacteria; phylum Acidobacteriota; class Terriglobia; order Bryobacterales; family Bryobacteraceae; genus Bog-159. Next base: position 9,033 of record JBEKIM010000273.1, on the reverse strand, counting down.
GCGTCCTCTGCATCCAGCACATGCCACTGGCGCTCAATCCCGTTCTTGGAGGGGAACTCGGTACTCATTGACACACGTCTCCACTTCGTCGGTTCTAAGTATTTAGATTACTGGGAGCGGGGGCTGAATGTCAAATCGCGGTGGGCAGAGGCTTTCAGCCCGTGCGAGCCATCACCCCGCCGATATCCGGCGCCACCACGTCTGCCTGCCCCGCCTTCGCCGATTGCCCATGCACGTTCAGTTGCCGTCGCCATTACCAAAACAGATTCCGATGCCGTTATCCGATGCGACCACCAGGTCGAGTTTTCCGTCGCCATTCAAGCCGATCGGCGCCAGGGCATTTACATAATGGCCGCCGCCGGGTATGCTGGCCGGACCATCCCGAAAAGTACCGTCTCGTAAGCCGTGACCGCGTCCGGAATCCCGTCGCCGTCAACATCCGCAATCGCGACAAAGCCTGTCGCCGACGTGTAATCCCGCCGCGCCGCGAACTTGGGTTGGGGAATATCAGCCGCGGCCAGCGCGCCACCAACGAGCACCCCGAGACAGAGGGTTTGTTTCATTCGAATGGACCTCCGGGTGGATTGCCTTCAACATACCAGGAAAACGGCGGGAGGCGGAAATCCCGGGGGTCTCCTCCCGGGAAGGCTTCCAGACCCCTTCCGCTGAAGACCGGTCTTCTACTTCGTAGTGGTCAAATTGTGTTCAATCGCGAACTTGACCAATCCCACCAGATCGTGAATGTTGAGCTTGCGCATGAGGCTGGCCCGGTAGGTGTCCACCGTCTTAGGGCTGATATCCAGCAGATTCGCAATCTCCTTGGCCCGCAGGCCGTTGACCAGGTGGAAAAATACATCGCGCTCGCGCCGGCTCAGATGCGCCAGCGGATCGTCTTCGTGCGCTTCGCGCCCGGACGGCAAGAGTCCCGACATCTTCAATAACGGCGAGACGTATACACCGCCATCCCGCACGTAGCTGATGGCGTCCGTCAGGTGCCGCGGAGGTCCGTCCTTCAGCACGTACCCGTCGGCGCCCACCTTCAACGCCTCGCGAATCGCGCTGTCTTCCCGGCTGATGGTGAGGATGATGCACCGTGTGGGGATCTCGGCCTCCCGTACTTTACGCACCACTTGCAACCCCGTCAGCTTCGGCATATTCAGGTCCAGCAGCGCGAAATCCGGCTTCAGAGAACGAATGCTGTCCAGCGCCGCGAGCCCATCGGCGCACTGCGCCACCACCTGCAGGTCCCGGCTTTGGCAAACCAGCACCAGGCCCTCGCGAATGATGGCTTGGTCCTCCGCAATGACGACCGTCGTTTGTTTTTGGTTATTCATGGATCACCGGCATAGAAATCGTTAACTGCGCGCCTGCGGATGTGCTCTCCGTCCGCAGATCGCCGCCCAACTGCCGCGCCAGGTCGCGTAGCGACCGCAGCCCGATGCCCGCTGCCGGCCGCTCGGAAAAGCGAAAGCCGGATCCGTCATCGGCCACTTCGAGCGCAATGTGGCCGCTTTCCTCCTTTAGCGACATCCGCACGCGGCGCGCGTCGGCATGCTGGATCGCATTCGAGATCCCTTCTTGCGCCACCAGGTAAATCGCGCGGCGCACTTCCGGCGGCGGTTCCGAGGCAAGCTCGCCCAAGTCGAGCGTGCCTGCAAACTTCTCGCATATTCCCGATGCCGCCCACAGGTCCCGTAGCGCTTCCACAAGCGATTTCGCCTGCCAGGGTGGGACGTACAGCCGCCGCGATACCCCGCGCACTTGCTCCAAAGCCGTATCCGCTAGAGCCGATATCTGGCTCAGGCTCTTGCGCACCGCTTCCGGCGGAGCCTGCAGGGACGCTTCCAGCAGACTGGCATGCACATGAATTCCCGCGAGCGCCTGTCCCACGCCCGTATGTAATTCACGCCCCAGCCGCTGGCGTTCCGCTTCGAGCGAGTCGGCCAGTATGGTGCCCAAGCTCTTAGGCGCAGTGCCGGCGCGCGCGCGGAGATCCCGATCCGCTTCTACCAGTCGAAAGTAATTCCGCAGGGCGCGCTGCTCGATCGCGGCCAGCGTCTCCAGGTCCTGGCACGAGAGCGCCGGTTCCGAGCCCGCCATTTGCTGTAGCCGGCGTACGCCATTGCCCGGACTGTTCTGCAAAAAACCCGAGGCCAAATCAGTCGATCCTTGCCGCTTATGGTCGAACACTTAAAGAAATTATCTCATTCAGCATGTCAAGTAAGAGGCGCCGCCGCAATCCTACATGTACTTAGTACCTCAGTGAGATTCTTAGTACTTGCTGAAGTAAATCGCGCCGATTAACGTTAGAGTGTCTGCAATTCTTATGCTGCTTCAGCGATTGGCGGTGTTGATCGGCGGTTTCGCCGCGGGCGCGCTCGTCCGGCGATTTCAGGGCGACACGCCGCTCTCGCAGCGCTCTCTCGACCGCGCCACCCGCGAATGGAAGGCGCAGGCGCGCGCCCACGACCGCCGCCTGGCTCTGCTTGAAAATCGCACCGCGGCGCACGAAGCCAGGTTGCAAGAGCTGCCCTCCACCGCCGAGATTGTTTCCACTATGGACGACCTGCTCGACAAAGCGATGTCCGGGTTGGATGAGCGGTTCACCGCCCAGGCACAGTCCATCGAGACGTTGCGCATGACCGTCGCCCAAACCGACGAACTATTGGAGCGCGTCCTCGAATCGTTAGATACCCTGCGCGACGAAGAGCGCGCCTAGACAAGGACCTCGTGGCGCACGCTTTCAGCGTGCCGGCGGGACTTTTAAGTCCCGCTTACGGCGGACTGAAGTCCGCCGCAGCACGCTGAAGCGACCGCCGCGGGCAAGCGGTCAGTCATCACGAAAAATGTCCAAACTCCAGGGCGGGACTTTCGAGTCCCACTCACCGCGCCAACAGCCGCTCCAGATTTCCCCCTAAAATCAAACGCGCGTGATCCGCGGAAATCTCCAGGTCGCGTAGAGTCTGAATCTGCGTCTCGAAAATCTGCGCGTGCCACCCGCGCGGAAAAAACGAGGAGTCCGATCCGAAAAGCAATCGCCGCGGCCCCGCCACCTCCAGCGCCTTCCGGAAAATATCCGTCAGATCCAGCCTTTCGGTCTGGTAACGGACCCAACTGTTGCTGCTGGAAGTGTCCAGGTAGACATTGGGGCATAAATCGCAAAGCATGAGCGCTTCGCGCAAGTAGCCGGCGCCGAAATGCGGGACTACGAAATTCAAGCCGGGAAACTCCATCGCCACGGCATGCAGATCGATGGGGTTGGAAAAGCGCATGTCGAAGAGCGAGGCCAGTCCCAGCTTCCGCCGCACCCCCACCGTGAGAACCCCGCAATGCACGAACACAACCGTGCCGGGATGCGCCGCGGCGCCTTCCAGCACCAGCCGCACCCGCGGGTCCGCCAACGCATAACGGTGCATCGCGGGGAACAGGCAAACGCCTTGCATGCGGCCACCCTCGAGCGCCTGGTGCACCCGCGCCACGCCATCCGGCGCCACGGGATTGCTCATGAAGTAGCCCCAAAAACGGTCCGGATGTAAATCGACGGCCGCCGCCACCGACTCTTCGTCGCCGGGAATGCTGGCGATCAGCGCCGCCTTCGTCACGCTGTATTCGTCCAGTTCCCGCTGCCACGCCGCGGCCAGGTCTTCACAGGATGGCGGGATGCGCCATTCCAGCTTCTGGCCGACATCTTCCACACTCTGCCCACTTTGCGCCGCCAGCGCTGCGAAGAACGCCGGGGAAAAGAAGTGTACGTGCGCGTCGCACACGGGAAAGTCACCCCACGGAGTTTGCATCGGGTTTGTTCCAGTGCATGAGACCGGCCGATAAAGCGATTTGCGTGACGCCGGCCACGTTGTTGACGCCCAGCTTCTTCATCAGCATCTTACGATAACCGCGCACCGTTTGCAGCCCCAGGTCGAGGAGTACGGCGATGTCCTTGCTGGTCTTGCCCTCCGCCACCAGGCGCAGCACCTGCAACTCGCGCGGCGAGAGAGTGTCCATGGGCGAGTGGCTCGTGGCCGTCCGCAGATCCCCACTCTGAATCCGCGTCAGCAGGCTGTCGGATACCTGCGAACTGAGGTACGAGCCGCCGCGCGCCACCGTGCGCAGCGCATCGATCAAGTCCGCCGAGGAGGCCCGTTTCAGCACAAAGGCGCGCGCCCCGGATCGGATGGCGCTGACCACGGAATTCTCATCGTCGTAGATCGACAGAATGATCACGCGCGTCTGCGGGGAGTGGCGCAGAATCTCAACCGTCGCTTCGATCCCGTTCAGGCCGGGCAGCCCAATATCCATTACCACCAGGTCGGGATGCGACTTCTTGCAGAATTGCACGGCTTCGGTGCCGCTGTCCGCCTCGCCTGCGACCCGGAATTCGACGGTGCGCTCCAGGATCGCGCGCAGTCCGTCGCGCATCATTTTGTGATCGTCGACCAGCAGAATATCGTACGCCATACCCGGCCTAATTCGCTCTTCCCCGCGTTTCGCTCATGGCGCGTCCTTGGGTCCCGGCTCCGCGGACCTGCACAGCGCGCGGATCGCGGTTCCCTGGTCCGGTGCGCTGTCTATGATCAATTCGATCGACCCCCGCTCCGCGAAATGCCGCATCACCAGAAACTCCAGCCCCCCGTCCTGCCAGACCCTGTCCGCTGGCTCGACTCCGGGCCCGTTATCCCGGATCTCCAGCGCTGTCCCGCTCCGCAACGACTTTAGCAATATCTCGATAGTTGAGCAACCGGTGCGTCGCGCCGCCAGGCCGGCGGCTTCTTCCGCAATACGGTAGAGCGCCGCCGCCGCTTCCGGCGGTGGTTGCGCGGTAGCGTCCGCGAATACTCGCAAATTCCCTTTGAAATCCGCGCGCAGACGGCCAGCCAGGCAATCTAGAGCCGCGCGCAATCCGACCCGCTCCGCGACTGCCGGATTCAATTCGCGGTTTACCGTCCGGAGCTTCTCAATGATGCTTTCGAGCGTTGCCTGCAGCTCGCCGAGCCGCGCCGAAACGGGAAGGGAGCTCTCCGCGAGGTCCATCCGCAGCAGGTCGAGTTGCAGTCCAGCGGCGCTCAGGCCCTGTCCGATGTGATCGTGCAGCAGCCGCGAGAGCCGCACGCGGGTGGTTTCCGCCGACTCCAGCGTGTCCAGTACGAAGCCCGCTTCCGGCATCTCGTGCGCGACGCCCCCGGCAAAAGCGATTTCGCCGGATGACGGCCGGACCGGGAACAGCGTGATCGAGAAGATACGTCCGCGGCCCAGCCGCCCCGCCGCCGCAATCGTCTCGCCGGTGAATACGCGCTGCAGGCGGCCGGTCCAGGCGGCGCGTGCGGGCGGTTCGCACAAATCCATGAAGTTGCGTGCCGCCGGTTCCGTGGCCTCGCCGCCGAAGACGCGTGCCGCATCGCCGTACACGGCATGGAATTTCCCGTCGCGCTCCAGCAGCCACGCGCAGCCGGGGCTCTGCCGAAGCAACAGTTCGCTTAGTGCGGGGGCAAGTGTCATGCCAGCGGCTAATTCTAGCACCAATAGCGATGAAAGCCTGTGGGGCCTGGAGTTTGGACTTATCTCGCGATGACTGGCCTCTTGCCCGTGGCGCACGCTTAGCGTGCCGGCGGAACTCTTAAGTCCCGCTTCTGCGAGCGCACCGCCGCGGCCACCTGCTCAATCGCCCGCCAACCCTGGCTGAACGCCCCGCCCAGCGAAAAAAACGGGTGGATCATCCCCGCGTATCTCACGCACGTAACCTCCACGCCGGCCTCGGCCAGCCGTTTCGCATACGCTTCGCCCTCGTCCCGCAGCGGGTCGCACTCGCCGGTAATCACCAGCGCGGGCGGCAATCCGCGCAGGTCCGCCGCCAGCAGCGGCGATGCATACGGGTCTTGCGCGTCTTCGATCCGCGCCAGGTAGTGGCCGCGAAACCATTCCATCTCCGCCCGGGTCAGATAGTACCCCTCGCCGAATTCCTGGTATGACGCTGTGTCGAAGGATGCCAGGTTCGTCACCGGATACACCAGCACCTGCAAGGCCAGGGCTGGACCGCCTTCCTCACGGGCCTTCAGGCACATCACCGCCGAGAGGTTGCCGCCGGCGCTGTCGCCGCCCACCGCGATGCGCCGCGGATCCACCGCCAGGCTCGCCGCGTTCGCCGTCACCCATTCGATAGCGGCGTAACCATCCGTGACCGCCGCGGGAAACCGATGCTCCGGCGAAAGCCTGTAATCGACGGCCACCACTACGGCTCCGGCGCGGCGCGCGATGGCCCGGCAGGCCACGTCATGGGTGTCCAGATCGCAGACCACCCACCCTCCTCCATGAAAATAAACCAGGCAGGCGAAAGGTCCCGCGCCCGCCGGCCTGTAGATGCGGACCGGGATGGGATATTCCGACTGCGGGATCTTCACATCCTGCACATTTCCGATCTCTTCGGGCTCGCCGGCCACTGCCTTCAAGGCATCCACAACCGCAAGACGCGCCGCTTCCGGCGACATCGTCTCGATAGCGGGTCCGCCCTCCGCCTCGATGGCTTCGAGCAGCGCGCGCACTTCCGGATACAGCTTGTTCCTGATCATCTGGTTCCGTTCCGTTCGAGACGTAGGGTAACAGGATACGAAGCGCCGCGGCGCAGCCCGCCTGCACGCCGAACCGCATGGCTTGCCGCTTCCGGCCATTTGCGATAGGCTATGAAATAAGCCGAATTGTACAGAAGATTACACGCATTTTGGCCTGATAAATCTTTTTGATTTCTGGCGACCGGTAGGAGGGCCTGCCATCCAAATGGAAGACGGCATGGAACAGGCGCGGGCGCCCGGTCAAATGGCGGATGCGCAGCACAGAATCGCGGAGCTCGAAGCGCTCGTGGTGGAGCGCACCCGCACCCAGGAAGAACTGCGCCAGGACCAGCGCCTTTACCGTGAGCTATTTGAAGACAGCCTCGGCCTGATGTGCGTGCACGATCTCGACGGCGTCCTGCTGGTGGCGAATCCGGCCGCCGCCCAGTCGCTCGGTTTTCGCCCCGGCGAAGGCGTAGGCCTGAATATGAAGCGGTTTCTGGCTGAGCCGGTCCGCCATCTGTTCGACACCTACCTCGAACGCATTCGCGCCAACCGCAGCGACGCGGGGCTGATGCGCCTCACCTCCCGCGATGGCAGCGAACGTATCTGGCTCTACCGCAACGTCCTCTATGAAGCGCCCGGCATGCCGCCGCGTGTGCTGGGCCACGCCCAGGACATCACCGAACGGGTGCGCGCCGAAGAGGCCCTCAAGGAAAGCGAGCACCGCTTTCGTACTATGGCCGATACCGCGCCGGTATTCATCTGGATGTGCGACACCGCGGGAAGCTGCATTTTTGTGAATAAAGCCTGGTTGGATTTTTCCGGCCGCACTTTGGAGCAGGAACTGGGCCGCGGTTGGGCACAGGGCTTGCACCCCGGCGACCGGGAGCGCGGCAAGGCGGATTTTACCAAGGCCATTGCCGCCCGCGAGAGCTTTCAGGCGGAGTACCGCATGCGCCGCGCCGACGGCGCGTACCGTTGGATTCTGGATACCGGCACGCCCCGCTTCGATCCCGACGGCCAGTTCACCGGTTTCATCGGTTCTTGCCTCGACGTCACCGAGGCCCGCCAGGATCGCGAGGCGCTGCGCGTTGCGCGCGACGAATTGGCGGTCCGCGTCGCGGAACGCACCGCCGAACTGGTGCTGACCAACGAGGCCTTGCGCCAATCCGAGCAGCATTATCAGGTGCTCACCAATCTGGCCCCCGTCGGGATCTTCCGCACGGATGCCACCGGCCGCTGCGTTTATGTCAATGACAGGGCCTGCGAGATTTGCGGCATCAACGCCGCCGAAGCCAGCCAGGGCCGCTGGGACCGCATCCTCGAACCCGACGATCAGGTCCGCCTCGCTGCCGAGTGGCGAAAAGTGGTGGAGGGCGCCGGCCCGGGTTCCCTCGAGCATCGCATTACGCGCCGCGACGGCTCCACTGTCTGGGCCCTCACCCACTTCGCCGCCGAGCGGGGATCGAACGGCCGCGTCACCGGCTGTATCGGCACGGTCGCCGACATCAGCGACCGGAAGCGGGCGGAGGAGGAGACCCGCCGGCTGGAAGCGCAGGTACAATCCGCCCAGCGTCTGCAAAGCCTCGGCATTCTGGCCGGAGGCCTGGCCCACGATTTCAACAATTTGCTCACCATCATCCTGGGCAATGCGCGCATGGCCCTCCTGGACTTGCCGGCGGGATCCCCGGCCGTGGAGAACCTCGCCGAGATCGAGACCGCCACCAGCCGGGCGGCCGAGTTGACCAGCCAGATGCTGGCCTATTCGGGCAAGGGCCAGTTTGTCGTCGAAGCCGTCAATCTGTCTCGCGTAGCCGAGGAAATCGCCCGGCTCCTGCAACCAGCCATTCCCAGGAAGACCCTCATCCAGTTTAATTTGCTCGGCGCGCCTCCGGCCATCGATGCCGACCCCGCGCAGGTCCGCCAGATCGTGATGAACCTGTTAACCAACGCATCGGAGGCTATCGGCGATGCCGGCGGCGTCATCAAGGTTTCCACCGGCGTCGTGGATGCCGATCGGACTTATCTCTCGGGCACTTATTTCGACGACCACCTCCCGGCCGGCCGCTACGTCTATCTGGAGGTTTCCGATACCGGGTGCGGCATGAGCGCGGAAACGCAGGCCAAGATTTTCGACCCCTTCTTCACCACCAAATTCACGGGACGCGGCCTGGGGTTGGCTGCGGTGATCGGCATCGTGCGCGCGCATCGCGGCGCGCTGAAGGTTTCCAGCCAGCCGGGCCTCGGCTCCACGTTCCGGTTGTTGTTTCCAGGCACGGACAAGTCCGAAGAGGCTCCCCCGCGTAGTTCCCCAGTTGTGCGCCTGCGCCAACGCGCGACCATCCTGGTTGTGGACGACGAATCCGGCATGCGCAATCTGGCGCGCGCCATTCTGGAGAACTCCGGCTATACGGTTCTGACCGCAAGCGATGGCGGCGACGCCATCCGGGTTTTCCAGCAGCATGCCGCCGAAGTTGCCGCCATCCTGCTC
>JBEKIM010000272.1:0-9509 GCA_050011755.1 Bryobacteraceae bacterium | reverse complement strand
CGACCACCTTTTACGACCGCGACAGGAAACTGCAGGGCGTGTTCGCGGCCGCCCGCGACGTGACCGAGCGAAAACTTCTGGACCATGCGATCAATGAGCAGAACATCGAACTGAAGCGGGCCAGGGCCGCGGCGGAGAAGGCCAACCTCGCGAAATCGGACTTCCTGTCCAGCATGAGCCATGAGCTGCGCTCGCCGCTGAACGCGATCCTGGGCTTCGCCCAACTCATCAATTCCGATTCGCCGCCGCCGACGGCCGCGCAGGCGGAGAGCATCGATCAGATCCTTCACGCGGGATGGTATCTGCTGGAACTGATCAACGAAATCCTGGATCTGGCCCAGATCGAATCCGGTAGGCTGGCGCTGTCGCGGGAACCTACGTCGCTGACCGAAGTGCTGTTCGAATGCCAGGCCATGATCGAGCCGCAGGGGCAAAAGCGCGGCCTCAAAATGACATTTCCAACCTTCGACGTTCCCTGCTTTGTGGATGCCGACCGGACCCGGTTGAAGCAGGTTCTGATCAATCTTCTTTCCAACGCGATCAAGTACAACCAGGCGAATGGGACGGTAGTTGTGGACGTGGACCACATCAGCGGCACGCCGGCACGGATTCGCGTCAGCGTGAAGGACAGTGGCGCGGGATTACCTCCGGATATGCTGTTGCAGCTTTTCCAGCCCTTCAACCGCCTGGGACAAGAAAGAAGCGCCGAGGAAGGCACGGGTATCGGCTTGGTGATGAGCAAGCGGTTGGTGGAACTGATGGGAGGCGAGATCGGCGTCCAGAGCACGGTCGGGTTTGGTAGCGTGTTTTGGTTCGAACTGAACTCGGCCAATGCGCCACGCCTTTCGGTCGACGGAAGCGAGCCCGCGGCAGGTCCGGAAGCGCACCTTGGGAACGCCGTGTCGCTGCGCACGCTGCTCTATGTGGAGGATAACCCGGCCAACCTGAAGTTAATCGAGCAACTGATCGCACGGCGCCCGGATATGCGTCTGCTGACGGCGAGAGACGGAGATGTGGGTATCGGCCTGGCGCGCACGCACCTGCCGGAAGTGATCCTGATGGACATCAACCTGCCGGGTATCGGGGGTATCGAGGCCCTGCGAATTCTCCGCGCGGACCCGCGCACCGCGCACATTCCCATCGTGGCCCTCAGCGCCAATGCGATGCCGCGCGATATCGAGAAGGGCCTGCGGGCGGGATTCTTCCGGTACCTCACTAAGCCCATCAAGGTCGATGAGTTCATGCATACGTTGGACGAAGTATTGGAATTCGCCCGGCAAGAGGCCACACGGTAAACGACGCGAAGGCCATGGTCGGCACAGCCGATATTCTGAACGCCAGAATTCTGATCGTGGACGATCGGGAATCCAACGTTCGTCTGTTGGAGGGGATGCTGCGCATTGCCGGCTACCTGTCCGTGGAGTCTACCACCGATCCCTACCAGGTCTGCGTCCTGCATCGCAAGAACGGCTACGCGCTGATCCTGCTCGATCTGCAAATGCCCGGTATGGACGGGTTCCAGGTGATGGAAGGCCTGAAGGAAATCGAGAAGGACGGCTATCTTCCGGTCCTGGTGATCACCGCGCAACCCGCGCACAAGTTGCGCGCTCTCGAAGCCGGCGCCAAGGATTTCGTCGGCAAACCGTTCGATCTGGCCGAACTACGTGCGCGCGTTCACAACATTCTGGAAGTGCGCCTGTTGCATTTAGAAACGCGCAAGTACAGCAACGCGCTGGAGTCGACGGTGCGGGAACTCGAGGCCAGCCGCGAGGTGGTGCGCCTGAAAACCCTGGCGGAACAAGAGATGCAAGAGCGGGAATTAGCCTTGGCCGAAGAAACTCAGCAGAGTCTGTTGCCTCGTTTCCTGCCCCAATTCGAGAATTATCGCATCCATGCATATAACAGTCCCACCCGCTATGTGGGAGGGGATTTCTACGATTTCGTGCCACTCAGCTCAGGAGAATGGGTAGGGGTTCTGGCCGATGTTTCGGGCAAGGGGATATCCGCGGCGCTACTCAGTTCCATGGTGCTGGGCGCTCTCAGCATGGAATTCCGCGCGGGGACTCCGCCGCGGGAGGCCTTGCATCGGGTCAACCAACTGCTTTGCGAAAAATCTCTTCCATCTCAGTTCGTGACCCTGTTTCTATTCGTCCTGAGCCCATGCGGTACAGGGCAATTCATTAGCGCCGGACATAATCCGGCCTATTTATTCCGTTCCGCCACGGGCAAGATCGAGAAGCTGTTCTCGGAGTCTCATTTCCTGGGAATGTTCGATTCCGCTACGTATGAGCCTCGCGCTTTGCGTCTCGACAAAGGCGATCTTCTGGTGGTGTATTCCGACGGGCTTCCGGACGCGCAAAACCCGCAGCAGGAGATGTTCGGAGAGAAAAGGCTCCGTGAAATGATCCGGCAAGCATCGCCATCGGGAAGTCTCGTCCTGGAACAGCAGTTTCTGAAATCCATTGAAGAATTCACGCAGGGCACGCCGCAAACCGACGATATCACTTTCGCGCTGGTTCAAAAGTGCGGGTGAAACTCTTGGCCATCCTCATGTCGTGGCGGTTCCGAACAGGGCCCCGACACCCGCTGTCAACGCCATGGCCAGGGCACCCCAAAACGTGACACGCGCCGCGCCCAGTAGCATGCCCGCGCCACCGGCACGTGCCGCCAACGCTCCCAGAATCGCCAGGAATAACAATGAAGTTCCAGCGACCCAGAGGATCAGCCCGGCCGCTGGGACGATCGCTGTGACGGCCAGAGGCATGACCGCGCCGGCAACGAAACTGGCTGCCGACGCCAGCGCGGCTTGAATCGGGCGGGCTTTGAAGGGCGCGGAGATGCCCAATTCGTCGCGGGCATGCGCGCCCAATGCGTCATGTACCATCAGTTGCTGAGCAACCAGTTTGGCGAGCGGCGGATCGAGCCCGCGGGCGACGTAGATGGCCATGAGCTCCCGGTGCTCGCCCGCGTCGTCGGTCTTGAGCTCCTGGCGTTCCAGAGCAAGGTCGGCCTGTTCGGTGTCTGCCTGCGAGTGTACGGAGACGTATTCGCCGGCGGCCATCGACATGGCTCCGGCGACCATGCCGGCAACTCCGGCAACCATGACGCCGCCGTGTGTCGCATGCGCGGCTGCCACGCCCAGCACCAGACTCGCCGTCGACAGGATCCCGTCGTTGGCGCCCAATACCGCCGCTCGCAGCCAGCCAATACGGCTGGTGCGGTGACGTTCCATTTGAGTTACAGACACATGCTGTGAGCGTTACACCGACACAATGATGGCAATTCTGATGCCGGGATAGCTGCGATTGCAGAGGTAATACCCATTGTCATAATCGATGTATACGTCGTCGTCGGCGTACCAATTCTCCGCCCAGGTTCCAGGCCAGGGATCCACCAGCATGAACCAAAAGCCGTCGTACGAGAAGCGCGGATAGCCCATGTACATCGAGGGGAGGCCACCCATTCGGAACCAGTGTTGACTGCCGAAACTGAGATTGTAAGTATTCTGGGGAATGTAGTAACCGCCATAACCCCCGCGCTGCGCCCAGGTGCGATGATCGCTGTTCCAGTTTCGATCGCCATTCTGCGCCCATGTGCCGCGGCCTTGCCAGCCGCCACCCGTTTTTAGCCATCCTTTCTGTTGCTGCCAGGCGACGGCCTGAGGCTTGGTGGGGTGCCCTTGCGGGGGCTGCCCGGTTTGGTGAGCCTGCTGCTGCGTGGGTTGCTGCGGCTTCGCCTCGTGAGCTTGCTGCTGCTTCGGCTGTTGGGGCTTCGCCTCGTGAGCCTGCTGCTGCTTCGGCTGTTGGGGCTTCGCCTCGTGAGCCTGCTGCTGCTTCGGCTGTTGGGGCTTCGCCTCGTGAGCTTGCTGCTGCTTCGGCTGTTGCGGCTTCGCCTCGTGGGCTTGCTGCTTGGGTTGCTGGGCAGGTTGCTTCTGCTGTGCTTGTGCATGTTGCGCGGGTTTCGGCTGGGCCTGAGGGCGCTGCTGCTGTGCCGATGGGCGCGCAGTTTGCTCCGGCTTGCTCTGTTGCTTCTCAGGCTGCTTTTCCGGCTCGCGCTGCGCGTACACAGCGAACGTTCCGAAGAACAGAACCACGACAGCGGTACTGATAGTTCGCGGGTATTTCATGATAGTCGTCTCCAATTCAAGTCAGTGATGGGCGTGCACGCCGAAGCCCAGTCCGGATTGACTTTTCCACGCCCTTCTATTTCTTGATTTCGTGAACAACGTATTCGTCCGTTTGCCGGGCAGCCGGTTCGTCTCGGTTCACGATGGCCGTCAAAGGCCTATCGGTCGGCTTATCGGTGGTTCCGTAGTCCGCGGTAGATTCGGCGGCCTTGGATATGTCGCGCGCGCCCGTGTCTTTCAGGGTCTTCTTGGCCCGCTCACACCACTCCGAACTGTCGCAGTGAACCGACAGCAGAATGCCGGCGCGCCTGACTCGGCCCGCGTACCGCTTGGCGACATACTCGGTAAGACCCAGACCCGCCAGCAATCCCGCGATCCAGCCCAGCGCGCCACCCGCGCCGGCGCCCGCCAATCCAGCCAGGAGGGGCCCCGCCGCGATCAGCGGGCCCATGCCCGTAATCGTCACCAATTGATTCGAGACGAACCAAGCCAATACGGCGCAAATCACAGCACCTACGGCCGCTCCAACCCCGGCGCCGGCCGCCGCCTTGGCGTGTTTCTCAAGCCCGAAATCCTTTGAGCCCTGATTTTCAGATGACAGGACCGAGATATCCGCAGTCCTATAGCCGCTCTTCTGCAAAACTTCGATGGCATCGGAAACCGCTGTGCGGTTCTCGTAGATGCCAATGATTGATGTGTTCTTTGCCATTTGGTGTTCCTCTTTCTGGAAGTGTCGTATTTGTATCTGTGCACGAGCTTGGCCAAGCGCCGGAAGCGGCGACGATACGAGATGCGGCGCGGGACACTACCCCCAGATGCAGAATCTGCCTTGATCCGTGCACATTTCGCCGGGAGCTGTGGGCCGCCCCGATTGCATCGGCCTCTCGTGCGCATGGCGCTCCACGTGCCGCACTTAAGAGTATTGCCGGAAAACCGGAAACAGGACGACAAGAACATGAATTGGGATCAATTTGCTGGCAAGTGGAAGCGATTCACCGGATCGGCCCGCGAGCGCTGGGGTAAGATCACCAACAATAACCGGCAGACATTCACCGGCAAGAAAGATCAATTGGCGGGACGAATCCAGGAGCAGTATGGAGCGATCAAAGCGAAAGCCGACCAACGGGCGGACGACAGGGCACTGGCTCAAAAGGGATCCGAGTCCGACGCTGCCACGCGCCTGTAAAACGAGGACGGAGATAACAGATACCCCGGCTGAGGATTCCGGCTGATAACGTGCGGAACGATTCAGGGAGGTGCTTTCGATGACCGATAAAATGTTGTTTTCACTATCTATTTTCTTGACGGGGCTTGGCGCCGGCATCGCTGTGGCGGCCTTGGTTGCACCTCACTCTCGCTCGGCGAAAGACGGGCTAGCCGGCGGCAAGTCCGAAAAGGACCTGCCTGGCGGCAAGGCAGCGGCATCCCACTCGGTGTGACGACGTTTGACGGGTGGCCGTCGGGTTGCTCGGTATAAGTTGGAATTGGCGAACAATCCCTTGAACTCTGCCCTCTGCCGCGACTAACTGGCGAAGAAGCGCGCCCTCGGCCTTTTTGCGCTTTGTTGCCGCAGGGGGCGTTTTTTTTAAGCTTTCAAGGCGATGCCGGTTCGCCGCCACCCGTCCGCAAATCCTGCATTCCGCACGGCAGGAAGTGCGTGAGCCGATAGCTCCGAGGCGAGGTTATTGGATGAGACACACAAGCTGAAGCTCCGTGTCGTGTGCTTCAAGGTGTGGCAAGCAATACGCCGATGTGAGGCGGCAGCCGCGTTGCTCGAGACGTGTACGCGGATGGGCCTCGGAATGCTTCTCAGGCACGGTGCGACCAGCCCGCCGAGGGTTTGCAGGCAAGGCGCCCGACAAAGCGAACAGCCGATCGCACGAGAGTTCAAACAAAGGAGTACTAAAGATGAGTGTTTCGAAAGCAGTAACAGCAAGCGTGTTTTGCGTGGCTATAATGGGCACGGTATTATCGCCTGGCGCGAAGGCGGACGAGTGGAACAGAAAGACCGTGATGACGTTCAGCGGACCCGTGGAGATTCCGGGCGTTCACCTCAAGGGGTGGGGTGTGTTGCCGGCAGGTACCTACGTGTTCAAAATCCTGGATTCGCAGTCGGACCGCCACATCGTTCAGATTTTCAACGCGGATGAAACGCAGGTCTACGCCACCATCCTGGCCATCCCGAATTATCGCCTCAAGCCGACGGACAAGACCGTGGTAACTTTCCGGGAACGGCCGGCGGGTGAGCCGGAAGCGCTCCGGGCATGGTTCTATCCTGGAGAAAACTACGGCGAGGAATTCGTCTATCCGAAGGCGAAGGCGGTGGAGCTGGCCAAAGAAACCAAACAGATCGTTCTCTTCACGGCTGTCGAGCTCCCGGTGGAAGTGGAGCAGCCCATCAAGGCGGCGGACGAGCCCGTGGTTGCGCAACTGAAGCAGGCGCCCGTCATGGCGATCAAGCCCACGGGAGAAGAACTGGAACTCGCCCAGGCGGTCGCTCCGCTACCGGCGGATGAACCGGTCGCGCAGACGACCGCGCCAGCCGAGACCCTGCCAGCCACGGCGAGCACCATGCCTTTGGTCGCGCTGTTCGGATTGCTGGCTTTGGGTGGTGCTTTCATTCTTCGCTCAGCACAAAGGCGCCTGCAATAGGACCACTGCAAGTGGGGCTACCCCGCGCACGGCGGCCCGCGCCCGCGCAACAGCGGGTCGGGAGACCCGCCGCAGGCGTGGACGCCCGCCCCACCACGCGAGGAGAGCGCGGCGCATGCGGACAATTCTGTTAGTGATATTGCTGGCAGGGCGCGCTAGCCCCCAGGCGGAACCCTTCCGCATCTCTGTCAACGTCTCTCTGGTGGTTTTGCCCGCTACGGTAACTGATCGGCAAGGCGGCTTTGTCTCGAACCTCGGCGCAAAGAATTTCGAGGTTTATGAGAACGGCCGGCCGCAAACGATCCAGCTTTTCAGAAGCGAAGATATTCCAGTTACCGTTGGACTGGTGGTCGATCAGAGCACCAGCATGCGGCCGAAACTCGCGGAGGTGATCGCGGCGGCACGGGCGTTCGTCCGGTCCAGCAATCCGGACGACGAAATGTTTATCGTCAACTTCAACGAGAAGGTAACGTTGGGCTTGCCTGACAGTGTTCGATTCACTAATAACGCCGTATTACTTGCGAACGCGATCGACAGCAGGCCCGCCGGAGGCCAGACCGCTCTATACGATGCGATCTCAAGAGCCGTACAGGAATTGCGGGGGGGCACCCGCGATAAAAAGGTGCTGATCGTGGTCAGCGATGGCGGCGACAATGCCAGCACTCGCAGGCTGGCGCAAGTCATGAAGCTGGCGGAGCAATCGAGCGCCGTCATCTACACCATCGGAGTATTCGACGAGGAAGATCCGGACCGGAATCCGGGCGTGCTCAAGCGCCTGGCGCAAGCCACGGGCGGCGAGGCCTTTCTCCCCAAACAACTCAGCGAAGTCGCGCCCATCTGCGAGCGCATCGCGCGGGACATTCGCCATCAATACACGCTTGGGTACGTTCCGGCCAACCTGACTCGTGATGGCGCTTATCGAACGATACGGGTGGTTGCCCAGGCGCAGGGACACACCAAATTGTCCGTGCGTACGCGCGCCGGCTACATCACCGGCGGCGACACCACACTTGACGAGAAGAGCCGTAAGTGAAAGTTGTAATTGGAAAGGACCCGGTCAGGCGGATTCTGAAATGGGCTCAGCGGGCGCTCTTCGGCTGCGGCATCCTGCTGCTGGGCTTTTGCGGATTCGTTCAGGTGGATGCCTGGATTTTCCAAAGGCGCGCGAGCCAGGATCTCGACGGCCGGCTTCGCGCCCAACGCGTGCAGACTCAGGACCGGACCCAGCCGCCGTTGTCCGGTCCCGCGAAGGCTGTAGCGGCCGCCACCGAGGATGGTCTGGTCGGACGCATCGAGATCCCACGCCTGCGGATGTCCGTGGTGGTCATCGAAGGGATAACCAAAACGGCTCTGCGGCATGCGGCCGGGCATATTCCGGGCACGGCGCTGCCGGGCGAGGCGGGCAATATCGGCGTGGCCGGTCATCGGGACACGTTCTTTCGCCCATTGAAGGATCTAAGGATTAAGGACGAGATTCAGTTCTTGACGCCAAAAGGCGAGTTCAAGTACGAAGTCGAGTCGCTCAAGGTGGTAGAGCCGGACAATGTGGCCGTGCTCGCTTCATCGGGCGAAAACATGCTGACGATGGTGACCTGTTACCCCTTCTACTACATAGGGCCGGCGCCTAAGCGATGGATAGTCAGGGCAAGGCAGGTGTCACCGCAAGCGGCGCCACCGGCAACCGTGGAATGATTAAAGGGGGGCCGGCAAAGGTCGGCCGCTGTGGAGGTAGATTGGAAAACACTTCGTTAGTGTGCGCAGCCCGCATCCTTGTCATTGAAGACAACGCCTCGGACGTCTTCCTTCTCGATCGGGCGCTCCAGAAGCAGGATTTCCGCTTTGAGCTGGTTCACCTGACGAACGGAGGCGACGCCCTCGCCTTTATCCGCGGGCAGGGGGCTTATGCGAACGCCGCCGCTCCAGACCTGATCCTGCTGGACCTGAACCTTTCGAAGTATACCGGTGAAGACATTTTGGCGGAGATCCGCGGCGCCCCGCACCTGGCCGGCATTCCGGTATGCGTGTGGAGTTCGTCGCGGTCCCAGCGCGACGAGGCGATGCTCAAAGACCTGGGTGTTTCCCAATTCATCACCAAGCCTTCCGGCTTACATCAATTCATGGAGATCGGCAAGGTGATCAAGGAACTGCTTACAACCGCAAAGGCTGGCGGAGGCCGGGCCGGCTGACGGAAATTGGCCGCGCGACAGGAGCAGAATGGCATTCCGCGTGCTTAGTTCGTCGCTTTCCAGTTGCGATGAGAGTGCCAGGGGGTTCGGGCGAGAAAGGTAATGTTGCGTTTTGAAAAAAGGAAGTAGCAGTAGCCGGCCGCGTGCGCTAGCGCGTTCTCCGCGGGCGCCAGACTCCGCGCCGGCCATCGAAAAGCCCACCCGCGAACTCATCGGCGGCAGACCCGCCCACATTGTGGGCGTAGGCGCTTCCGCCGGCGGCCTGGAGGCGTTCACCGAGTTGCTCACCCATCTTCCGGAGGATACCGGCATGGGATTCGTGCTGATTCAGCACCTCGATCCGAGTCACGAGAGCCACCTGACAGAGTTGCTTTCCAAAGCCAGCAAGATGCCCGTTTCCGAAGTGAAAGGAGAGACGCGCGTCGAGGCCAATCGTGTTTACGTGATTCCGCCATGCTGCAATTTGAGCCTTGCCAATGGAATCCTGCGGACCCCGCCCAGGCCGGTCAGCGGCCGCAATATGCCGATCGACGATTTTCTGCGCG
>JBEKIM010000271.1:0-9511 GCA_050011755.1 Bryobacteraceae bacterium | reverse complement strand
GGAAACGGCACTCCCCGCTCGGCGAAGAACTGCGAGATGTTCTCGAGCGAATCATACGTCTTTCCATTGAAAGTATTGCGCTGCGCGCTCTGCCGCACCTGGTAGCGCTCAGCCTGCAGATCCACCTGGGGTATGCGATCGTCTTCACCGTGATCGACGATCAGCTCAACCGGCGTTTCGGCGAGAAAGCGAGAGGGCACCGTGCGTTCCTGTTCCCCGCCCCCAAAGCGGCGGCGATACTTGGCCCAGGTCAGAAACAGACGCTTTTGCGCGCGCGTCATTCCCACGTAGCACAGGCGTCTTTCTTCTTCGAGCGCCTCCACCGAAGCCATGGAGCGCTGATGCGGGAATAGTCCCTCTTCCATACCCGCCAGGAAGACGATCGGAAACTCCAGACCCTTGGCATTGTGCAGCGTCAGCAGGCTCACTTGGGCATGTTCGTCCACGGCATCGGCGTCCGCGACCAATGCCGCGTGATCCAGAAAATCGCCCAGGCTCTCGCCGCGCTCGGCGGCCTCGCTCGCCGCGTTCACCAATTCGCCGAGGTTCTCCAGGCGGGCCTCCGACTCCGGAGTGCCTTCCTGCTCGAGCATCCTGCCATAACCGGTGCGATCGAGCATGAACCGAATGGCATCCGGCAGCGGCTCGCTCGCAACCCGAAGCGTCAGTTCCTGAATCATAGTGCGGAAGGTGACCAGCGCCGACTGCGCCCGCGCCGGAAACAACTGCTGGTCGATCATGCGCGACACGGCGTCCCACAGACTCAGTTCGTTCTCCCGGGCGAAGGCATCCACCTGCTCGACGGTGGTACGCCCGATGCCCCGCGCCGGTGTGTTTATGACGCGCATCAGGCTAACCGAATCCTGGTTGGAGGCGGCCAATTTCAGGTACGCCACAGCGTCTTTGATTTCCGCGCGCTGGTAGAAGCTGAATCCACCGACCACCAGATACTTCCGCCCGTGTCGGCGCAGCCCTTCTTCGATTTGGCGCGATTGCGAGTTGGTCCGGTAGAGAACCGCCACGCGATCGCCGGGACTCACGGCCAGCAGCCGTTCGATGGTCTTGGCGATGAACATGCCCTCGTTCTCGGCATCCCACCCGGCGTACAAACCGAGCGGCTCGCCACGATCCGCCTCGGTCCACAGCGTTTTGCCTTTGCGGGCTTTGTTGTTTGCCACCACGGTTCCGGCGGCCGCCAGAATGTTTTTCGTGGAACGGTAATTCTGTTCCAGACGGATGGCGCGCGCCTTCGGAAAGTCGTGCTCGAAATCCAGGATGTTCTTGATATCCGCGCCGCGCCAACTATAAATCGACTGATCTTCGTCGCCCACCACGCACACATTGCCGTGCGTCTGGGAGAGTAGCCGCATCAACTCGTACTGGCTGCGGTTGGTGTCCTGGTACTCGTCGATCATGATGTAGCTCAGCCGCCGGTTGTACAACGCGCGGGTGGCCTGGTCGTGATAGAGCAGGCGCACGGTTTCGAGCAGCAGATCGTCGAAATCGAGGGCATTTGCCGTGCGCAGCGACTTCTCGTATTCGTCCCAAATAATCGCCAGTTTGCCCGCTACCGGATCTTTCGCATCGCGGTAGAGATCCTTTGGCGTCAGCTTCATGTTCTTGGACTGACTGATGCGCGACAACGCGGCGCGATACTGCATGAACTTCTCGTCGAGTCCCAGGTGGCGGAAGCCGGACTTGATCAGCGCCAGTTGATCTTCGTCGTCATAGATACTGAAGCGGCGCGTGAAGCCCGGGCGAATCTGCGCCAGAGGCTCGCCATCCCGCCGCAGCAAGCGCACGCAGAAGGAATGAAAAGTGGAAAGGTTGGGGGCGGAGGAAAGCGGGACATCGCTGAGCAGCGCGGCCACGCGTTCGCGCATCTCGGCGGCCGCTTTGTTCGTGAAAGTTACCGCCAAAATGGCAGACGGGGGCACATGCCGCTCCGTAATGATATACGCGATGCGGTGAGTGATGACGCGTGTTTTGCCGCTACCCGCGCCGGCCAGAATCAGCAGGGGGCCTTCCGTACAGGCGACGGCTTCACGTTGTTGAGGGTTCAGGCCCTTAAGAAAGTCCATGTCGGGGGGACTCTTCGAATTTTACCATGGCGCCGCACCGCGCCCGCTTGTGTTATCGCTATGATATCGGGGATGCGACTGTATGCGGATCGGATACTGCCGCGCCTGCTGGATCTGACGATGCGTACCGGCCGGCTGGCGCCTTACCGGCAGCGAGTCATTGCGCAGGCGAACGGCCGCGTGCTCGAAATCGGGGCAGGCTCAGGTTTGAATCTTCCGCTCTATCCGGCTCGCGTATCCGAAGTTGTGGCACTCGATTCGCATGCCAGGCTCCTGGCTATGGCGCGCGGCCGGCAATGTGCGGCCCGCTTCACCTGCGTAGAGGCGTCGGCCGAAACCATCCCATGGGACAACGCCAGTTTCGATACCGTGGTATCGACCTGGACGCTATGTTCGATTCCCGGAGTAGCGCAGGCGCTGCGGGAGGTGCGGCGCGTACTGAGGCCGGGCGGCCGGTTCTTGTTTGTGGAGCACGGCCTGGCGCCGGAGGCGGACGCGAGTGTGCGGCGGTGGCAGCAGCGGTTGACTCCGGCATGGCGGCGGGTGGCGGGCGGCTGCCATTTGAACCGCGCGATTCCAGAGATAGTACGGCAGGCCGGGTTTGAGATTACATATTTGGAAACCAGTTATGTTGAGGGACCACGGCCTATGACCTTCACTTATGAGGGTTGGGCCAGTGTAAGGCCGGCGGACTGAAGTCCGCCGCGGCACGCTCCGTTGAGAACATGCCCGGAGTTATTGAAACTACATGAGGGCGAGTTTTCATCACCTTTGGTGGGCCGCAGGCCCATGGGGCACTCATCTGAGACCCCATTGCCGCTCAATAAGTTAGCTAGCGGTTGTTTTTCGGACCCGCAAAGGTGATGAAAACCGAAAGTTGGAGGGCGGCCAATCTTGGCCGCAGCCGGCTTTCCAGCCGGCTTAGCCGCCTCAAAGGCGGCTGCGGGCATGATTGCCCGCCCTCCAAGGCGAAGCGCTTTCGGGGGCGCCCGCTGAAGCGTGCGCCACAATTGGTGCAAGCAAACCGTCTACCAGGGATCGGGACCATCCTTGGAAAACGACCGCCCGGTCGGGCCATTTTCATCGAGCAGCGCCAGACGAGTGGCTTCGATGGCGCCCACCTCTACCGGCTGAGTTCCGGTGTTGCCGTTCAGGTCCGTCTTGGTGAACCCGGGATTCGCCGAGTTCACTTTGATTTTCGTGCCCCGCAGTTCGTATGCGAGATGGACCGTGAGCATGTTCAAGGCAGCCTTCGATGCGTTATAGCCTATGAGCTTGGTATTGTAGCCAGACCAAGAGGGATCGCTGTTGAAGGCCAGCGAACCCAACCCGCTGGAGACATTCACAATGCGCCCGGCCGCGGCACGCCGCAGCAGCGGCAACATCGCCTGGGCGACCCGAAGCGCACCGAAGAAGTTGGTGTCGAAGATTTCTTGCACCACGGACAGATCGGCGGCGCCGGGCGGTCCATCGCCGCGCAGGTTGACGCCCGCGTTGTTTACCAGAATATCGAGGCGGCCGTACCGGCTCTCAATCTGTTGGGCCGCGCCGGTAATTGAGTCCTGCCTCGTCACATCGATCTCGATGGCGTGAAGATCACCGAGTCCGGCCTGCTCCAGCCCCCGGACCGCCTGTTGACCGCGCTCCACGTTACGCACGCCCAGCAGCACGGTCGATCCAGCCGCGGCGAGATTACGAGAGATTTCGAGGCCTATGCCTTTATTCCCTCCGGTGACTAGCGCAATCCTCTTTTCATTTGCCATCTGGCTTGAGCTCCTTATGTTTGCGAACTTCAGATCACCATGCCGCCGGAGACCTCAATCCTCTGGGCGTTGACCCAGCGATTCTCGTCCGAGAGAAGCGCGGCGATCATGGGTCCGATGTCGTCGGGCACGCCCGCGCGGCCCAGGGCCGTCATTTCCGCAACGCGTTTATTGATCTCGGGATTGTCGCGCACCATGCCGCCGCTGAAGTCGGTTTGAATGGCGCCCGGCGCGATGACATTCGCGGTGATCCCGCGCGGGCCGAGTTCCTTGGCCAGATAACGGGTCAGCACTTCGACCGCTCCCTTCGCGGCTGCGTACGCGGAACTACCGGGAAGAGCAAAACGCGCCAAGCCCGAGGAGATGTTCACGATGCGGCCGCCATCGTTCATCAAGGGCAGCAGCTTCTGCGTCAGGAAGTAGACGCCTTTGACATGGACATTGAAGATCTCATCGAATTGGGACTCGGTGGTTTCCGCAAAGGCGGCGTGCAAAGAATTGCCGGCGTTGTTCACCAGGTAGTCGAAGCGGTCCCGGCCCCAGGTCTGCAATGTCTGGCGGACTTCAGCGACGAATGCATCAAATCCGCGAATGTCACCCGTGTCGAGGCGGAATCCCGCCGCGTTCCTTCCCAGGGCTTCGGCCTCGCGGACGAGACTGCCGGCCTCTTTCTCATTCGCGCGATAGGTGAAGAGGATGTCGACGCCTCGGCGCGCCAGGTTGACGGCGGTGTTGCGGCCCAAGCCGCGGCTTCCGCCCGTAATGACAGCGATCTTATTGGTCATGACTTGAGTTTCTCAGAGTTGGGAATAGCGCATGTTACCGAGATCGGCGAGGAGGCTGGGTCCGGTGGGGTTCCATCCCAGCTTCTCTCGTGTTTGGGCGCTGGAGGCTGGGATATCCGATGCCGCGAAAGGTGCGAGCCAGCCGAAATGTGCGGGAGCGTCTTCCTTGGCGAGGGAGACGACCGGCACGTTCAGCCCCCTGGCGACGGCTTCCGCAATCTCTTTGACGGGGACACCCTCTTCGGCGACTGCGTGATATCTCGCGCCCGGGGTGGCCTTTTCCAGCGCCAGGCGGTACAGAAGGGCGACGTCAAGGCGGTGGGCCGCGGGCCAGCGGTTGTGCCCATCGCCGACGTATGCGGATACCCCTTTTTCGCGGGCGATAGCGATCGCATAAGTGACCAGGCCCTGCTTTGCCGTGTCGTGAACCTGGGGGAGGCGCACGACGACGACGGGGACGCCGCGAGCGGCGATCGAGGCGGCGGTTTCCTCGGAAGCTGCGCGAGGGACTGCTTCGGAGGAGACCGGCGGATCGTCTTCGGTGGCAGGAAGGCCTGGCCGTGCGCTGGATATCCCAGTTGCGGAGGTGACAATCAGGGGCCTGTTCGACCCCTCCAGCACCGAGCCCAAAGCCGCGATGGCTTTCCTGTCGATTTCGCAATTCTCCTTGAATTTCGAGAAGTCGTGAATAAACGCGCTGTGGATCACGGCGTCCGAATTGGCCGCTCCCGTGCGCAGGCTTTCCAGGTCTTCGAGATCGCCGCGGTGTACCTGGGCACCCGCCGTGGCCAGTGACTTGGCCCCCGCGTCGCTGCGGGTGAGGCCCAGGACGCGATGGCCCGCGTCGATGAGCTCCCGGACCACGGCCGAGCCAATAAAGCCGGTCGCTCCGGTGACGAAAACACGCATCTATTACCCTCCTCTGCGTATAACGAGATTGTCTTTGAACGATCTGCTTGAGTAGACAATCGGGGAATGTCTCCGGTTGCAGGATTCTGAAAGGCCCCACAAGTCTGCGCGGCAGCAATTCAATTGCGCGAAAATAAAAGGCATGACGGAAGACGATAAGGAAAAGGCGAAAGCGGCCGCGGTCGCCGGTGTCGGGGCGGGCGTGGGAAGCGCGGGAGGCGCCACGGTCGGCGTTTTGGAACTTGCCGCACGGGGCCTGGCGACCGGTTTCACCGCGGGCGTGGCGATCGGGGTCGGCGCGGCTGCCGGAGCCGGACTCGCGTACGGAATCTACCGGTTTTTCCGGAAACCGAAGTCGTGATCGCCGCCTGGCCGCTGTGCCGCGGCTATTCCGAGCGCAGCATTCGCGCCGGATCGACGCATATCGGCTCGTTACTCTTGACGACCTGGAGATGTCTCGGCATACGGGGCGGGGTAGGTGGCTGAGCGGGACTTTAAAGTCCCGCCGGCGCGCTAAAAGCGTGCGCCACGGGCGCGCAGCACTTTTCCGGGCAGGGCGTTGGTCATCTTGCCTTCTTCGATTACGGGGACGCCGTTCACCAGCACAAAGCGCATGCCCTCGGAAAGCTGGTTCGGGTTCGCGAAGGTCGCGACATCGCGAATGGTGTCCGGATCGAAGACGACCACGTCGGCCCACATGCCTTCCTTCAACACGCCGCGGTCCGCCAGGCGCATGCGCTGCGCGGGCAGGGCGCTGAACTTGCGGATGGCATCCGGGAGGGTCAACTTCTTTTCCTCGCGCACGTACTTGCGGAGGATGCGCGGGAACGTCCCGTAAGCGCGGGGATGGGGGTGTTCCTGGCCCAGCAGACCATCGGGCGCGGTACCTTCCGAATCGTTGCAGATCGAAACCCACGGCTGCTGGAGCGCCAGCGCGATGTCGGGCTCGGACATCATGAAGATGGCCACGCTGGTGAAGGCCCGATCCTCGATCAGCAGGTCGAAGATGGTGTCGAATGGGTCTTTGCCCCAGATCTTCGCGATTTCAGCGATGGTCTTGCCCTGCAGGGACAGCAGCTTGGGATTGGCGACCGCGCCCACCAGGAAGCCCTCCGGACCGGTCACTTCCTGCCACTCGTTCTCCCAATTTCCGCCCGGCGTCTCCATTTCCTTGCGAATGCGGGCGCGCATGGCGGGATCCTTCAGCCGTTCCACGAGTTTGGCATCTCCGCCGTCATGGGCCCAAGGCGGGATGATGGCGGAGAAGGTGTTGAATCCGGCGGGATAGGCGTAAGTATCGGCCGTGATGTCGACGCCGGAATCGCGCGCCTGCTGGATATGCGCAATCACTTCCGGCATACGCCCCCAATTGGCTTTGCCGGCTGTTTTCAGATGCCAGATCTCGACCGGCAGGTGGGCCTCGCGCCCGATGCGGATGGCTTCGTCGAGGGCCGGGACGATGGCATCGGCTTCGCTGCGCATATGCGTGGCATAGATGCCGCCGAAGCGCGCGGCTTCCGAGGCCAGCGCGATCAACTCTTCGGTTTTGGCGTAGGGCGCGGGCGCGTATTGCAGCGACGTGGAGAGCCCAACGGCGCCGTCGCGCATGGCTTCGCGCACCAGGGTCTTCATGCGCTCCAGCTCGGCGGCGTCCGGCGCGCGGTCGTCATCGCCCAGCACCATGCGGCGTACCTGGGTGGCGCCCACATAGCTCGCCAGGTTGATCCCCATGCCCTGCTTCTCGAGGCGCGCGAAATAGTCGCGGAAAGTTCGCCAATCGGGGTTGATGCCATAGTGCTGGTAGCCGAGGCGGTCGGCGTTCAGCAGGGCTTCACTGACGGGCGCAGCAGACGAGCCTTCGCCGGTGATCTCGGTGGTGATTCCCTGATAGATCTTAGAGGGCAGGTGCGGGTTGACCAGGATGGTCAGCTCGGACTGGCCGAGCATATCGATGAATCCCGGCGCCACCACCATGCCGTGCGCGTCGATATGGCGCTTGGCGGGGGCACCGGCCAGGTTGCCGATGGCGGCAATGCGCCCCTGCCGGATACCGATGTCGCCGGAGTACCAAGGGGAGCCCGTACCGTCGACGATGTGGCCGTTCTGGATGACCACGTCGTAGGGGTTGGCGGCGAGTAAGAGGAAGGCAAGCAGCAGCATCCGGCGAGTGTAACACCGCGGTGTCTCTTAGCGTACGTTTTAGAGCGAAGCTTGCCCGCGGGTTAGAATGGAGCCTGTGCACCGCTTCGTTCTCCACAATGAAGAAATCCGGGATGCCTCCGATAGACTGCTGGCGCCGGGACAGGTAGGGCTGCTCTCGGGCTGGGGTGTCTTCAGTACGATCCGGGTGGTCGAGGGCGTGCTGTTTGCATTCGAGCGCCACTGGGCGCGCATGCGCAAAGACGCGGCCGCGCTGCACGTGCCCCTGCCGCCGGACCCGGAGCAGGTGCGCCGCAAGATGCTTGAATTGGTGGCGGCGAACCAGGCGTTCGACGCTACCCTGCGGGTGGTCGTAGTCCGCAATACCGGGGGCATGTGGGAAGGGCCGGCGATGGGCCGCGCCTGCGACCTGATTGCGCTGACTTCCGCGACCAAGGAGTGGGGCACCGGCGTGCGGCTGTGCTACACGCCGCGGGCACGCTATGCGGCGGGCGAGTTCGCGGGCGCCAAGATCCTGTCGTGGGGCATGAACCTGACCTGGCTGGAGAAGGCGCAGGCGCGCGGTTTCGACGAGACGATCCTATTGAACGAACGCGACGAAGTGTCCGAGTGCACGTCGGCGAACCTTTTCGCCGCGGAAGGGACCCGGGTGTGGACGCCGCCGCTCAGTTCCGGCTGCCTGCCCGGAGTGACGCGCGAGTTGTTGCTCGGCGAGATCCGGGTGCCGGGTTACAGCATCGAAGAAAAGGTATTGGAACCCGCGGACCTGGAGCGAGCCTCCGAAGTTTTCATTACATCGACTACGCGGAACCTGCTGCCGGTGGTCGAGATCGAAGGCCGCGCCATAGCGCATTCCGGCTCCGCGTGCGCCGCTTTGCGCAGCGCGTTCGCAGCTTACGTCGACGCATACGCGGCGAGCCACGCCGGCGCCGGCAAGGAGGCGCCCGCCGCGCGGTTATGACGGTGAGTTGCCCGAGTTGCGGCAGCCGGTACCTGCGCGTCAGCCGATGCCGGAGTCTGAGAGAGAAGCTGCGCGATATGGTGGGGATCTCTCCGCTGCGATGCGGCGATTGCGGCGCGCGCTTCGTGGCCCGCACCTGGAGCCTGACGGTCTTCACCCACAGCCGCTGTCCGAAGTGCCTGCGGATGGATCTGAACGTGTGGACCGAACAGCAATATTGGCCGAGTAGCTTCATGAAGTTGATGATCAAACTCGGAGCGCATCCGTGGCGCTGCGAATACTGCCGTCACAATTTTGTGGATTTCCGGCCGCGGCTGGAGCGGTTCAGCTTCAATCGATGGCGGGAGAGAGGGCGGGCGCAGGCGACCGCCGACCCCGGTACGCCGAAGAGCCCGAACAGCGGCAGTTAGGCGGCTTGCACGGGGAAACACCCGGCTATAGACTGGAATAGGCTTGACGAACCGGAGACACGGGTCCGAATTCCCGCTTTGCTCCCCTATCGGCCGCACTCCGGCCAGCCGATCAATGCCATAGGGTGAAAAAGCTGTGAAACCAGTTCGCGTCTTTCACGTGATCCCGTCCCTGCCTGAGCCGTTGGAGCCGTTGCGGGAGCTTGCCTATAACCTGCGTTGGGCCTGGGACCACGATAGCATCGAGTTGTTCCGGCGGTTGGATACGGAACTGTGGGAAGCCAGCGGCCACAATCCGGTGCAAATGCTGGGCAGTATCGACCAGATGCGGCTGGTAGCAGCGGCCGGCGACGACTCGTTCCTGGCGCACCTGGAGCGCGTGTCGCGCGCCCTTCAAACCCGCATGGAAGGCCAGAATTCCTGGTTCCGGCGAGTGCATGCG
>JBEKIM010000270.1:0-9523 GCA_050011755.1 Bryobacteraceae bacterium | reverse complement strand
GAGAGCATCCATGAAAATACTCATCGTCGGCAGGGGCGTCGTCGGAACAATCTACGGCTGGGCGCTCTCCAAGGCGGGCATCGATGTTACCCATGTGGTGCGCCACGAGCGGCTCCCCGCCACCGCGACTTTGGACCTGCTGGACCTTCGGCCCGGCCATCCAAAAAATGTCCGCATCACCTACGTTCCCAAGACGCTTCCACGGATCGGCCCTGAGGACGGCTTCGATCTCGTAATGGTCGCCACCAAGCACTACCAGGCGGCGCAGGCCATCAGTCAATACCTGCCCGGCGCGCCGCACGCCACTTTTCTCCTATTCACCGCGAATTGGGATGGAACCGCCGAAATCGACCGCCTCCTGCCGCGATCGTCGATGCTGTGGGGTTATGCGGCCGCCAGCGGCGGCCTGGATGCCCAGGGTGTCCTGTTCGCAACCGTCGCCCCGACCGTCCGCTTCGGAATGTTGGATGGCTCCGATCCGGGCAAATTCAGGGTCGCCGCGGAATTGTTCGAGCGGGCCGGTTTCACCTTGGAGATCAAGCCGAACATCGTGGAATGGCTTTGGGTGCATCATGCCATCAATGCCGGCGGCATAGGAACCGCACTCTGGGCGGGAGGAATCGGCGAAGCGGTGCGCAGTTTCCAGACCCTCAAGCTGGGCTTGTGGGCCACCCGTGAAGCATTGGATGTGGTGGCCGCCCGCGGCGTCGACATAAAGTCCTATCCCGACACGAAAGAAATCCTGAACACGCCCGCGTGGCTAGCCTGGCTCGCCACCAATTATGCCCTTCGGTTCACCGCCAAAGGCCGGCGCCTTGTGGGGGCCAGCCACTTCGCCAGTAACCCGGAAGAAATGAAACGCTATTACTTCGACGTACTCTCGACCGGAGAAAGCCTGGGCATCGCCATGCCGCACCTGGCGTCGCTGCGGGGCAGGATCCAGCAGAACGAACAGCTTGCAGTGTCACCCGCCGATTGACGCCCCCAAAACCCGGGCGCTACCATCGATTCACCCGCGATGCGCTGGATCGGCACCGAAACCTTCTACCTGACCCGGCTCATCTACCAGCGCGGTCTGGCCCTGATCCTCCTGGTCGCCTTCCTTAACGCCGCCCTCGAATTCAAGCCCCTGCTGGGCGAGCACGGACTTCTTCCCGTCCCGCTCTTCACCAGGGCGGTCCCGTTCAGCGCTTCTCCCAGCCTGTTTTACTTCGCCCCAAACGATACCGCCTTCACCGCCGCGGCCTGGCTCGGAGTGTTGCTGGCTTCGCTGGCGCTTGCCGGCCTCCCGGAACGCTATCGCACATGGCTTTCCATGCTGGTGTGGGCCGCGCTCTGGGTCCTGTATATCTCCTTCGTCAACGTGGGGCAGATCTTCTACGGCTTCGGCTGGGAATCCATCCTGCTGGAGGCGGCCTTCTACGCCATCTTCCTCGGTAGCCGCCGCGCCACGCCCCAGACCGTCTCCATCTGGCTGCTGCGGTGGCTGCTCTTCCGCGTGATGTTCGGCGCGGGCCTCATCAAGATGCGCGGCGATCCCTGCTGGCACGATCTCACCTGCCTGAACTATTACTATGAGACGCAGCCCATTCCCGGTCCGCTGAGTTGGTTCTTTCATTGGACGCCCACCTGGTTCCATCAGTTCGGCGTCCTGTTCAATCATTTCTCCGAGTTGGTCGTTCCGTTCGCCTACTTCCTGCCGCAACCCTTCGCGGCCATCGCAGGCGCCGTTACCATCGCTTTCCAGGCACTGATTTTCGGCGGGGGCAACCTGTCCTGGCTGAATGCCTTGACTATCGTCTTGGCATTTAGCACTTTCGACGATCGCGTTCTCGCGCGGTGGCTTCGCATCCATGTGCCGGCCACCGTGCGGCCCGCGCCGGCCTATCGGATGGCGGCCATCGGAGCCGGCATCCTGGTGGCATTTCTCAGCATCCAACCGATTCGTAACATGCTATCTCCGGCACAGGTGATGAATACGGATTACAATCGCTTTCATCTGGTGGGCACATACGGCGCATTCGGCTCGATTACGCGGCCGCGCTACGAGGTGATCGTGGAAGGAACGGACGAAGCCGTGCCGGCGGACTCGGCAAAATGGCGCGCGTACGAATTCAAGGCCAAACCTGGAGACCCGGCACGCATGCCTCCGCAGATCGCGCCGTATCACCTCCGGCTCGATTGGCTGATGTGGTTCGCCGCCTTTTCCTCGCCGGACGACGAGCCCTGGTTCGCGCCCTTCATGCAGAAGCTGCTCGCGGGCGACCGGGCCACGCTCGCGCTGTTGCGCACCAATCCCTTTCCGGACCATCCGCCCCGCTGGGTGCGCGCCCTGCTTTATGAATATCATTTCACGACTCCGGCCCAACGCGCCGCCAGTGGCAACTGGTGGATTCGAACACGGTCCGGCACGTATTTTCCGCCCCTTGGGGGGCTGGCCTCCAGTTCCGCGCTTCAGCACCCCTGATGCCTGGCCATAACAATACCGCCGCCGTGATCGGATCCGGGCCAAACGGCCTGACCGCCGCCATCGTCCTGGCAAAAGCCGGGTTGCGAACCACGGTGTTCGAGGCCCAACCGAGCATCGGCGGCGGCGCCCGTTCGGCCGAGTTGACCTTGCCGGGTTTCGTGCACGATGTCTGTTCCGCCGTGCATCCCTGGGCCGCCAGCTCACCGGCTTTCGCCTCTTTCCCGCTGGCCGCGCATGGTCTCGAGTGGATCCAGCCTCCGCTGCCCCTCGCGCATCCCGCGGACGACGGCACGGCCGCCATTTTGGCCCGATCCGTCGACGAAACCTGCGCGAGTTTGGCCGCGGACGGCCCCGCGTATCGCCGCGCCATAGCACCCCTGGTCAATCGCTGGCCGGAACTGGTGTCCATGATCCAGGCGCCGCTCCTGCGCCTGCCGCCCTATCCCTGGCTGATGGCTCGCTTCGGGGCCCTGGCCTTCTGGCCCGCGGCGCCCCTGGCGCGCCGGATGTTTCGCACCGAAGCGGCGCGGGCCCTCTTTGCCGGCAACGCCGCGCATTCCGTCCTGCCACTCGACGCCCTCGGTTCGGCTGCCTTCGGATGGATACTGGCCGCGGCCGGTCACGCCGTCGGTTGGCCGATCCCGCGCGGCGGTTCCCAGGCGATCTCCAACGCCCTGGCCTCCTATTTCCAGTCGCTCGGCGGACGCATTGTCGCGGATAGCCCCATCCGGTCGCTCGATGAAGTGGGCGATGCCGGCCTGATCCTTTGCGATGTCACACCCCGGCAGTTCGCCGCCATCGCCGGGAACCGCCTTCCCGACGGTTTCCATCGCCGCATGGAGGCCTATCGTTACGGCCCCGGCGTCTTCAAGGTCGATTGGGCTTTAAGAGCGCCCATCCCATGGAAGGCACCCGAATGCGCGCTCGCCGGCACAGTCCATGTGGGCGGATCGCTCGCAGAGATCGTCCTCTCCGAGCGCACCCTCGCCGGGACCACGCCCAGCGATCGTCCCTTCGTGCTCGTGGCGCAGCCCAGCCTCTTCGATGCCACGCGCGCGCCCGCGGGCCGCCATACCGCGTGGGCCTATTGCCACGTGCCGCACGCTTCCCCGGCGGATATGACGGAACGCATCGAATCCCAGATCGAGCGCTTCGCCCCCGGCTTCCGGGCCTGCATTCTGGCGCGACACAGCATGACACCGGCCGATCTGGAACGCCACAACGCCAACTTGATCGGCGGCGATATCACCGGCGGCGCACAGGATCTCCCGCAGCTCGTGCTGCGGCCCACGCGCCTGCTCTATCGCACGCCGCTCGATGGCGTCTATCTGTGCTCCTCGTCCACGCCGCCGGGCGGAGCCGTGCACGGTATGTGCGGATTTCACGCCGCGCACGCGGCGCTCGACGACAAACAAGCCAAATAAGTGCATTCCGGGCCCGTTTTAGCGCATCCTATAGGAGTGAGGCGCTTATCGTACCTGGCCGTCGCAGCCGCCGTGCTGGTACTGCCCATTGCCGGCTACGCCCAGGCGTCTCCGGATGCCCTCCCGGTAAGCAACCTGACCACCGCCGGACAAAAGTGGCAATTCTTCTTGCAGGAGACCTTTACGCCGATGATGGTTGTGGCCAGCGCGGCCACCGGTGGCGTCTCCGAAGCCACCAACGCGGATCCCAAGTATGGCGTCGGCAGTCTTGCCCTGGTCAAGCGCTTCGGCGCGGCGACCGTGGACAACGTGACCCAGAATTTTTTCAGCGATTTCGTGATGGCGTCCGTGCTGCACGAAGATAATAAGTACCGCCGCAGAGGCGAGCGGCATCGCTTCTGGCCGCGCTTAGGATATGCCCTCAGCCGGGCCGTCATCACCCGCACGGACACTGGCGGTAGCACCGTGAACTGGTCGAACTTCACAGGCACGGCTCTCAGTGTAGCGCTGTCGAATGCTTACTACCCCCAGCGCAGCCGGAACCTGAATGCGACGGCAATCAACTGGGGAACTAGCGCGGCCGGCGTAGGATTTGGCAATCTGGCTCCCGAATTCCTGCCGGATTTCAAGCGCTTCCTCAAACGGCTCCATCTCTAAGTCGGCGGCCCGTGGCGCATGTCTTTAGCGTGCCGGCGGGACTTTTAAGTCCCGCAACGGCGCGCCACGCGGTTGTACCAGGGTCCGCCAGTTGGGGTAAACTGGCAATATGAGATTTCGGCACTCACTCATGCCTTCCCTTTTTCTTCTGACTGGTCTGGCGGCGTTCGCCCAGCAAATCCCCCGCCCGGCCGGCGAGTTTGCCATCAAAATGCCTAACGGCCAGGTGACTCTGTTGAGCCAGTATACGGGCAAAGTCGTGGTGCTGGCTTTTATCTCCACCACCTGTCCGCACTGCCAGCACACCACCCAACTGCTGAGCTCTATGCAGAACGAGTACGCCTCGCGCGGCGTGCAATTCCTGGCGGCGGCCTTCAATCCCGACGCGGCACAACTGGTGCCCGGGTTTATCGCGCAGTTCAAGCCCGCTTTCCCCGTGGGATCGGCGGACCGCGATTCCGTGCTCGAGTATGAGCAAGCCTCGCTGGCCAAACCGAACTACGTTCCCGAACTGATCTTCATCGATCGCAACCGTGTCATCCGCGTGCAGCACAACGGCGGTGACGACTTCTTCAAAGAGCAGGAGAAGAATATTCGGGAGACGTTGGATACCCTGTTGAAAGAGCCGGTGAAGAGCGCGCGCGCCACGCACAAGCCGCGCTCCTGACCGGCACGGCGTGAAGGAACGGCTTCAGCCTTGCGCCACAGGCGCCGATTCGCCGGTGAGATCTTCAAAAGCGATGGGCGGATTATAGAATATAATGCGCGCACAGCTTTCGCAATACATTACCTGGTCGCCCTTCTTCAGGTCCTGGAAGAACTGCAGGCGTAGCGCGATCTGGCAGGCGCTGCAGCGGCCGTCGATCGCTTCCACAATGGCGATGCCGCGCCGGCCTTTGCGAATGCGTTCATACTGCCTGTAGACGTTGGGGTTCAGCCGCGAGACGATTTGCGCCCGTTCCTGGTGAATTTGCTCGAGGGCCTTCTTGTCTTCAGCCGTGCGCGCCATGGCTTGCTGCTTTTCGCCCTCTACCTGGGTCTTCTCCGATTTCAGCGCCAGTTCGGCGGCCTTCACGTTTTTGTCGAGCGGCTCGGATTCGCCCATCAGTTCCAGGATGTGATCCTCGGCCCGCCGGATCTCCTTTTCGCAGAACTCGATCTCATTCTGGAAGGCACGGTACTGGTCGTTCGTCTTGGCGTCCAGCATCTGGCCGCGCAGCTTGGAGATCTTCTGTTCCTGAAGCTGAATGTCGCCTTCCGTCTTCTTGCGATCCGTTTGGTTCGCAGTCAGGGCGGCGCGGTCGGCTTCCAACTTACGGGTATGACTTTCTAATTTCTTTTCGATTTCGGCGATATGTTTGGGCAGCGCGGAGATTTCGCGGGTTAACTCGGTCACCCGATTGTCAAGCTCCTGCAACCGAACCGCCAACTCCAGATCGGGAAGCATTTCTTATGGCAGTTTAGCACGGGTGCGCCGCGCAGCGAGAATCAGCGCCGATTTAGACCTAATCGCCGTGCCAGCGGAGCGGCCAGCGCGCCCCAGGCGGCCTCCAGTTCGGCCACGCGCATGGCCCGGCACAGGCCGTAGTACACCAGCCCGCCCAGCGGAATCGACACGGCCACATCCGCGATCTGGGCGATCTTGCGCGCGCCCAACCAGCCGTGTACGCCGCGGCTTGACACGTAGCACATCACTCCCATGGCGGCGGACGCGCATAGAATCTTCGCTACGCTGGCGGCCAGCGCCCGGCCATGCATACCGTGAATGCGCTTGCGCATCAGGATGAACAACGCCGCCGATCCGAACAGCGCCACCGCCGACGTCGACAAAGCCAGCCCCAGATGCCCCAGACCCGCCAGTTTCACCATGCTCGATGCGGCGGCCAGATTCACCAGGATGGAGACCACGCTCACCACCATGGGCGTGCGCGCGTCGTTCAACGCGTAGAATGCAGGCGCTAGAATCTTGATGGCCGCGTAGCCCGCCAGGCCCACCGCGTAACAGGCCAGCGCGTTCGCCGTCTGGTGCGTATCGGCGGCGTGAAACCGGCCCCACTGATAGACGGCTCCGATCATGCTGGGGCCGAGCACCGCCAAGCCCACCGAAGAAGGAATGGTCAACAGCAGGACCATGCCCAGCGAGCGGGACAGCGTCCGCCGGAACTCGTCCATCTGGCCCATCGCGGCGCTGCGTGAAATCGCCGGCAGCGTGGCCGCCCCCAGCGAGACGCCGAACAAACCCAAGGGTAGTTGCATGAAACGGAATGCGTAGCTCAACCAGCTTACCGGCCCGTTGATCACGTGCCCGGCGGCGTCCGTGATGCTGGAAGCGAAATTGGTATTCACCAGGACATTGATCTGCACCGCGGCATTGCCCAAGATCGCCGGCCCCATCAACCTCAGGATGTTGCGCAGACCCGGATGCGAGAAATCCACGCGCAGCCGGTATCGGATGCCGGCGCGGTACAGGCTGGGCGCCTGAAACAGCCATTGCACGGCTCCGCCGAATACCACTCCAAAGGCCATCGACATCACCAGGCTCATGCCCATCCAGCGGCCCGCCGTATATCCGAATGCCAGCCCGAACGCTACCGACCCAAGATTGAAAAAAGTCGAAGACAGCGCCGGGATGCCGAACTGGTTGAGGGCGTTCAGTATGCCCATGGCCTGCGCCGAGAGTGCCACCAGCAGCAGGAAGGGAAACATCACGCGCGTTAGGGTAACGGCCAGTTCAAACTTGCCGGGCACGCGCGCGAAACCGGACGCCAGCAGCCACACCAGTTGCGGGCTGAAGATCATGCCCAGCACGCAAATGGCGCCCACTACGATCAGCAGCGCCGTGGCCACCAGGTTCGAGAGTTCGGCGGCCTCCTGCTTGCTTTTGGTAGTCAGGTATTGGGTGAAGACCGGAACGAAGGCGGAGGAGAGCGCGCCTTCGGCGAACAGATCGCGCGACAGATTCGGAATGCGGAAGCCCAACAGAAATGCGTCGTAAGCCTCGCCCGCGCCGAACAGGCGCGCCATCACCATTTCCCGCACGAGGCCGGTCATGCGGCTGAGAAAAACCGCCGCCGAGACCACGCCCGCGGCGCGCATGACGTTTTCACCTTTAGGGGAGCCGCCGGCGCGGGATGCGCCGCGGGATGAAGTGTACGCCACCGGTTTCCTATTCGATGCGGCGCACTTCCACCTGGGCGTACACCGCCGTGGCCTGCTCTTTCGATGCCAGGCGCAAGCCCGGCAGCGTAACCGAAGCCGTGCCGGTAGCCACGCCCCAGCGCAGCGCATCGGTGAAATCGCCGCTGCGTTCCATAGCCCACACGAAAGCCGCGGCCAGGGCATCGCCCGCGCCGATGGGGCAGAGCACTTCCACGCGCGGCGGAAGGGCTTCGATGATGGCTCCTTCAATGGCTCCCACGGCTCCCCGGCTGCCGAGGGACAGCACCACCATCTCCGGGCCCATGGCGCGGATACGCGCCACGGCGTCCAGGAAATGGTTGCGCGTGAGGAGCGCCCGGTTCAGCAGGCGCTCCGCTTCGTGTTGATTGGGTGAGACTACCGTGGGCGCGGCTTCGATGCCCTCGCGCAGCGCATCCCCGTCGGTATCGAGCAGCGTCTGCACTTTCTTCTTGCGCGCCATGTCGATCAGGCGGGCGTAGAAATTGGCGGGCACGCCCGGGGGCAGGCTGCCGCACAGCAACAGCCAGGTGGCACCTTCCAGGTTCTTCTGCACCGCCTTCTCCAGCCGGTCGACCTCCACATTCCCAAGCTGCGGGCCGCGTTCGTTGACGCTCACCGTCAGACCCTGCCGGTCGGTGATCGTAAGATTCGTACGGATTTCGTGGCCCGCCGGCACCGCCACGGTGGCATAGCCGTAGGCGCACAGCAGTTCTTCGAAGCATTTGCCGTTTTTTCCGCCGCTGGGAAATATGGCTAACGGCTTGCCGCCAAATGAATGGATCACGCAAGCGGCGTTGATGCCGCGTCCACCGGGCGACTCGTGCCGCGACTCGATATAGGCGCGATCTTCAAACGCCAGCCGGTCCACCGAGAGGGTGCGGTCCAGCGCCGGATTTGCTGTCAGGGTAACGATCAATGAACCATTGTAGTTCTTGCGCGCCTGCGAACGTGGCGCACGCTTCAGCGGGCGCCCCCGCGGATGCGGGTGAAACAGCGGCGAGACCCCCGGCGGGGCACCGTCGAAAACTCACCGTGGGGCGGGCAATCATGCCCGCAGCCGCCTTTTCAGGCGGCTAAGCCGGCTGGAGAGCCGCCCCCAGCGGGGACCCCGGGCCAAGATTGGCCGCCCCACTCTTGGTCTTCGTCATCTTTGCGGCTCCGAAAACAACCGCTAACTTATTGAGCGCCAATGGGGTCTCAGATGAGCGCCAGCGGCCCTACGGGCCGTCAGCAGTCTCGGAAACCGGGTAAGTCGCAACTCGGCAGCTAACGCGACAGCGCGAGGTCTGCAGCTCGTTGAAACTGCATAGTCCCGGCTTCTGGAGAGCTTGCCGGCGGGACTTTTAAGTCCCGCTAACGGCGGACTGAAGAAGTCCGCCGCGGCACGCTCAAGCGTGCGCCACGGGCAAAGCGGCCAGTCTCCACGGGAAATAAGTCCAAACTCCAGGGCCGGGCATTAGCATATTCTCATCGAAGGATGAGCCTGAAAAGCGGCGATTAGGTGGGCGGGAATAGGGCTTCCTTTCTGGTGGGTTTTAGAGCGCTCAGGGCCGACCAACGGGAGGCGCGCGGAACCTCCAACGTGGTCTTGGTTTTTCCTTCTTAGAAGGGTTTTGGTTTTTGCTTTTAAATCTTCTATCAGGGCAGACGGCTGCTCGCCGACCAACGGGAGGCGCGCGGAACCTCCAACGTGGTCTTGGTTTTTCCTTCTTAGAAGGGTTTTGGTTTTTGCTTTTAAATCTCCCATCAGGGCAGATGGCTGCTCGCCGACCAACGGGAGGCGTGGGCGGCA
>JBEKIM010000269.1:0-9559 GCA_050011755.1 Bryobacteraceae bacterium | reverse complement strand
GGACCTGTCATCAGTAATTGCCAAGGCAAGTCTTGTCCGCCCCAGCGGCGTTCCACGCTGTAGAGGCAACAGCGATCCTGCCGGGAGGCATCCACCGCGCCGAAGAGACGTTTGTCCTGGGCGCCGTCCGCAATTGTGTAGACCTTGGTATAACCGGGCAGGCCTTCCGGCCAAAGCGTCCGATGGATGTCCTGCAAAGAGGTTGCGGAAAGCATTACCGTGCCCGCTGTCTTAGTTTCCCGCGGCCGCCCGGGCCGCCGCTTCGAGCGCTCATTGCAAACAGAACGGCGCTCCTTGCTGCGCCGCCTGTTGCAGCGCGGCCGCCTGGGCCGCGGCGTCTGCATCGGACGGAAACACTTTGGGATCCGCGGGCGGAGGAGGGGCCACACTCTGGGATGCAGGCTGCGCGGCGGGCGGCGACGAGGTGGCGCTCTGGGCGGGCGCGGCCATCACCGTGTCGCCCTTCCGGGTGGCCGTGTGATCACCCGTCCGCACCAGGACTAATTCGCCCGACGCAATCAAATCCGCTACAGCTCCCAGAATCTGCTCTTCGTTGAGCCGCGTGAGTGAGGTGGGGGGCATTCTTCTGGCCACCAGTTCACGGAGCGAGGCTTGAGCCCAAATATCGGATTGGGACCGGCGCAGCAAGATCAACGCCTGGTTTCGATCCATGCGGCCCATCTCGTGCCTGAAACACAACGCGAATCCCGTGTCCCCAAGGGGTATCATGATCCAGTCTCTCGCGATAGGATACCACGGCCGAGCCACGTAACGACACACCAGTGTATAGTTACAAGTTGGGTGCAACGGCGATGTTGACGATCAGACAGGCACAATTAGCGGTCTTTTCGCAGTTAGAGGTACGGAAGTTCGAGGCATGGATGTTGGGGCACCTGAAGAAGTTCTTTCCGCGGCAGTGTGCGGCCGCCGGCGACCAACGGCTGCTGGCGATTGTGCAATACGGAATCCAGCGCGCGGCAGTGTACGGGCTCACCGCCAAGCGGGATGTCTGCAAGTACATCGATCTAATGATCGTCTTCGGGCGAGATTTCGATACAGACAAGCGAACTCGATGGGCGGGACAGATTCTCGGCAAACGCAGAAATCCGGGCGTTAAGATGCAGCTGCTGATGCAGGCCGCGAAAGTACGCCTGAAGGGCCGCTAGATCGCTCCATGTCTCCCGACCCCACTCCAGCGCCAACTTCCCAGTCGCAGGCGTTGGATGCCGCGGCACAAGACGCGGACGCCAACGCCGGGTCGGGGAATGTTGGCGATCCGGTGAGTTCGTGCCACGGTGGACCGTCCCCTACGCCGACGCCTGCTCCCACCGGCGCGCCCACCCCGGCGCCGACTCCGGCTCCAACTCCGGCGCCAACGCCGACTCCCACACCGACTCCTACTCCTACTCCTACTCCAACTCCTACTCCAACTCCTACCCCCACACCGACTCCCACTCCGACACCTACGCCCACCCCGCTTCCCACGGCCTCGCTCTGGGTGCGCCTCGATTTAACGCAGGACCAGGCAGCCAGCGAGCCGGGAAGCTTGCGGTTGCATGGCTCGTCGGGCGGATACGATAAGACTATCGCCATCGCCGGCAATTTCGTGGCGAACCCGGCGCCCGACGACACCGTGGATGTGCATTTTGAAAATGTCCCCACTACGGCCAGCTATTCGCTGACGTACATCGGAAGCGACGGAAGCGAAACGAGCCTCGTTCAGGGCGCTGCGTTCCACAGCCTGAACGACGATTCTCTGCCGGCGGAAACTAATGGCGGGTCCGGGCCGCCGCCCACGGGACATCCATGAACTGTTCCCGGAGGTTGTGGAGTATTCTTCGAGGTTAGAGGTTGAGAGATGGGCCTGATTGAAGACATGATGCGATCCACGTGCCGGCTGCCCGGTCCAACGCGGCCGGGCGCGTCGGTGCATTGTGCGCTGTTGCGTGTCACATTTTCGCAATCGACCGCTCAGACGTACGGCTACGACAATATGGACACCCCCGGAGACGTGACCGACGATCACGTCTCCGTAAAGATCAAGGCGACCACCTATATTCACGTCAAAATCGATGGCGGGACGAGCACCGACGTCGAGTTTGTGTGCGATAACACTTCTGTCGCGCAGCCGGGCGCCGCGCCGGCCGGCGCCGAATTCGATCTCCCCGTGAACGGGCAAGATCCAGGCGCTACCGTGCTGCACGCGCGCCAAAAGACGAGTCACACCGAGTGTACGAGCATCAACATCAACACGTACAAAGAAAAGCAAGTGACGGCGGCGGTAATGAAGGTGTACGATTCCCGGACAACTGGAACGAACCTGCGATTCCCGCACCTCGACGTATCCTCGATTCCGACGCTTATCAATCCCAAATATAAGGATGCCGTGGCCGTTCTAAGCCTCACAGACCAAAGCTCGGGCGGTGGGGCGTTCGATATTCCTTATGATAACGACAGGAACGGGAAGCTTACTTGGGACATTGCGGCG
The DNA here is from genome assembly GCA_050011755.1 of Bryobacteraceae bacterium. Classification (GTDB taxonomy): domain Bacteria; phylum Acidobacteriota; class Terriglobia; order Bryobacterales; family Bryobacteraceae; genus Bog-159. Next base: position 7,071 of record JBEKIM010000269.1, on the reverse strand, counting down.
AACGGGGGTTCTGAATACAACGCGATTACCAGCCAGTTCACGGTCGCCGGGCAGAAAGTAATCATCGTGCGCGACATGGTGTCGGTATATTTTCTGGCCGCCGCGGCGGCTAAGGACGCCACCAGCATTACGATCAACTCGTCGGACAGCTTTCTGACGGTAGGCCAGTCGTACCCGCTGGGCACGGGCACGACCCGCGAGACGGTCACGATTCAAAGCAAATCGGGAAGCACTCTGACCCTCGCGGGCAAGCTGAGCAACAATCACAGTAACGGCGAAACGCTTGAATTCCCCGCCGGCGGTTGGGGAGGGAATCCGATCGTCATCATTGAGGGGACCTTGGCGGAGGACATCCTCAAGTGGACTTTCGGCCACGAACTGGGCCATGCGGTTTTGGGGCTGGCGGACGTAAGCGCCACAGAGAGCATCATGAACTATTCGCAAGGCTGGACGGACCACCGGTTACGCTACAAGCCGCTGCCGAAGAAATATAAGGCCGGGACAGAGAACCAATGGGAGACGATTTCGCGCTAGGGCGATTCGCGAGCCGCTGTTTATTGCTGGCCTGCGCGTTCTCTACCGTTTTTCCGCGAGCCGGGCTCGCACAGGTTTTACGGAGGCAAACGATGTCACCTGCAGAGGCAGCCATAGCGCGGTTCCGGAGCGGCGAGCGATACCAGCCGCCGCCGTCGGCCTTTCTGTCGTCGGGCCATATTCGCGCAGAGGATTTGCAGCCGTTCGGCGACGCGTTGCGCGTGGAGCGGCCCACGGTGAGGGAAGAGATTGTGCGGTTGCTGGCCGATTTAGGACAGCGGGCCGATCCGCTCTATGCGCAGGGCGGACAACTGATCCGTGAGCCATACATCCTCACTTTGCTGGTCGACGAAGGGCTGATCAAGGACGATCTGGGGCGCCAGGCCAGCCTGAGCGCCTTGCAGGAGTTTGCGCCGGCCAACCTGCTCAAGCCCTACGGCCGCGCGCTTAAGCGCGACCTGGAGGAACATCCTTGCGCTACGGCATTCCTGCTGATCGCCAAAGCGAAGCCGGCGGGAGCGGGTGCCCTTGTCGGCGAGCTAAGGGCCACTCCCCGCTGGTCGAAGGAGCCGAATGCCAGGATCGCGGCTGCGGCATTAGGAGACACCGCCATAGAAAAGGGATACGTGGCGGTTTTCGACGCGGCCACCAGCGGAGAAGAAAAGGCGCGCGCAGCCAAGGTTCTGGGCCTGATCGGGACGGAAACCGCCTTGAAGGCGCTGGCCTCCGCCTTACGGTCAGATTTGACGATCGATAGGCCGGACCTATATTTCAAACGTTCCGTACGCGTCGATATTTTGGAAGCGCTCAGTTACAATTTCCCCGGCGAGCCCGCCTTGTATGAGTCTCAGATCAACGACGATAGCGGCTACGAACGAGCGGAGCGATTCTGTGAAACCCGGTTAGGCGTGAGTTGGAAGCAGCCACGTCCCCCTTACCTGAAAATCGGCGGCTATCCGATCCCGGTGCCGCGGGACTAATTCGAAAGTCTGAGTGGCGTCATGCGATCCGTAGGTGAAAGCGGGCCTGCCGGGCCGAGCGACCGACCGGCGCCGGCAGTATCGATCGTCCTGCCGGCTTACAACGAGGGCCGGCGGCTCTTACCGACGCTGGCCGCCATCCGCGACACCATGCCCATCGGCTACCAGGTGATCGTGGTGAATGACGCCTCCACGGACGGCTGCTGCGACGCGCTGCGCGCCGATCCACCGCCATTCGAGAGCCTGGTGCTTGTGGATTTGCCGCATCGCCACGGCGTAGCCCGTGCGCGAAATTTAGGCGCCGAGCACGCGACGGCCCCCATTCTCGTTGCTATGGACGCTCACTGCCTTCCTCGCCCGGGATGGCTGGAGATGCTTCTCGCCGAATTGCACAAACCCGGCGTCGGAATTGTCGCCCCGCAGATCGTCAGCGTCGACTCCCCCGCGGCCACCGCGTTCGGCCTGACCATCCGCGATCGGGAACTAGGGGTAGGATGGCTGCACCGCCAGGCGAATCAACCCTACGAAGTCCCGCTAGTGGGCTGCGCGTGTATGGCGATGACTCGCCAATTCTTCGAAGCGGCCGGCCGCTTCGACGCCATGCGCAGCTACGGCATGGAAGACGTGGAGATCTCGATTCGCTGCTGGCTTCTGGGGTATTCTGTCATCATGGTTCCCGGCGCGGAAGTGGCGCATTGGTTCAAGAAAAACCCGTTCCCCGTGGGATGGCACGATTATCTGTACAATCGATTGCGGACTGCGGTGCTGCACTTCGACGGCGAGCCTCTGGAGCGAATCCTGGCCACGCTGCGCGGCAAGCCGCTCTTCGCCGATGCCGTCAGCAGTCTACTGGCGAGCGACGTCTGGACGCGCTATAGCTTCTTGCGCGACGCGAGAAAGCGCGATGCCGCGTGGTTTTGCCGGAAATTCGGAATCTGCATATGACCAGCTTGAGCGCCGTCGTCATCAGCTTGAATGAGGGCGATTCCCTGCGCCGGACGGTGGATAATCTCCGAAACACGCTGCCGCCGCAAAGCCAGATCATCGTAGTGGACGATGGCTCCCGGGACGGCAGCGTGGACTTCTTGAGCCACGGGTACGCGGATGTCACGCTGCTGCGCCCGGAAGAGCGGCTGGGCGTTGCGCGGGCACGCAATTTCGGCGCCCGGCACGCCACTGGCGACGTGCTGGTCTTCAGCGACGCGCACGTCCAAATGCCGGAGGGCTGGTACGGCCCCCTAATCGAAGCGCTGGCCCGCCCGCACGTCGGCGCGGTGGCCCCCGCGATCGGCATGCTGCAGCCGGAGGGCGCCGGAAGCACGGGGTTCGGTCAAAAATGGTCCGACGCCAGCATGGCTGTAGGATGGCTCGGCCAGCAGGGCAGCACACCCTATCCGGTGCCGCTGCTGTGCGGATGCTTCCTGGCCATGCGCCGCGAGGTATTTAACGAGACCGGCGGGTTCGATTCCGGCATGGTCGTCTGGGGCGCGGAGGATTCCGAGCTCAGCATCCGCCTGTGGACCCTTGGCTACGAATGCTGGGTGACGCCGGAGGTCAACGTGCAGCACGCCTTTCGCGCCCGCTTCCCCTACGAAGTGAAATGGGAGCCGGTGCTCCACAACAGGCTGCGGATGGCGACCATGCATTTCGGCGGGCGGCGCCTGCTGCGGGTGATGGAGCGGCTGAAGAAGTACGACGAATTTGCTGCCGCCAGTGTGCGCCTGCTCACTGGGGACCTGGCGGCGCGCCGCTCCGCGCTGCACGCCCGCCGCCGCTACGATGACGACTGGTTCTTCGACAGGTTTCCGCATGAACTCCGATCCGAGCTTTCTGAACTCGGTTCCGCAAGTCCGGTGAGGGTCAGTGTGGCGCCCGCCGCGTCGGTCAGCGCCTGCCTGGTGTCCTGGAAACGCCCACAGAACGTGCCCATCATCGTGCGGGCTCTGCGGCGCGTCGAGTGCATCGACGAGATTCTGGTTTGGAACAATAATCCCGACGTCAAACTCGAGCTTTCCGACGGCAACGCGCGCGTGATCCAATCCCCGGAGAACCTGAGCTGCTACGGGAGGTTTGCCTGTGCCGCGCAGGCGCGCAATCCGGTGATCTATGTGCAGGACGACGATGCCCTCAATCACGACATCCAAGGGCTTTACGAGCAGTTCCTGCGCGACCCCACCCGCATCTCCCATGTTCTGGCGGCAACACATTGGCCGCAACGCAACCGGCGAATCTATGGCGGGACGCAAGCTGCCCTCATCGGATGGGGCGCTTTCTTCCGTAAGGAATGGCTTTCCGTTTTGGATGAATTGCCGCCGGCCATGCGCCAGGATGCGCTCTTCCGGCGCGAAGCCGACGCGTTCTTTAGCCTCCTGCTGCAGCGGAAACACAACGCCGTGCAGGGCCAGATCGCGCACCTGGACGGACATTCCACGCCGGGCATTGCCTTGTGGTGCGACCCCGGATATCAGCGTCTGACCAGCATGGCGATTCGTCAAGCGCTATGCTGCGTGCGCCTGCGAAACAATCCCGTGCTGCCGGCGCCCTGGAATGTCGTGATCCCCTGTCACAATTACGGGCGCTATCTGCGCGAGAGCGTGGAGTCGGTGCTGGCCAGCGATGCGGACTACGAAATCCACATTGTCGACGACGCCTCCGAGGACGTAACGCCGAACGTGGCCGCGGAACTCACCCGTCAATACCCGCACGTCCACTACCTGCGCAGCGAGGAAAGGCGCGGCCCGGCGTATTCGCGAAACCGCGGAATCGCCGCGATGGAAGGCGAATTCGTTGTACTGCTCGATGCGGACGATCGCATTGGGCCGGAATACCTTTTCAGAGCCAGCCAGAGATTTGCCGCCGGCGTGGACGTGGTCAATCCCGACGCAGTGCTTTTCGGTGCGAGCCAGGACCGCTGGGTGGTTCCCGAAGTCACCACCCTCCAGATGTTGCTACAGAGGAACTCGGTACACTGCTGTTCGGCCTTCCGCCGGGAACTCTGGTCGCGGACGGGCGGGATAGACGAGCGCATTCCGGGCTGGGAAGACTATGAATTCTGGATCCGGCTGGCGGCGGCCGGCGCGCGCATCCAGGGGCTGCATGGCGACTACTTCTTCCACCGGCGGCATGAGAAGTGCCGCTCGAACGCCAACGTTGCCATTCACCAGGAGCTTCGCCAGTATCTGCGTCAAAAGCATACCCGGTTATTCGAGAGTTGCAGCGCGTGAACCGGCCGGCGCGGTGGCCTTCTGCTGAATCGTGAGACAATACCGCAGACTGGTTATACGTGAACCGGTTCAACGCGGAAGGAGGCGGGAATGCCCGCAATTTCGAGACGAGAGTTCTTCAAGAATACGGCGGCGGGTGCGGCGATGGCCGGGGCCCTGTCCGCGGGCGCGCGGGAACTGCGCGCCAATCCGCTGGGCATGCCGATCGGATGCCAGACCTATCCGGTCAGGAATATGATCGCCAAGGATTTTCCCGGCACCATCAAGGTGCTCGCGGATGCAGGTTTTCAGCGGATCGAGTTGTGCTCTCCAGTGGGGTACGCGGATTCCGGGTTTGGCGTCATTGCCAAATACAAAGGTCCGGAACTGCGTAGAATGCTCGGCGATTTGGGAGTGGAGTGCCACAGCTCGCACTTCGATATCGGCGAGTTGCGGAAGGATCTGGCAGGCAGGATCGCATGGGCGAACGATCTGGGCTTGACCCAGATGCTGGTGCCCAGCCTGGACGGGCCGCGAAATCCCACCATGGACGACGTAAAGCGCGCGGCCGACGAATACAACAAGATCGGCGAACAGGCGGCCAAAGCCGGAATCCAGCAGGGGCTCCACAACGAAGGGTTTGAGCTCTCGAAGGTGGACGGCAAGCGGACGTACGACATCCTGATCGCGCTGCTCGACCCGAAAATGGTCAATTTCCAGTTTCAAGTCTCGACCATTAGCCAGGGCTACGACGCGGCCGAATACTTCATGAAGTACCCGGGCCGCTTTTTTTCAATGCACGTGCAGGACTGGTCTTCGGTGACGAAGAAGACGATGGCGGTAGGCCAAGGGACGCTCGACTGGACCAAGATCTTTACCGCCGCGAAGACCGGCGGCCTGAAGAATTATTTCGTCGAAATGAACCTGGACCTGATGAAGGCCAGCGTTCCGTTTCTGCGGCAGCTTCAGGTTTGAAGAAGCTCGCATCGGACGTTCCGGGCCGGGCGACGGCGAGTGCCTGCTGGCCTCGCCCGATCCGGCCGATTCCTCGTACAATATCAGTGTCTTAACAGGAGGCATCATGATCGTTCCATTGACCCCCGTGCGCTGTTTATACCGGGGCGTCGATCTCTATGGAAAGAAGGTGGGCGTCGTGTCGGGCGCGAGCCGCGCGACGTATACACAGTTTGGGGAGCGCTGCGAACGTCTGGCCGCGGGGCTCATCGCCGAAGGCGTGCAGCCGGGCGACCGCGTGGCGTATCTGAGCTTCAACAATAACGCGCTGTTGGAAGGTTATTACGGCGTGGTGCTGGCGAAGGGCGTCGTGATGCCGCTCAACGTGCGGCTGACGCCGCCGGAACTGGTCGCTATCCTGAACCACTCCGAAGCCCGGATGCTGATCTTTGAAAACGACTTTACGCCGCTGGTGGACCACATCCGGAAAGCCTGCCCGGCAATTACACGGTATGTCACCGTGAACGAGGCGGGACCGCCGGCGGATTTCACGTACGAGGAATTGTTGACGCGCGGACGAATGGACCGGCCCGACTTGTTTTCGTTCGATGAGAACGCGATTGCCGAGCTGTTCTATACCAGCGGCAGCACGGGCACGCCAAAGGGAGTGATGCTTTCGCACCGCACGCTGTACTTGCACGCGCTGGCGGTGGCCGGCACGTTCAACCACGACGATACGGCAGTGGAGTTGCACACGATTCCGCTGTTCCACGCCAACGGATGGGGCCGTCCGCAGGCTTCCACCATGATGGGAATCAAACAGGTGATGGTCCGGCGGTTCGAACCGACGCTGGTCTTCCGGCTGATTCAGGACGAGAAGGCTACCGCCATGTCGCTGGTGCCAACCATGGCTAACGCGCTGTTGAACGCTCCTGATCTGGGCCAATTCGATACTTCCAGCCTGAAGGAGATTCATGTAGGAGGAGCCGCGGCGTCGCCGGAGCTGATCGGCCGTCTGGAAGAAGCTTTCCACTGCGCGGCTATGGGCGGCTATGGGTTGACCGAGACTTGTCCGGTGGCCAGTTCGGCGCGGCGCAAAGGGACCGTGGAATATGTCGACGAAGCCGACCGTTTAGGTCACCAGGCGATGGCCGGCTGGCCCATCCCGGGAGTCGAGATCCGGGTCGTGGATCTGAACATGAAAGACGTCCCGCGCGATATGCAGACGGTGGGCGAAGTGGTGATCCGGGGCGACGAAGTAATGGACGGCTACTACAAAGATCCGCAGGGAACGGCCGCGGTGATGACGGACGGCTGGTTTCACAGCGGCGACATGGCGGTTTGGGACGAGGAGAACTATATCCACATCGTCGACCGGAAAAAAGACATCATCATCAGCG
>JBEKIM010000268.1:0-9599 GCA_050011755.1 Bryobacteraceae bacterium | reverse complement strand
CGAACCCGGCTAATACCGCGCAGCCCGGCGCAAAACTCGGAGTCTATTCGGCATGGCCCACTTGCAGCATCATTCCGAACAGCACGCCGCCCGATTATGAGTTCTACGACTATAATCCGGCCGGCGCGAACAACACGAGCGAACTGGGAAACAACTACACCACCGCGGGATCGCAAACCGCGGTTGCCGAGTATAAAGCGGCGCTGGGCAGTTGGGGTCCCGCAACCGGGTTGATAGCTACCGAGTTGAATAAGCCCTTAACCGGCAATGGCACGGACGGGCAGCCGCTCAGCCAGGCGCAGGCCACGTCGCGGCAGGCTTATTTTAATTACCTGAACCCCGGTAGCTGCCCGGGATAGCCCGGCGGCCCCATGGCGCGTCAGTAATCGTTGTCCTCGGGCAGGTGCGCGGGAATTTCGAACAGTCCCTGCGGAATCGCCTGCGGCAGAAAGGTATTCGGGTCCGGTGCGCTCTGCCCGTCCGCGGCGAAGAACCCCGCCACCTGCTTCTGCGCCGCCAGGCCAATTAGAATCCCATCCAGGCTGGGGAACTGCACGGTGCTGCCCGAAATGCCGATGAACAACGCCAGGAAAGGGTGCGGATCTTGCGGCAGCGGCAGCCCATCGGCCAGCGCGATATCGTGCCGGTACTCCCAGGTCAGCGGGTGATTGGCGGCCTTGATGAGCCGCGTAGTGGCCATGTTCGGCATGGTCAGATCCGCGCGGGCCAGTTGGAACAGGATCCTCTTGTATGGCACGCCCGGCAGCATGGAGTCCGCCAGGTGCGGCGCATAATATACGGGATCGCCCAGCGAATCGAACCATTCGTAAAGCTCGAACGCGTTCTGAATCGCGATGGCGCCCGGCACCTCGTTGACCAACACGGGTTGATAGGGGAACACGTAATTGTCGTTGAAATCGGTGCCTTCATTCAGCAGCGACGGGATGTGCGCGGCCAGCAATGCCGCCGCCAGGCCATGGTATGAACTGCTCCAGCGTACGATGTCCTCCACCGTGCCTCCGCCCACGTTCAGCACCGAGGCGCGCACAGCCGGTTCCAGCGCCGAGAAGATCGTGCCATACATTGAGCCGAGCGATTCGCCCACATAGTAGATCTTAGTGGCGTCCAGATCCGGCTGGCCGTCGCCGTTCAGGTCCAGGCCGCCCTGGATCGTGCGCACCAACTGGGTCAGGTCCAGCGCCGTTTGCCGCAAACAGTCCCGCAAGGCCACTTGCGAGGGGTTCATGGCCAGGCAGCCTTCATAGGGTCCGATCTGCCCGTCGCCATTCAGGTCCACGCCGCGGCCGCCGGCCGCGAACGTAGTAACCTTGCCCGACGGGTCCGTAATGATCACCTGGCTGCCTCCGCCGAACCCGTGTCCCACCGCGTTGATGGCGATGGTGGCGAAACCCGCTTGCGCCAGGACGGGGGCCACGGCTGTGGGTCCGCCCCACTGGCTGTCGCCAAAGCCGTGCCCGTAGATCACCACCGGGTAACCGGTGGAGGGTTCCGGCGACGAGGGCAGAAACACGTGGTAACTGATCAGGCTGGCCGAAGGCGGCAATGCCACGGCTTGGCCCGTCGGTATCGATGGAATTACCTGCTGGCCATTGAGAAAATTCGGCGAATCGAATGTGCCGAAAGCAATCGCACCGATGCCTTGAATCAGCGGATTGTTGATGGGCAGGGGTACGTCCACAAACTGGGAGGGGTTGATGGCCACCTGCTCGTGCAGCACCAGCGATGCGACGTTGGAAAACTGGACCAGCACCGGAGTTTGCACCTGCTGGGTCTTTAATAGGGAATGCGCCTGCTCCATCCAGGATGTGACGTTCATGGTGGTGAAGACCGAGGCGCTCACGATGTTGGCCGGCGCCACCTGCGCGGCCACGCTGCTCACCGCCTGCGAGATTTCGCTGCAATAGATGGTCTGTGTAACGCCGGGGCTGGGGTACGCGCAAGCCGTGAATCCGGGGTCCGCCTGGACTGGGTCTCCTGCCAGGTCGCGGATCTCATCCAGCACCACGATGGCATAATGCCGGTGCTGGTCCAGGTTGCCATCCGGCTTGCCGTAGAGCGTATTGGTGGTGGGATCGTAAATCATCTGCGTCAGGTACAGCATCTGGCCGGTGAAGTTGATCCCGCTCTCCTCCTGCGTCAAGTTGTCGAGCGCCACGTAGTAGACGGCGTGATGTATCGAGCTCACGTCTATGGGTGCCGAGAAGGTCACGCTGATGCGCGGCGCGGTCTGGAAGCCATCCAACTCGTTGATCAGTTGGATGTCCTGGCAATCGCTGGGAGCCGTCGTGCAATCGGGCATGGGCAGGTTAATGCGGATGCCGTTCTTCTGGGTGCTGTCGGGCGTAGTCAGAATATCGCTGGGGTACGGACCCACCGTGGGGTCGGCCGGATTCCAGTTCACGGTTACGCCGCTGGCTAACAGCAGGGGCGCAAACAAAGCGGATGTCAACACGAACGCAACTCGGCGCATGATGTCAGGATACACCACCACCTCGCGGTTGTGAGTAATGACCCCAAAAAGCCCGAAGACGGCGCGCCGCGGCAGTGGTAGAGTGGCCTTAAGGAGGGATCGAATGGCTCATTTTTCCAGACGCGACTTTCTGAAGACCGGTGCGGCGGCTTCGGTGCTATCCGCCACGGGCGGCATGGCGCTGGCGAAGCCCACCCGGCGGTTGGCAACCGACTGGGTAACGCTCGGCAAATCGGACGTGAAGGTGACTCGCCTGGCCTTCGGCACAGGCACCACCAGCGGGCGCGCGCAACGCGAACTGGGGCAGGAAGGATTCACGCGCCTGGTGCGCTACGCCTACGACCACGGCATCCGCTTCTTCGAAACCGCCGAGAGCTATCACGGCATGCCGGAGATGCTGGCCATCGCGCTGAAAGGTCTACCGCGCGACAGCTATCGCCTGATGACCAAGTACAGCACGCCGGCCTCCGGCGATCCCGCGCCCAAGATCGATCAATTCCGCACGCAACTGAATACGGAATACATCGATATCCTGCTGCTGCACTGCCTGCGGCCGCCCACCTGGTCCACCGATTATGAAAGCCTGCGGGACGGCTTTTCCCTCGCGCAGCAAAAGAAGATCATCGCGGCGCACGGGGCATCCATCCACGGGTTGCCCGCGCTGCGCACCATCCCTGGGAACGAATGGCTTCAAATCGCCATGATCCGCATGAACCACAACGGGACCCGCATGGACACACCCGATATGCGCGATGTGGACAAGCTAGGCAACGTGGACGAAGTGGTGGGGCACACCCAGGCCGTTCATCGGCAGGGCATGGGCGTAATCAGCATGAAACTGGTCGGGGAGGGCCGTTTCACTGCCGCCGAAGATCGCGACGCCGCCATGAAATTCGCCATGAACCTCGGCTGCGTCGACTCCGTGACCATCGGCTTCACGAACACGGCGCAGATCGACGAAACCATCGAACGCATGGACCGTGTCATGAACGCCTGAGGCCGCGGTGGTTTACCGCACGACCCTAACCGACGCAGGATTCAGTTCGTAGCCGTCGCCCTTGGCGTCTTCGACGGCCAGCGAAACCAATTCGGAATCGCCCGAATCGCGGTTCGCATCCGGGTGCGAATATTTGATCACTTCCGATCCGATATGCAGATGCACCGTCCAGCCCTTGTGCTTCTTGTCTTCGTTCCAAGCCACTTCGGCACTCTGCGCCGGCGCGAGTTGCGCGGATGTCATGATTTCGGTCACCTCCCGACAGTCAGAAAAGTATCAAACTGGGGAGAGTGAGTCAATCCCCCTGTAGCGGCGGTAGCGGTTTCCGTACAATCGAAGCCAGCGACCGTGCGCTCCTGTTGGTGTTCGACGAGCGCATCTCGCGGGCGGCGCACTTGGACGTGGTGCGCCTTGCGCCCCTCCTGCAAGCCGTGCGCGGTGTGACCAACGTACACCCCGCCTACGCTTCGATCCTGATCGATTTCGACCCGCGGGCGATCCGCCACGCGGGCCTGGAACGCGCCGCCGCGGAACTCTTCGCGCAGGCGGCCGCCGCACCCCTGCCAGAAGCGCGCACGTTGGAGATTCCAGTGGTTTACGGCGGCGATGACGGTCCGGATCTGGAAGCCGTCGCGGCGCTTAACGGGCACACGCCCGACGAGGTGGTGGCGATCCATTCCGGCGCCGGATACCTGGTCTACTTTCTGGGGTTTTCGCCTGGATTTCCGTACCTGGGAGGGTTGCCGGAGACCATCGCCGCGCCGCGCCTGGAAACGCCGCGCAGACGCGTGCCGGCCGGCAGCGTGGCCATCGGCGGACAGCAGACCGGCGTCTATCCGACGGCCTCGCCTGGCGGGTGGCGCATCATCGGACGCACACCGCTCCGGCTGTTCGACCCGGCCGGGGATCCGCCCTGTCTGCTGCGGATGGGAGATCATGTAAGATTCGTGCCGCTTGCGAAAGGCGCCCTCTGAACCATATTCGCGTCATCGCTCCGGGCCTCGCGACCACGGTGCAGGATCTCGGCCGCCCCGGCTACGCGCACTTGGGCATCTCGGCTTCCGGCGCGGCCGATGCGCTCTCGCTGCGCGCGGGAAACCTGCTGGTGGGCAATGCGGAAGGCGCGGCAGCCCTGGAGATGACCCTGGCGGGCGGCACCTTCGAGTTCGAATCGCGGGCGATCGTGGCGCTCACCGGCGCGGATTTCGAGGCGAGCATTCCCATGTGGACGCCTGTCCGGGTTCGTTCCGGCGAGCAAGTGCGTTGCGGGCATGCGCGGTCGGGGGCGCGATGCTACTTGTGCGTGGGCGGAGGAATCGATGTGCCGCCGGTGCTGGGCAGCGCCTCCACGCACCTGTTGACGGGCTTGGGCGGATTTGAAGGGCGCGCGTTGAAGCGGGGAGACGTCCTGCGGGCGAAATGGGGTGGACATCCACGCCTGCGGCGGGTCTCCAGACCCGTTCCTCCCTCCTTGCCGCCGATCCACGTCACTTCCCCCAGCGATGCGTACGCCCTCTGTGCCGCCGCCTGGGAGGTGCTGCAGGACTCCGACCGCATGGGCCTTCGCCTGCGCGGCCCATCGCTCGATCGGCATACCGGCCACATGTTGACCGAAGGAGTGCCGCTGGGCGCCATCCAGGTACCGCCCGACGGGCAGCCCATCATCTTGTTTGTCGAACATCAGACTACCGGCGGGTATCCCAAGATCGCCAACGTGATTTCAGCCGATTTTCACGCCGTCGGGCAACTGCGCCCGCGCGACCCGGTCCGCTTCGAGCAGATTTCCATCGAAGCGGCGCTTCAGCTCTTCGAAGCGCAGGAGGAGTGGCTCCATTCCCTGGCATAGCTCGATCACGCGCGCGCAATGGAAGACGCTGGCGGCGGTGCAACTCGCCTGGGCGCTGGACGCCATGGACGTCATGCTGTATGCGTTTGCGCTGACGGCGATTCGAGACGAATTCCGGCTCACCTCCGCGGCGGCCGGCGCATTAGCCTCCGCGACGCTGCTCGCGTCCGCCTTTGGCGGCGTGCTGTTCGGCGTGCTGGCCGATCGCATCGGTCGGGCGCGCGCGCTGGGCTATGCGGTGTTGATCTACTCGGGTTTCACGGGGCTGACCGCGACCGCCGGCGGCGTGGCTTCCTTACTCGTGTGGCGCGCCTTGGTGGGGCTGGGGATGGGTGGAGTGTGGTCGGCGGGGTCCGTGCTGGTGGCGGAATCCTGGCCCGCGGAACATCGCGGCAAGGCCGCCGGATTCATGCAATCCGGTTGGGCGATCGGCTATATCCTGGCGGCGCTGCTGGCCGCCGCGGTGATGCCGCATTGGGGATGGCGGCCGCTATTCGCCGCCGGAGTGGCGCCGGCGCTACTGGCCGTGTGGGTGGCGGCCCGCGTGGACGAGCCCCACAGAAACGTTTCGCCCGCGCGCCCGTTCGGCCTGCCGCGCACTCTATGGCGGCGGGTGGCCATCGCCTCCTCCGTGACCAGTTGTGTCTTGTTCGCCTACTGGGGACTATTCACCTGGGTGCCAGGTTATCTCTCGAGTCCCGTTTCGCGCGGCGGCGCGGGCATGAGCATCGTACAATCGACCGGCTGGATTGTGCCGATGCAAATCGGCGCGTTTCTTGGATACACGCTATTCGGTTTCCTCGCGGACCGCTTCGGCCGGCGGCCCGTTTTTCTGGCGTTCGTGCTTTGCGCCGCGCTGCTGGTTCCGATTTATGGCCAGTGGGGAAGGCGCCCGACGGCGCTGATGTTGATGGGACCGCTGATCGGGTTCTTCGGACATGGCTACTTCAGCGTATTCGGGGCAATGCTGGCCGAGCTGTTTCCCACCGCCATCCGCGCCACGGCGCAGGGCTTATGCTACAACGTGGGCCGCGCCGCCAGCGCGCTCGCGCCATTCACCATCGGCGCTTTGGCGGACCGCTTCGGCATCGGCAGCGCGCTGGCTTTTACGTCGGTGTTCTTCGCGGCGGGCGGCGCGCTGATCTTCCTCTTGCCGGAAACCAAGGGCGATCCACTGTCCTGACCATCCCCTGTCCATCCCCTGTCTTCCGTTCTTCACTCGCGCTATAATCCTCACTTACGAGCACTTCACCGACGAGCAGCACCAGCATCGTGCAGGCGGAGTTGACGGCCATGCTGGCCGCCCAGCGCGCAGCGTTTGCACAGCAGCCTCCGGACGCCGCCCGGCGTATCCGCGCTCTTGGCGATTTGCTGAAAGCGGTGCGGGCGCGCCGCGAAGAGTTTGTCAAAGCCATCTCCGACGATTTCGGCGGCCGCGCGCGCCAGGAGACTTTGCTGCTGGAAGTCTTTCCCCTGGTGGACAACATCCGCCACGCCATCCGCCAGCTTCCGCGCTGGATGCGTCCGCGTCCGGCAGCGGCCGGCTGGCAATTCCTACCGGGGCGCGCGCGCGTAGTGTATCAACCGCTGGGCGCGGTCGGCATTATCGGCGCTTGGAACTATCCGCTGCTGCTGAGCGTGTCGCCGCTGGTCAGCGCTTTGGCGGCCGGGAATCACGCCATGCTGAAGCCTTCGGAGCTCGCGCCACGCACAGCCGCATTGCTGTCGCGCCTGGTGTCGGAGCTTTTTTCGCCGGACTACGTTACCGTAGTGACCGGCGGACCGGAGACCGGCGCCACCTTCGCGGCGCTGCCCTTCGACCACCTGCTTTTCACCGGCTCGACGCGCGTGGGCAAGATCGTGATGCGCGCGGCCAGCGAACACCTGACGCCCGTTACCTTGGAACTGGGCGGTAAATCGCCCGCGCTGGTGCATCCCGATTTTCCGGCGCACACGGCGGCCGCCCGGATCATGGCAGGCAAACTGTACAACGCCGGGCAGACCTGCATCGCGCCGGACTATGCGCTGGTGGAGGCCGGCGCGCGCGAGGAGTTTGTGCGGCTGGCATCGGAAGCGGCCGCCACCATGTATCCGAAGGTGGTGGATAACCCGGATTTCACGCGCATCCTCAATCGCGACCACTATCATCGCCTGCGGAACCTGGTCGGCGACGCCACCCAGAAGGGTGCGGAGATACTGGAAGTGAACCCTGCGCGCGAGGCCGTCAACGAACAGAATCGAGTGTTTCCGCCCACCCTCTTGTGGAATGTGAGCGATCGGATGGCGGTGATGCAGGAAGAGATCTTCGGTCCGGTGCTGCCGGTGGTCACTTACCGTTCGCTCGATGAAGCCATCGCGTATGTAAATGCCAGGCCGCGCCCCCTGGCGCTTTATTACTTCGACTACAGCTCGAAGCGCGTGGAATCGGTGCTGTCGCGCACCACGTCCGGCGGTGTCACGATCAACGATACCCTGCTGCACATCGCACAAAACGATTTGCCGTTCGGCGGAGTGGGGCCGAGCGGTATGGGATCGTATCACGGATTCGACGGGTTCCTCACCTTCTCGAAGAAGAAGGGCGTCTTCGTGCAGAGCCGGTTCACTACGCTTGGATTGTTGCGCCCGCCTTATGGCGAGTTGGCCCGCCGCGTGACCGGCTTCCTCATTGGCAGATGACCGCAGCATGACGCGCCGCGAACTCCTGGCTTGGATCCCCGCCGGCGCCTTCGGCCAGATGGCCAGCCGCGGCGTAAAGCCCATGCCGCGCGGCAAACCTTCGGGGCTGCCCTTTCACGCGCGCTTCAAGGATGTAGCTCCGGCCGCCGGCCTGCGGGAGCCCGTGATTTACGGCGGCGTCGACCAGGATTTATACATCATCGAACCGATGGGCAGCGGCATCGCCTTCTTCGATTACGACAACGATGGCTGGCTGGACATCTTCACTCTGAGCGGCTCGCGCCTCAGCGGAGCGCCGGCCGGCGCGACGAACCGGCTGTACAAGAACAATCGGGACGGCACCTTCACCGATGTCACGGCGAAAGCCGGGCTCACACGCGTGGGTTGGGCTTATGGCGTAACCATCGCGGATTACAATAACGACGGCTTTGACGATATCTTCATCACGTATTGGGGCCGGAATGTTTTATACCGCAATAACGGAAACGGCACCTTCACCGACGTCACCAGGGAAGCGGGCCTGCTGGCGCCCGGCGTGCGTTGGGGATCGGGTTGCACCTTCGTGGATTACGACCGCGACGGCCACCTGGACCTATTCGTCGCCAATTACCTGAAGTTCGATTTCAAAACCGTGCCGCCGGCGGGTCAACTCGCCAGTTGCAATTGGAAAGGCATCCCGGTGAACTGCGGACCGCGCGGCCTGCCGCCGGAGACGCAACTCCTTTATCACAACAACGGCGACGGCACGTTCACGGATGTATCGCTACGCTCCGGCATTGCCGCCGCAAAAGGCAGCTATGCGCTGACCGCGGTGGCCGCGGACTTCGACAACGACGGCTGGCCCGATATCTACGTAGCGTGCGATTCCACGCCCAGCCTGCTATTCCGCAACAATCGCAACGGCACCTTTAGCGAAGAGGGCCTGGAACGGGGCGTGGCCCTGAACGAAGACGGGCTGGAGCAGGCCGGCATGGGTTTGGGCATCGGCGATTACGCCTGCGACGGCTACCTGGATGTGTTCAAAACGCACTTCACCGAGGATACGCCGGCGCTCTACCGCAACGACGGCAAGGGAAACTTCACGGATGTGACGCTGCGCGCGGGGCTGGGCGTGGAGACGCGCTTTATCAGTTGGGGCGCGGGCATCGTGGACCTGGATAACGACGGGCTGCCCGACTTGTTTTGGGTGACCGGCAGCGTGTATCCGGAAGTGGAAAAGAAGTACCCCGAGTTTCCGCATCGCACACCGCGCGTGATCTTTCGCAATCTCGGCGGCGGCAAGTTCGAGGAACTGATCGGGGCGGGCGGACCGGGGATCGAGGAGGCGCACGCCAGCCGCGGCGTGGCGTTCGGCGATTTCGATAACGACGGCGATATCGATATCCTGATCATGAACCAGAATGAGCCGCCCTCGCTGCTGCGCAACGATGTAAGCGGCGGCCATCACTGGCTGAAAGTGAAGCTGGTGGGGACGAAATCCAATCGCAGCGCGATCGGCGCGACGGTGGTCGCCAGCTACGGCGGCAAACGCCAGGCGCAGGCCGTGATGGCGCAGTCGTCGTATCTTTCGGTGCACGACCGGCGGCTGC
>JBEKIM010000267.1:0-9618 GCA_050011755.1 Bryobacteraceae bacterium | reverse complement strand
TGACCCAGCGCGAGCAGTGTCAGGTTGATCGCCGCGGTCCGAAACAGGCTGACCCACCGGAATGCCAGGCTGATCCGCAGTCCTACCGCCAGGACAGGCACTGCCGCCAGGGCGAGCAGCGCGCTACGGCTCCCTTCGAAAGCAATCTGCGACAGTGGCCAGGGTAGGGCCCACCAATGCAGGGCAGCCGGTACTCCTTCCACCGTTCGCCAGAGAAGCGCGGGGATTGCGCTCCCGGCGGCCGCGTAGGAGAGATATGGCCAGTACCGTCGCATCTTGCCGAGGGCGCCTATCGCCAATACGATGAGCACCTGTCGCCAGAACCAGACGCGCGTTTGTCCTTCGCGGAACCGCTCGACCAGATCGCCCGCCAAAGCTTCGCTGCCGCCCGCGCAGACGCGATTCAAGAGCCAGATGGCCAGGCGCGGCGGATGAGGCTTCCCGTCGCTCATGCCCGGCTTCCTTCCAGTTGGGGTATGCCGCTCCACAAATTGATCAGCGCCGTGCGGGTTGTCTTTAAGGCACGCAATCCCGCGGGCGTGACGCGTAAATAGCGCTTCGCCCGGCCGCCGCGTTCCGGTGTCGGGTCTCCTAGGGTCGAAGTTAGAAACCCTTTTCGTTCCAGCCTGTCGAGCGCCGCATAAATGCTGCCCAGAGCCACGTCCCTGTCGGCCAGGTTGAGCAGTTCCTTGGATATCGGAACGCCGTAGGCATCCTCACCCAGCCGCACCACGGCTAGCAGGACCATCATTTCCATCTCGGCGAGATAGATGGGCTTTGCCATTTCTTCAATTATAGCGAAGAAATACTGGAAGGCAAGCGGAATGCCGCCTGCGCTACCGTAGCATGGGCTTCAGGTACCGCATCACGGTGGCCGCTACCAGCCGGTTGCCATCCGCGGTTGGATGCAGCCCGTCGCGCTGCATGCGGCTGGTCCCCGCTACCCCCTCCAGCAGAAACGGGATCAGCGCCACCTTATATTTCGCCGCCAGATCGCTATAAATGCGTTGAAAGCTGGCAATGTATTCCGGGCCGTAGTTGGGTGGCAGCGTCATCCCCGCCAGCAACACCTTCGCGCCGGAGCTCCGCATCTCCGCGACGATCTGGTCGAGGTTCGCGCGCGTGGTCGCGAGCGGCAACCCGCGCAGGCCATCGTTGCCTCCGAATTCGACGATCACCACCAACGGCTTCAGCGCGGTCACCGTCGCCAGACGCTCGAGCGCATCCGTAGTGGTTTCGCCGCTGATGCCCGCATTCACGATGCGATCCGCGAAGCCGCCGCGATCCAGCTCCTGCTGCAGGAAATCCGGATAGCTCTTGCCCGCATCGGCGCCGAAACCGGCGGTCAGGCTATCGCCAAATGCCACGATCGCGGGCCGGTTGTCCGACGAGGGAACCGGTGCAGGCTGCGCGGGCGGGGCAGCATCGTGCGCGGCCCCCGGCGCGGGCTGCGTGGGATTCGGAGCGCTGCCGCAGCCGGCCAGTACCACCAAACCCGCTAACAAACTGACGATACGCATCTGAATGCCATAATAAACTTAGACAGCCCATCCATGCTCCCTGCCATGATTGAGGCCCACGGCCTTACCAAGACCATCGATACCGGCACGCATCGCGTGGACATCCTCAAGGGCCTCGATCTGGAAATTCCGCGCGGACAATTCGCCGCCATCATGGGACCCTCGGGCAGCGGCAAGAGCACTCTGTTAGGACTGCTGGCCGGTCTGGACACGCCTACCGCGGGCACCATCTCGCTCGACGGGCAGGAGATCACCGGCCTGAAAGAAGACGACCTCGCGCTGGTCCGCGGCCGTAAGATCGGCTTCGTGTTCCAGTCCTATAATCTGATTCCCACGCTGACCGCCGAGGAAAACGTGATGCTGCCCATGGAGCTGGCCGGCAACGGAAGCGGCGGGCCGGGCCGCGCCCGTGACCTTCTCGAACGTGTCGGCCTGGCGGGCCGGCGCGATCATTACCCCGTCCAACTCTCCGGCGGTGAACAGCAGCGCGTGGCGCTGGCGCGGGCCTTCATGGTTCGTCCGCCGATCCTGCTGGCCGATGAGCCGACCGGCAACCTGGATTCCGAAAACGGCCGCCTGGTGCTCGACCTGCTTCTGGCGCTCAACCGCCAGGAAGGCACCACGCTGGTGCTCGTCACCCACGACCAGGAACTGGCCAACGTCGCCGACCGCCGCATCCTGCTGCGCGATGGCCGCATAGTATGACTAACCCACCGCCCACCAGCCACCATTCACCAGCCACCCTCAAGATTGCCTGGCGCGACGTCCGCTCGGCCCCCGCCAAGTTTCTCTTCGTGATCCTGGCCGTGGCCGTCGGGGTGGGCGCGCTCACCGGCGTGCGCTCCTTCAGCCGCGCCTTTCACAACCTGTTGGTGCAGCAGGCGCGCACCCTGATGGCCGCCGACCTCTCCCTGCGCGTCTTCGGGCAGCCCACGCCGCAGCAAACCGCGGCCATCGCCGGGCTGGAAAGCCGCGGCGTGCGCGATACGTCCGTCACCGAAACCCTCACCATGGCCAATACCGCCGAAGTGCCGGAACCTATGCTGGCTTCGGTGAAAGCCGTCGACCCAGCGGTCTATCCTTTCTATGGCCAAGTGAAGCTGGACCCGCCGGCCGCGTTGCGCGACGTCCTCGACAGCCGCTCCGCCGCGGTTTCCGACGACCTGCTTTTCCGGCTCAAAACGCGCGTCGGCGGCAACCTGCGTATCGGCGGCCAGGACTTTCGCATCGTCGGCCGCCTGGTCTCCGAGCCCGATCGCCTGACCGGCAGCATCAACGTGGGGCCGCGCGTGATGATCGGCCGCGCAGGCCTCGACCGCACCGGCCTGATCAGCCTGGGCAGCCGCGCCGCCGAACGCTACCTGTTCCTCCTGCCCCCGCGCGGCGTGGATGTACAGCAGGTTCGGAACGTGTTGAAGCAGGCTTTTCCCGAGGGTCTGATCGCGGATTATCGCGAGACGCATCCCATCATCACCCGCGGGCTGGAGCGCTCCACCACGTTCTTAAGCCTCATCAGCCTGATTGCCCTGATCGTCGGCGCGCTGGGCGTGGCCACCGCCATGCACGCGCACCTGCAGCAGAAGATGGATACCATCGCGGTGTTGAAGTGCCTGGGCGCGCGGTCGGGCCAGGTACTGCGCATCTACTTGTCGCAAACGCTGGCCTTGGGCGCGGCGGGCGGCGTGCTCGGCATCGCGTTCGGCACCCTGGTGCAGCGCGCCTTTCCGACCCTGATCGGCCGGTATTTCCCGGTGCCGCCGCACATGGGACTCGATCTGGTGCCGGCCGCGCAAGGGCTGGCGATCGGCATCCTGACCACGCTGCTGTTCACCCTGCCCACGCTGCTGGGAATCCGCGAAATCCGCCCGGCCGTGATTTTCCGCCGCGAGATGACCGAAGCCCGTCCCGACTGGCTGAAGCGCTGGAGCCGTTCGCGCGAGGCGCTGGCCACCGCCGCGGCCATCCTGCTGGGCATCGGGTTGATCGCCGCCTGGCTGGCGGGAACCACTCTGCACGATTCGCTGCGCATCGGCGCATACTTCGCCGCCGGGCTGCTGGTCAGCCTGCTGGTCATCGCGGGTTTCGCCTGGCTTCTGCTACGCGGTCTGCGCCTGCTGATGCGCGGCTCCGGACGCGCGCTGCCCACGCCCTTGCGCCAGGGCATCGCCAATCTCTACCGGCCCGGAAATCATGCCCAGACCGTGCTGGTCACCCTGGGCACCGGCGTGATGTTCACCCTGACCGTCTACCTGGTGCAGCACGCCGTCTTGACGGACATGATGCAAAACGCGCCTCCCGGTATGCCCAATGTGTTCATGCTGGATATCCCCGGCGCCCAGCGGCAGGCGCTCATGGATCTGCTGAAGCGGCAAAAGGGCATCGAAAACGCGCCCGAGATTCTTTCGTCGGTAGCGGTGCGGCTGGCGTCGGTCGCGGGCGTACCCGTTGAGAAGCTGGGCTTGCAGGAGTGGGGCCGCCGTTTCCTGCGCACGCGTTCGGTGACTACGGCCCCGGCACGCCCCAGTGAAACGGAAATCCTGAGCGGCGCGTGGTGGGACGGGCATCCGGCGATGCCGCAGGTGTGCGCTTCCGAAGAGGCGGCGCGCACCCTGCACTTGAAGGCCGGCATGGCGCTCGATTGGACCGCCTGGGGGCGTACCCTGCACTCTAACCTCGCCTGCATCCAGCGCACGGATTCGGTGCGCAT
Organism: Bryobacteraceae bacterium; assembly: GCA_050011755.1. Classification (GTDB taxonomy): domain Bacteria; phylum Acidobacteriota; class Terriglobia; order Bryobacterales; family Bryobacteraceae; genus Bog-159. The sequence goes on along the minus strand of JBEKIM010000267.1, from coordinate 5,391 downwards.
GAACGCGCGCTTCGAATTCATTTTCAGTCCCGGAAGCCTGGATGGCCTTCCCGCCATCTACTACGGCAGCGTGCGCGTCAAGCCGGCCGATGTGGCGGCCGTGCAGCGCGCCGTATACGAGAAGATGCCGACCATAACGGTCATCAACATGGCGGACGTGCTCGAAATCGTGCAACAGGTGGTCGACCAGATCGCCCTGGTGGTGCGCTTCGTTTCCGCCTTTACCATCGTGGCGGGCGCCATCATTCTGGCATCCAGCGTGGCGGGCACGCGCTTCGGGCGCGTGCGCGAAGTGGTCATCCTGAAGACGCTGGGCGCCACCCGGCGGCGCGTTGCCGGAATCTTCTCCATGGAGTTTCTGGTGCTCGGCGGAGCGGCGGGTCTGCTCGGCAGCGCGCTCGCTACCGCCTTCACCGCCGTAGTGGTGAAGCGTCTGCTCAAGGCGGAGTTCCACTTCGATCCGGCCGCGGATCTGCTCTCGGTCGCGCTCACCGCGCTGGTGGCGGTCGCGGCGGGATGGCTGGCCAGTTATCGGATTCTCGGACAGAAGCCGCTGGAGGTGTTGCGCGATGAGTGACGGCCCATCGTCGGGCCGCCGCGCCCGAAAATCCGGCATCCTGCCCCACGAATATTTGTTGTCCCTGCCGGAGCGCGCGTTGCGCTCCACCAGCGCATTGAGTGCCGGACTGTTGCGCGAGTTGAGCGAAGTCGTACTCCCGCGCGCCGTGCGCCGCACCCGGCTCTATACGGAACTGGTCGAGAATACCCTGCGCTTCCTGATCGAGAATGTCGGCCAGGTGGAGGGCGCTTATCCCCCGCAAGGCAAGCTGGCGGATAACTTCGCGATGCGCAGGTTTGCGGGCAACGGCATCGAGTTGATCGGGCTGCTTACTTTCAGCGCCTCCCCGGTCTGGGTGCTGGCCGCGTTGGCGGATCTCACCGGCACCGGCCGTCAACTCATCCGTGAGATTACCCAAAGCTTGAAGGAAGAAGGCCTGCTCGCCGCCGGCGCGGATTATGAAACCATCGACCAGTTGCTCAATGGCTTGGAGGGCACGGCGGGCCGCCTGGCGCAGACCGCCAACACCCCGCCGCTGGATGTAGCCGGCCTCCGTCGCGAGTGGTCCGACTTGCGGCGCGAGGCCGCCAGGATTCCCACGCCGCATCTGCCATCTGGCGAAGCCCTGCGCCGAAGCTGGGAAGAATTGAAGACTACCGCCGCCGCGCAGGGCCGCCCGGTGTTTCAGGTCTCCACCCTCATGGCCCTCTCGGCGGTGAGCCGCATTCCGGAAAACCTGCTCTGGCTCTCCCGCTGCGCCAAGGGAGCCGCCCTGCGCACCGGCCAGATCTTCGCCGGCGTGCTGCTCGATCACTACAGCGCGACTATGCAGGAAATCCGTAATACCGGGTATCTGGCGTATTGGATGCGCGAGTTCCGGCCGTATCTGAAGGCCGCCGCATCGCAGTTCTCCCCACGGCGTGTCACCCTGACTGAGCGCATGTTGCGCGGCGCGCGATCCTAGTTGGTGATGATGGGCCGCCGCCCGTGGCGCACGCTTTCTGCGAGGCCATCCCGGCCAGCCGCGGAGCCATCCTGCTTTACGAATGAGGACTTGAGCGAGCCTGCACTGCTGGTCGCGCGTCACCCGGGAACGGCGCGGACTGATCGCGGAGAATCCGGCGCTCCTGTTGGCGCCGCTGCTGATCCGCGACCAGGTGTGCGGGATCGTCTACCTGGAGGGCGGCGATTTTCGCGAGCCGGATCTGCAACAGTTGGTGGCCATCGTGCAAATCGCCTCCATGGCGATGGAAAACGCCTTCCACCCGGAATGGCTTGAAGCGGAGAACGCGCGGCTCGAATCGGAGCTTCACCCGCACCATCACATGATCGGGAGCAGCGCCCGCTTGCGCGAACGCAACATCCAGCGCGCCGCGCAGACCACTTCCACCGTCCCGATCGTCGGCGAAACCGGCACCGGTAAGGAACTGGTGGCGCGCGCCATGCACCTGAACAGCCCGCGTGCCGGGAAACCCTTCATGGCGGTGAATTGCGCGGCGCTGGCGAGACGCTGCTCGAAAGCGAACTGTTCGGCCACGAGAAGGGCGCCTTCACCGGCGCATTCACCCAAAAGAAGGGACGCCTGGAGGTGGCTGCGGGCGGGACCGTGCTCCTGGATGAAATCGGCGAGATGCCCCTCCAGTTACAGGTCAAGATGCTGCGCGTGCTGCAGGAGTTGCAGATGGAGCGCGTAGGCGGCACCCAGCCCATCAAGCTGGACATCCGGCTGGTCGCGGCCACCAATCGAAATCTGGAGGAAGAGGTGCGGGCGGGAAGGTTTCGCCAGGATCTGTTATCGTCTGAACGTGGTCACCTTGAAGGCACCCCCATTGCGCGAACGCCAGTCGGATATCCCCGTCCTGGCAATGCATTTTGCGTCGAAGTTCGGCGCCCAGTGCGGACGCCGCATCAGTGGCATCTCACCGGAAGCCGAGGCTTATCTATTTGCATTACGACTGGCCGCGAGATCGCCCGGCCCGCCGGCCTGGTCCGGGCTCCGGGCCTGCAGGACGCCGTCGACCACGCCATGCGCGAGGCGATCGGCCAGGCGTTTCAACAGGCGAAGAACGATCACGCCGGAGCCGCCAAACTCCTTGGCGTGCATCCGAATTATCTGTATCGCCTGATGCGCAATCTGGGGATGCGCTAGTTCACCGCGGTTTCCCGGCGATGCCCGGCGCCGCGGCGCCCTGCGCCAGCGCTGCATAACGATCCAGATCCGCCTTCAGCGCGGCTTCCAGTTCCCCGTTCCGCTGCCCGGCGGCCAAGGCCATGGCTTGGCGCGCCGTCGCCAGGGCTTCCGGGTACCGTCCGAGTTCGGAATACATGGCCGCCAGCATCTGCAGAACCACCGGCTCCCGCATTCCCGAGAGCTTGCCGGCTTGCTCCAGTTGATTCGCGGCATCCGCAAACCTGCCCTTGGCGGCCAGCATCCGCCCGAAATTATAGCGATACTCGACGTTCTGGGGCGCCAGCGCGACGGCCTTATCGAGATGCAGGACGGCTTCGTCGAGGCTTCCCGAGCGGGCCAGGGCAGCGCCCAAGTTGTTATGCCCGTCCGCCAGGTCCGGATCGATTTCGACCACCCTCCGCAAATGCTCGATGGCCTCCGGCAGTCGCCCGCTTTCCGCCAGCGCGCCTCCCAGGTTGTTGTGCGCTCGCGGATTGTCCGGGTCCAGCTCCAGCGCCCGCTCGAAGTAAGTAGTGGCTTCCGCCATTCTGCCGGCCTGCGCCAGCACGCTGCCCAGATTATTGTGAGTCTGCGAACTGCGGGGATCGAGTTCGAGGGACCTGCGATACTCCGCGATGGCTTCCTCGATCTTTCCCGTCTCCGCCAAAGCGAGACCCAGGTTGTTGTGCCCGCGCGCATCGTCCGGCGCCAGTTCCAGCGCCTTTCGCCAGGCGGGGACGGCTGCCGCGAATTCTTTTCTTTTCGCGAGTTGCACGGCCACGTCGAAGACCCTGTAGAACTCCGTGACCGGCGCGTCGATGCGCTCCAGGCCGTCCGGACCCACGTTGACGAACTCGGGGATATTCACGGCCCGGTTCGCCGCCGTCGAGTTCTCGATCGGAATGGCCGGTGTGCTGTTGCCATCCGCGTCGATGTGGGTCAGATAAAGACGCGTGTAAGGAGAAGGAGTCTTGGAGGAGAACACCAGCCAGCGCCCGTTGGGAGAGAAACTGTGCCACGAGTTCATGACCGGTTGATTGCTGCGCAACGGACGCGCCACACCGCCCGCCGCCGGAACGATATAGAGCTTGCTGTCCGGGCGCATCAGCAGGCCGCTCTTGTTCTCGACGAACACGATCCACTTCCCATCGGGCGAGACCTTGGGAAAGTCGTTGCTCATCCCGTTATCGGAAGCGCCGGCGATGGGCTCGGCGGTCCCGCCTTTGCCATCGTTGAAGGGTACGCGATAGAGATCGTACTGGATCTGTGTTTCGTTCGGATCGTTGGCAAATTCGGGAGCCTTCTGCCCCGGATAGTATGGATCTTTGGCCAGCGCCCTGGAGAACACCAGGAACTTCCCATCGGGACTCCAGAACGCGCCCGTTTGCACGTATTGCGGATTGTCGGCGCCGGGAAGAGGCTGCAGTTTGCCCGTTTCGCGGCTGTACCACGCCAGGATGCCGCGCGTGGGGAAGAAAACTTGTCCAAATCCGAAGTAGCTGTACGATCCCTGGTACAGGCGGTCCTCCACGCGCCGCCCATGCGTGCCGGGAACCTCGATGGAGGTCGCCACGTATTTCGCGTCCGGAGAGATCTGCGACATGAATCCGAACCGTTTGGGCGCGCCCTGCTCGGTGAAAGCGCTCCAGCGGATCACGTATTCGTCTTTGATCGTGGTCACCTTTTGGATCGGAACCAGTCCGTATAACGCTTTGTCGTTCTGCGGACCATCCACGTCGATGCCCAGCATCTTCCCATCGCGCGAGACGGAGTGGCAATTGGCGCAGGTCGGCAAATTCTCCATCATTACTTTGCTGCTTGTTTCGGAGACGTATCGCAGGCGCCATTTGATCATCGGAAGGACGGAATCGGGCAGGGGCTTGATCACGCCCCGCTCACGCTCTTCAGGGCTGGGCGGAATCAGCGGCACATCCCGATAGAAGATGGGCGCGCCGACCGGATCCCCGGAAACGGCCATGCCGGCCTGCCCGTGGGAAATCGGCTCCTTTGTATTGCGATGGCGAAAACCGGTGATCGACACCGTCGCGGGCTGCCGTTGGGCGCGTTGGACGATGGCGGCCCACGTCTTGGCGTCCGGCTTCCAGGTGTGGCTCTCGGCCTCCTTGGGAGTCAGCGACGGTGGGACGAAGCCGTGCAATTTCGTATCGATCTCGCCCACTTGCAGTTTTTCGCCGCCGGACCAGATCTTCAAGCGGCTCCCCCGGCCGGCAAAAGCAATCTCGATAAGCCACGCCGCCGCCGGGCTGGAATCCCGCCAGAGAAACGTCGGCGAAGCGATGTCGGGAGGAAATACAGCGCCTTCCTCCGGAAAATCGATCGCAATGGGGCTGCCGGCGAAGCCAGGGATGCCGGCCGCCAGAAGGAGAACGATGAGAATTGTGCGTGGTGTCAACCACGGTTAGCAGGCAATGCGGGGGCCAAAGCGGAAAAATGAGGAATTAAGGGCCTTCAGGGCCGTTTATAGGGTGAAATGCCGCAACTGTGGGGCAGCCCGTGGCGCACCGTTGAAAACACAATTGGGGGGGCGGGCAATCATGCCCGCAGCCGCCTTTCAGTGAATCTGAGGTACTCTGTCAAGCCCTAGGGTCAGATATTTTCCAGAAACCGCCGACCTTTTTCCACTGAAGATCAACCGTGCCTC
>JBEKIM010000266.1:0-9684 GCA_050011755.1 Bryobacteraceae bacterium | reverse complement strand
GGATGGCCGGGCAGCACGATATCGCCGCGAAATAGCAGGTCGCGCGTTTCCTCGAACGGGATTGCCGCCGCGCCCATAAGCGCGAGGCGTTGGTTTTCGCGCACGCCACGCACCAGTCCCTCGATGCCCGCCGGATCGACCAGATCCGGCTCTTCCCCCAGCAGTCCCAATATGACGGCGCGATCCGTACCGTGTCCGCGGCCGGTCAGCCCGAGGGAGCCATACAACTCAATTTGGACTCTGGCGACTGCCGCCCAATCGAGGCCCGCGGCGAACGATCGCGCCGCCCGCATGGGCCCGACCGTATGGGAACTGGAGGGTCCGATACCAATCTTGAATAGCTCGAAGATGCTGGTATTCACTGCCCTTCAGTGTACCTTCATCGTGGCGCGCGCCTTAGTTAGCGTGCGGCGGCGAACTTCAGTTCGCCGGCTGGACTTTGGCCTTTCTCGTGACTACTGGCCGCAGCCTGTGGCGCACGCTTCAGCGTGCTGCGGCGGACTTCAGTCCGCCGGAAGCGGGACCTAAAAGTCCCGCCGGGTCGCTGAAGCGTGCGCCACGGCCCGGTTCTTTTCAATCACTATGCCCCAGAATCGCGTCCACCAAGCCGTCCACCGTGTAGACTGATGCCTCCACCGCAACCTCGATTCCCAAACCGCGCGCGGTCGCGGAGGTGACCGGCCCTATGGAGGCGACTTTCACCCCGGCGAGAGCTTCCGCCCCCGCTATAGCCACGAAGTTTCGAACCGTTGAAGAACTGGTAAATGTGATCCAGTCGGGCTTCTCCGCCAGGTCGAAACCGCCGGCTGGAGCCACGGTCCGGTAAGCCTCCACGACGTCCACCACGGCGCCGCGTCGCGCCAGTTCAACAGGCACAAGATCGCGCGCCACGGCCGCCCGCGGCAGCAGAATGCGCTGGCCCGCCAGATTCTGGTCGGCAAAAGCGGCGAGCAGTCCCTCGGCCACGTAATCCTTGCCCATCACATCCACTTTCAGATGCAGCGCCTCGATGGCCACGCGCGTCGCGGGGCCGATGGCGCAGATGCGCGCCCGCAGTGCGCGCAGGTCCACGGCGGAGCGGTCTAGGCGCTGCAGGAAGAAGCGTACGCCGTTTGCGCTGGTGAAGATCAGCCAGTCGTACACGCCGAGGTTGGCGATAGCCTGGTCCAGCGGATCGTAATCGAGGGCCGGCTGAATCTCAATGGTGGGCAATTCGATGGTGTCGGCGCCCAGCGCGCGCAGCCGCGAAGAGAGCGCATCGGCCTGCCCTCGGGCGCGCGTCACCACGATGCGCTTTCCGAATAGCGGCAGACGCTCGAACCAGTTCAGTTTGTCGCGCAGTCCCACCACTTCGCCGATGATAATCGTCGCGGGAGGCTTCAGTTCGTGCCGATGGATCAATCCGGGCAGCGTGGCCAGCGTCCCGGCCAGCGTGTGCTGATCCGGCCGCGTGCCCCAGCGCACGGCCATGGCGGGCGTATCGGCGGCCCGGCCATTGGCGATCAGGGCGGCCGCGATTTCGTCGAAAGCCGCAATCCCCATGAAGATGACCAGCGTCTCCGTAGTGCCGGTCTTGCTCCAATCGATGCCCTCCGCGTCGTGGCCCGTTACAAACGTCACCACCTTGGTGTGCTCGCGATGCGTGAGCGGCACGCCCGTGTAAGCCGCGATTCCCAGTGGGGACGTAACCCCCGGCACGATCTCGAAGGCTACACCCGCGGCAGCCAGCGCTTCGGCTTCCTCGCCGCCCCGCCCGAAGATGAAGGGATCGCCGCCCTTCAGCCGCACCACGTTCCAGCCGCGCCGCGCGCGCTCGACCAGCATGGCGCAGATCTCTTCCTGGCTGAAGGCGTGTACCGATTTCTTCTTGCCGACGTAGAGGCGCTCGGCTGGCGCGGGCGCCAGGTCGAGCAGCGCGGGGTTGGCCAGGTAGTCGTAGAGGACGGAGTCCGCTAGCTCCAGCACGCGCCGGCCCTTCAGCGTGATGAGTTCGGGATCGCCCGGTCCGGCGCCCACCAGGTAGACCTTGCTCATCCGTAGACGCTCTCCAGAATGCGGTCCGCGCCCGCGGCCAGCAAGGCTTCCCCTAACTCGCGCCCGATGCGTTGGGCATCCGCGACGACGCCTTCGGCGCGATTCCGCACCAAGTCGATGCCGTCCGGCGAGACGACTACGGCTTGAATATACAGGCGGTCGCCGTCGACCGTGGCATAGGCGCCGATCGGAACCTGGCAGCCTCCTCCCAGTGCGCCCAACAGAGCCCGCTCCGCCGTGACCGCATAGTGGGTAGGCGCGTGATTCAGCTTTTGGGTGGCATGGAAGCCCGCCCCAGTGGTGGTTTCGATCGCCAGCGCACCCTGTCCGACCGCCGGGCAGACGATCTCCGGCGACAGGATTTCGGCGATGCGTTCTCCCCAACCCAGGCGCTTCAAGCCGGCCGCCGCTAGTACGATGGCATCGTACTGGCCTTCATCCAACTTGCGCAGCCGCGTATCCAGATTGCCGCGCACGGGTTCGATCCGCAGATCGGGCCGCACCTTGCGCAACTGCGCCGCCCGCCGTAGCGAACTGGTGCCCAGCTTGGCGCGCGCCGGCAAGCCGGCCAACCGCTGGCCGACCAGCGCGTCGCGTGGGTCTTCGCGCTCGGGAGTGGCCGCCAGCACCAGGCCCGCCGGCAATTCGGTGGGCAGGTCTTTCAAGCTGTGTACGGCCAGGTCCGCGCGGCCGTCCAGCAGCGCTTCTTCGATTTCCTTGGTGAACAGACCCTTCGCCCCCACCTGCGCCAGCGGAACGTCGGTGATCTTATCGCCGGTGGTCTTGATGATGTCGATGCGGCTCGGGTATCCCAGGTCCTCCAGTTGACGCTGCACCCAGTGGGCCTGCCACAGTGCCAGTTGCGATCCTCGCGACGCGATGACAAGCATGATTCTAGGGCCGCTCCCTCACGGCCGCGGCTCGGTCAGATGAAATACCTTGCGAATCGCGGCGATCACCGGCGCGCCGTCCGGCCGCCCCGCCTGCAGCCGCAATTCCGAGATGGGCCCATGCGCCACTTTGTTGATGATGCCGCGCGTCAGCATTTCCCAGGCCTGTTCCTGCTCCGGCGTCGCCGGGCCAAATTTGCGGCGCACCTTCTCGATCTCCGCCAGCCGGATGCGCTCGAGTTCCTCCTGCAGGCTGACGATAGTGGGCGTGACTTCCTGTATCTTGAGGCGGGCCATCATGCGCTCCACCTCCTGCGCGACGATCTCCTCGGCGCGCTCCGCCTCTTTCATCCGCTCGCGCAGATTTGCGTTGACCACTTCCTGCAAATCGTCGATGTCGTACAGGAAAACGTTATCCAAATCGTTGACGGACGGCTCGATGTTCCGCGGCACCGCGATATCGATCAGAAACATCGGCTTGTTGCGCCGCGCCGAGATCACCCGCTGCATTTCGTCCTTGTGCAGGATGTAATGCGGCGCGCCGCTGGAGGCGATCAGGATGTCGACCTCCGGCAGCATGGCCACGAAGCGGCCGTACTCGACGGGCGTCCCCTGGAACAGCTTGGCCATCTCAATGGCGCGCTCGTGGGTGCGGTTGGTGACGAAGACGTGTGTGGCGCCGGATCGCCGCAGGTGCCGGGCGGCCAGTTCCGACATCTTTCCAGCCCCCGCGATCATCACTGTACGGTTGTTAAGCGACCCAAAGATCTTGCGCGCCAGTTCCACCGCCGCATAGCTCACCGATACGGCCATCTGCCCGATGCCGGTTTCCGAGCGCACTCGCTTGGCCACACTAAAGGCGCGCTCCATCAGGCCTTCCAGCCATCCGCAAAGCACGCCGTTCGTCTTCGCGATCCCGTAGGCGTTCTTGAGCTGCCCCAGAATCTGCGGTTCGCCCACCACCATCGAATCCAGGCTGGAAGCTACGCGGAACAGATGATGGATGGCGTTCTGCCCTTCATGCCGGTACAAGTAGGGCTCGACCGAATCCGCCGCGACCATGCGCGATTCCCGGAGGAATTCATCGACCAGGGCTTGTGGGTCCACGGGATCTTCGGTGGTCACCGTGATCTCGACGCGATTGCATGTGGACAGGATGCAGGCTTCCGAGACGCCGGGGCGGGACTTCAGAGAGTGCAAGGCTTCGGGCAGAGACGGCTCCGGGAAGGCCAGACATTCCCGGATCTCGACGGGCGCGGTCTTATGGCTGACGCCTGTGACCAGCAGTTTCATGGTTTCAGCAGCCAGCTTCCCAGCCGCGCATGCGCCACCCAGGTAATGGCCGACAGCCCCACGACAACGATGACCATGATGGCGGCCTTACGCCCGCGCCATCCGGCGGTGACACGCAGAAACACCATCGCCAGGTAACATCCCCAGGTGATGAAGGAGATGCCGATGGCCGGCTGGCTGATCCAGGCGGTCTTATGTTCGATGAACGCCCACGTGGTGGCGGCGACCACCGCCAGCGTCATCAGCACGAATCCCACCGCCATCGACCGCGAGATCAGCTCGTCCAGAGTGCCCAGGGGCGGCAGGCGGTAATAGAGCTTGCGCGGCTTCTTGCGTTTGAGCTCGCGCTCCTGGAAAAGGTACAGCAGGGACGCCCCGGCGGTGAAAGCCAGGGCCGCGAAACCCAGCAAAACCAGGGTGATGTGTACATCCAGCCAGGCATTGCGGACGACCGGGCTGGTCCAGGCATCCACCGGATTGCCCAGCGTGGCCACCAACGTCATGACGAAGATCAGGGGGAAGATGAATACGCTGAGGCTTTCCGTTTTGTAGCGCCAATAAACGAACAGGAACAGGGCCGTAATCAGGAAGGCGCACATGGAGAGCGTCTCGTAGAAGTTGGCGATGGGGCAGTGATTCATCAGCAGCCCTTCTTCCACGATGGAGACGCCGTGCAGTACCGCGCCGATAGAAAGCGCGGCGAGAGAAACCCGGAACAGGTGCTCGCGTTTGCGGACCAGCGTGAGGATGGCGTGCAGCAGGCCGATCGAATACAGGGCCGCCGCCACGCGCAGCCAGATGACACTCATCTCAGCCATGAAGCGTGCCTAAAGGTCGTTGAAATAATAGTATAGCGTGGGGCCGCGAGCGTTTCCGGGCGGACCGTTAAAATACAAGAGTCGGCCCACGCAGTGGCGGCGTAGCTTAGAAGAGATGAGCATGGCGGAAGGCGGGTCCTGTTTTATTGACGTTCCGGCGAGCCAAGGGTCTTTGCGCGAGACGATCGGAAACGCTTTGCAGTCATCCGGAATCCAAATGGCCGGCAGCGAGGACTTCAATGGGACTTCGCTACCGGTCAGGGCGATTCAGTGGGCCGACCTGGTGATAGCCGACATCACGCTCTTGGGTCCTTATGCTTTCTACGCACTAGGGGTGGCCGATGCACTGCACAAACCGGTGCTGGTCATTGGCCAAAGACCGGTGAACTTTTTCGGCGATTTCGCCGGGCACAAGCTGTTAACCTACGGGCCCGAGGAATTCGAGAAACTGGCCGGCTACATCCAGTACTGGGTGCGTGACATGCTCGAATCCAGCGCGCAGCGGCCATACACGATCGCCCTGTGAGCAACTGCTTCGTCCTAATGCCGTTTCGGGCCGACCTGCATTACTTGTATCTCTATATGAAGCGGCACATCGAGTCCACGTTCGGCGTTTCCTGCGGCCGTGGCGATGCCAAGAACTGGGCATGGCGCACGTCTTGAACAAATCGGTCCTCCTAATAACAGGCGATCCGGTCGAGGAACCGCCCAGCGATATAAGGGCGTTCGAGTTCATTCGCTACAGCCTGGACGACGACGTCGCGTTCTTCGAGAAACTGGACCGTGCGCTTCGGCCGCTGCTCGGCAAACAATACGGCGAGTTTTATTGTCGCGCATCCGTTCTGCTCGATGAATTTCAACACGCCAAGGCGCTCCATTTTGCCAGGGTCAATCAGGAGAAGTTCACCGCCGAAGCCCTGGAGAAGGCCCAGCGGAGTCCTGTCCCGCACGCCAGCGACGACCGGGGGTTCGCCAAATTCCATTTGCCGATTATGATGCAGGGACCAGCCGACCTGGACGTGAACGTGGCCATAGCGAGTTGGATTGACGAGAGGTTCGCTTTGCCCCATGTCCCCGCCCCGGAGTAAATGGGTGGCACGCGGCAGGGAATGTGCCCGCGAGTGGTCGCGACTTCGACAGCTTGTACGGAAAAATAGCCACGAAAACTGAGGATATTTGTGTATCGCGTGATCAAAAAGGCCTTGTCGGTCTATCACTGGTTCGTGCGGCAGGCGCTCACCGGGGGCCAGGTCGTGGCGCGCAAGCCAACCGGGGAGGAGGTGGCCCTGGGAACCGTGGAACTGGCAATGCTCGAAGGCAAAGGCAACCGTCTTGGCCCAGACGAGTTGGGCTTGCTTGCCAAGCGACTGGCTGCGGCCTCGAATCCGGTGGAGGCGGCACACATCCAAGAGCGTCTCACGTGCGGCTTCTATGGAGTCTAGCGCGAAGCCAGGTGCCACCAGGTTTCGAGACTCACGAAAGAGGTTCGCCCTTGCTGCCAGGTTTGTGCACGTCATAAATGGAGGTATGCTTGGATATGTCCGCGGCACGGGTGTAGCCGCGGCAAAAAAGGAATCTGCTCATGAGTCTGAAAATCCATGTTCGTGAAAGCGGCAACGTAGTGATTCTGGACCTGAACGGCCGGATCACCATAGGCGAAGAGGTGACTGCGCTGCGGGACACCATCAAGGAGCACCTCGACAACGGGCAAAAGAACATTTTGCTCAATCTTGCCGAAGTGAGCTATATCGATAGTACGGGGCTGGGTCAGTTCGTGGGCAGCTTTGCCACCGTCACCAGCCGGGGCGGGCAACTCAAGCTGCTGAACCTGCAGAAGAAATTGCAGGAATTGATGCAGATCACCAAGCTCATCACCGTGTTCGAGTCGTACACGAACGAAGCGGCCGCCGTGCGCAGTTTTGCGGCGGCAGCCACAGCGAACTAAGTCGTCACACGCGCCGGTTAGCGGCGCGTTTATTCCACATCCGAAGGATCCACGGCCTTCCGCTCGCCGGACGCGGCCCAACGGACGTATGCGACGATGTCGGCGATCTGCTGGTTCGTGTAGCCGCCGGTAGATGGCGGGTGCTTCCAGATGGCGTTGTCGGACTTCGATTCCACCTCTCCGGCCGCGAATTTGCGCAACTCCGGGGGCTTCTTCGAAAGATCGTAATACTGTACGGTTGTGGCGTCCGAAGAGGCGACCTTCATGCCCGGGAACTGGTCGGAACCTTTGACTTTCACGGTCTCGACATACTCCGTGCGTGTCGCGCGGATGGCGGTAACCAGGGCTCGCACGCCGACGCGCCCCAGCACTTTCAGATCCGGTCCGACCGCCGTGCCGTGGCCTTTCAGTGCATGACAGGTGCCGCACCCGCCATCGGCCAAGAAAAGCGTCTGACCGCGCTCAATCTGCTGGTTGGGGGCAGCCGCCTGCAAAAAGAGCAAAACAGATAACCAGATCATCAAATCCTCCCGACCATAGTATAGTCGGATGCAGGGAATTTCGCTTGCGCCGGCTCACATCTGCAGCTTCCCGTTGTACATCAGTTCGCGCACCCGGAATTCCGCCTCATGGTAAGGGCCGTAGCCCGGCAGGTAAAGTTCAAAGGTAACGGTTTTGTCGCGTTCGGTGGGCGCGCGCGGATAGACCAGCCGGAGGAACGGGTCCGAGGGTACCGGCGGAAAGTGCCCTTCCATCTTGTATTTCTGGCGGCCCACGCGCATGATCGACTCCTCTTCCATGCGCTGCTCTTCTTCGCCATCCGCCAGTGCCGCCAGATCTTTATAGCCGATGGCTACCACCAGCTTATTTGCGCCTTCCTGCGCCAGGTAGTCGACGTACTCCTCGCCGAGGGGCTTACCCCGGCGGCGAGCCCACTCGGCTTCCGCCTCGCGCACTGGGTGGGCGGTAGCCAGGTAAACCTGCACCGCGGGCGCCGGTTCGGCCATCTGCGCCCAGGGACTATCGTGGAGAAAGTGTTCGATTTGAGCGTCAGTCCAATCCTTGGGGGCTTTGGTCTCCCAAAAGGGGGCTACCAGTAGAGCCAACCACACCCATACGAGATGCATAATAATTCCAATATGGCAGAAACCCGCTATCGTGGCCGCCGCGCCACCTCCATCGAAAACGAACATGTGCGCGTCACGGTGCTGCACGAAGGAGGACACATCGCGGAGATCCTCGACAAGGAGAGCGGCGTAAATCCGCTGTGGACGCCTCCCTGGGAGTCGATCGAACCGTCCACTTACGACCCGCGGAAACATCCCGAGTATGGCGCCGACGCCGAGAGCAAATTGCTCGGCGGCATTATGGGGCACAACCTCTGCATGGACATATTCGGCCCGCCCTCCGCAGAAGAGGCTGCCGCCGGGCTCACCGTCCATGGCGAGGCGTCCGTAGCGGCCTATGAAGTAACGGCCGCGGACGGCCAACTGGTTGAGCGGGCGTACTTGCCGCAAGCGCAGTTGCGAGTGGAGCGGCTGATACGGCTGGCCGAACGCGCCCTGGAGATTACCGAGAATGTGACGAACGAAGCCATTACCGACCGTCCCATCGCCTGGACCGAGCACGTCACGCTGGGCCCGCCATTCCTCGAAAGGGGCGCCACCGAATTTCGGGCTCCGGTCACGAAATCGCTGGTTCTGGAGGAAGGCAACGGCGATCTGGAACTCTTTACGGATGCCGCCGCCTCGGGAGGATTCGTTACCTATCTTATGGATCCCTCGCGGGAGACGGCGTTCTTTGTGGCGTGGTCGCCGCGTAGCCGCGTGGCGTTCGGCTACGCATGGCGGCGGGCGGATTTCCCTTGGATGGGCGTCTGGGAGGAGAACTGTAGCCGCAAAGGGGCTCCGTGGAATGGGCGGACTCTCACCCGCGGCATGGAATTCGGCGCCTCGCCCGTAGCCGAGACGCGGCGGCAGATGGTCGAGCGGGGCAGCCTGTTTGGCGTGCCCGCGTGCCGTTGGATTCCGGCGCGCACCCGCGTAGAGGTCCGGTACCACGCGCTGATTCAAGGCGGTCTGGAACGCTGCCCCGCGGAACTGGGCCCCGCCGCGGCGGGCGAGGTCCGTTTTGGACATTGAGCTGCGGCCGGGGGACGCGGGGGATTTGGGTTCGATCGCTCAAATTCAAACCGCCTCGCCCGAGGCGTCGCAATGGGACGCACGCGAGTACCTGCGGTACCAACTCCTGGTGGCAGTTTGCGGCGGGCAGGTCGCCGGCTTTGCTGTCGCGCGGCGTCTGGTCGAAGGCGAAAGCGAGTTGCTGAATCTGGCGGTGGACCCGGCATTCCGGCGGCGCGGTATCGGGCGGCGGCTGGTGACCGCATTCACCTCCGGGTATCCGGGCATCCTCTGGCTGGAAGTGCGCGAATCCAACAGGCCGGCCCGGAAATTGTACGAATCATTAGGGTTCCGCGACGCGGGATGCCGCCCCGGCTACTATCCGGACTCCTATGAAGGCGCTATTGTCATGAACGTTCATTCATGATACTGTCACAGTAGACGGCAGGTTCGATCAGGGCTTGCCGCACTTCTCAAACCGATGAAGTGAAGATGACCCACCGAGCCTCGTTCCCGAACCACCGACTCGGCGTGGCAACCTCACTGGGAGGAACTGCCCCAATATGGAACGGAACGCACAGGAA
>JBEKIM010000265.1:0-9704 GCA_050011755.1 Bryobacteraceae bacterium | reverse complement strand
GGACAGATACCAGACCGGCAGCGCGCCGGCATCCGCGTTCGGCTCATCGAAGTAATGCGCGAACTCCTCGATGGCATCGGCCAGCCCGGCCTCCGGGTTGACGTCGAATTCCTGGTGATCGGTCCCGTACTGGGTGGCTGCCGCGCGGATGTATTCGGTCTCGTCGAATGTGCGCCCGCGAAACGAAATCGAAAACGTCTTCAGCCGCCGGCTGGATGCGGCCGCGGCGTAGTGCAGCACAGTGGATGAATCGATGCCTCCGCTAAGCCAGACGCCCAACGGCACATCCGACAGGAGATGTTCGCTCACGGATTGGCGCAGGCGCGCATCCAACTCCGCCGCGGCGTCTTCCGGCGTCCAATCGCGCTGCGGGCCGCGCGGCAGGCTCCAATACGCCTGGGAATGCACGTCGCCGGCATGCCACTCCAGCCAGTACCCGGGACGCAGCTTCTCGATCCCTTCGACCAGCGTCCACGGGGCGGGCACGTAGTTCAATGAGAGGTAGCAATCCAGTCCATCCAGGCTGAGGCGCCGGTCGAATTCCGGATGCACGAAAATGGTTTTCAACTCCGAGCCGAAGAACAGATCCGCGCCGTGCCGCGCGATATAAAGAGGCTTGATGCCCATGCGGTCGCGGGCCAGCACCAGGCGCTTGCGCGACTCGCTCCACAGCGCGATGGCGAACATGCCGCGCAGCCGCGAGAAACACTCCGTGTCCCATTCGAGAAATGCCGCCAGCACGGTTTCGGTGTCGGTGCGGGTGTGAAAGCGGTGGCCCCGCCGCTCCAGTTCCACGCGCAATTCCGCATGGTTATAGATCTCGCCGTTGAACGCGATCGCGGTGTCGCGGTCTTCGGAAAAAATCGGCTGGTCGCCGGAATCGAGATCGATGATTTTGAGCCGCGCGGCCGCTAAGGCAACCGCGCTCGATTCGAAAACGCCCTGCTGATCGGGCCCGCGGTGAACGATGGATTGAACGGCGCTCCGGATGCGCTCCGGGCCAGGAGAGAAGTTCAGTTTAGTGAAGCCTGCAACGCCACACAAGCCATTAATGTAGCATAGGAGTGTGATAGCTTTTTTTCTGGCGATAGCGGCGATCCCCTTCATTTATTACCTGATCGCGTTGTACAGCACCTGGGCCTATTTTCGCCGCGCGCCGAAAACGAAGGCCCGCGGCGCGGCCTTCACGCCGCCGGTGAGTAACCTGAAGCCCATACACGGACTGGACCCGGGCGCGTATGAGAATTTCGAAAGTTTTTGCCGTCAGGATTATCCGGAGTATGAAATCGTTTTCTGCGTGGACGGCCGGGACGATCCCGTGCTACCGGTAATCGAAAAGCTGATCCGCGACTTTCCCGACCGCCAGATTCGCGTGCTGTTCGGATCGGGCCGCGTCGCCACCAATGACAAAGTGGCCAAACTCGCGCGCATGGCCGGCGAGGCGAAGTACGAAGTGGTGGTCATCAGCGATAGCGACGTGCGCGTGCGGCCGGACTATTTGCGCAGCGTGGTGGCGCCCCTGGCCGATTCGAAGGTGGGCGCGGTGACCTGTTTTTATCTGCCGGAAGACGAGCCGGCCTTCGCCGACAGGCTGCAATCCATGGGTATGTTTTCGGATTTCTACGCAGGCATCCTGGTGGCGTGGCAGTTGGACGGGGTCAAGTTCGCGCTGGGTCCGACCATTGCCACCACGCGCACGCGCCTCGCGGAATTCGGCGGCTACGAGTCGCTGGAGAATCGCCCGGCGGACGACCTGCTGGTAGGCCGGTTGATCGCGGAGCAAGGCCACGAAGTGGAACTCTTGCGGTATAGCGTACTGGCCGTCGCCGATTATGCCTCGATGAGCGATTTGATCCACAAGCGGCTGCGGTGGATCGTGGTCATGCGGCACATGCGCCCGTGGGGACACTTGGGATTACTGCTGACGCAAGGGCTGCCGTGGTCGCTGGCAGCCATCGCCGTGCATCCCACCATAGCCGTGGCAGGCGCTTACCTGGGCACTTACCTGGCACTGCGATGCGCCATGACCTGGATGATCGGCACGTGGGGCCTGAAGCAGCCCGGCCTTTGGAGAAAAATGCCCGCCATCCCGGCCTGGGATGCGCTGGCCTTCTGCATCTGGCTAACGAGCTTTGCGCGGCGCAGCATCCGCTGGCGCGGCAGCGATTATCTGTTGCGGGACGGCCTGCTGGTTCCGGTGGCGGAAGAGTGATGCGCCGGTTTCCCGGGAAGGCGCCATTCCTGCCAAGTACGCGCACGAAGCCGCCTCAGCGCACGGCGGTTTCTCGCCAAGGCGCCAAGATGACCGCCAAGGACGCCAAGAAGAGCGAACAAGTCTAACCAGCTTTCTTGCTTTTGCCCAGTCTTTGCGCCCTTGGCCGTCCCCTTTGCGCCTTTGCGAGAAACAGGAACGCGAATTGGGGATAATTGGGGATAATAGCGGCGAAGAGGGTTAAATGTCTTTCAGGCTTATTCTCGGCATCGCGTTGGCCATTTTCCTGGGCAGCCAGATCTACTGGTATCGACGCGCGCACTCTCTGGTGAACAAGGTGGCGAAAGCCCGGACGGCCCGCATCCCGCTGATCGCGGCCGGCCTGGCGGTTTATCTCGCATACTTCGCCCTCAACTTCGGCGTACTCGGACGCCGCCCGAGTCCCACCCACTTGGGCTGGTATGACGCGCTGATCGCGGCTCCGTTCCAATGGTGGGTGGTTAGCTCGCTGGTGGCCTTCCTGCTTGCCGCGGTGATTTGGCCGGTGCGGCGCGTGGCGGAATCCATCGGCGCGCCGAGTTTGCCGGCCCGGCGGCAGTTCCTGGAACGTAGCGCCAACGTAGTCGTCGCCGCGCCGTTCGTCGCGGGAGCCTACGGGCTGCTGTACGGGCGCTTGAATCTCCAGACTACCGAACAGCGCATCCGTCTGGAGCGCCTGCCCAAAGCTTTCGCCGGTTTCCGCATCGCGCAGCTTTCCGACATCCACATCGGGCCCTTCATGACCGAGGAGCAAATCCGCAAGTATGTCGAAATCACCATGCGTCTGAAGCCGGACCTGATCGCGTTAACCGGAGACTTCGTGACTTGGGATCCATCCACGCAGCGTGCGGTCGTGAATGCGCTCACGGGCCTGCACGCGCCCTTTGGAATCTTCGGCTGCCTGGGAAACCACGAGGCATGGTCGCACACGGAGGATTCCATCACGCGGATGTTTCAGGAGGTGGGCATCCGGATTCTGCGCGGCGAGCGCGTGCCGGTAACGACCGCGGGGCAATCCTTCAACCTGATGGGTGTCGATTTTGAGACCAGCCGGCATATGTCGCCGGGCAGCGAGAAGTTCGTCCACACCTACCTCCAAGGCGTGGAAAGCCTGATCGCGCCGGAGACGGCCAATATCCTGATGAGCCACAATCCGGATACCTTCGACCGGGCCGCGGAGATGGGCATCGGTCTGAGCCTGGCGGGACACACGCACGGCGGCCAGGTGGCGCTCGAATTCGTGAGTCCGGAGATTGCGCCCAGCCGGCTGGTGACTCCTTACGTTGCGGGCTGGTTTCAAAAGCCCGGCGGGCAACTCTATGTGAACCGCGGCATCGGCACGATCGGCGTGCCTATCCGGATCGGCGCGCCGCCGGAGATTACGGTTTACGAGCTTTACCCGGCAGCCGGATAGCATCTTTAGCCCATAACAAACGTCCACGCCAGTACGTACAGGGATTGTTTTAAGGTTACCGCATGCGAAATACTGAAAGCATGAACCTGTTGATATCGGCCGGCATCGTTGGCGTATGCGGCGCCGCCTTCTTCGCTGTGAGACAGTTGGCCAGCGGCCGGAATCAAAAGAAGCATCTGGCCCAGGTCAACATGCTGCGCGACAGGCTTGAGAATCCGTGGGGCTAAGGCGCGTCGCATCGCGGAACCGATCAGAGTTCCCGGTACGCCGCCGTCTTCACGATCAGCGCGTGCGGCAGAGCGACGATAAATAGAACGGCCCCGTAGACCCACCACAGGAAAAAGCTGCGCCCCTTGGATCGCGCAATGGACGCCGGGACCAGCCCCAGCAGCGCCAGGAAAACAAGGACCTCCAGGTGCCTCGGTTGGAACAGATCTTCGATCATGTCAGGCCTGCCGCCACAACGGGTTCGGGGCTGATTCTACCACCAGGAGCCGCTCCAATGCTGGAGACCCGGCGTCTACCAATCCACTGCCGCGCCGTCGTCGGCGTCATAGGCTTCGGGATTCCGCCAGTCATGGCCAATCTTGCCGGCCAGCGCGTTTTCATCCAGCTCGATGCCGAGTCCAGGCCCCGTAGGCAGGTCCAGGTACCCATTCCTCACGGTGAACGGTTTCTTGATATAACCCTCGCCCAGAGACACTTGCTCCTGGCAAAGGAAGTTGGGAATCGAGGCCGCCAATTGCACTCCGGAAGCCAGGTTGATCGGACCCAGCGGATTGTGCGGCGCAATGGTGGCGTAATACGCTTCCGCCATGCCGGCGATCAGGCGCCCTTCCGTGATACCCCCGGCGTGCGACAGGTCCGGTTGCAGGACGGTGGCGGCGCGCTTCTCCAAAACCTCGCGGAAGCCCCACTTCGTGAAAACCCGCTCCCCGGTGGCGATCGGAAGGAAAGTACCGCGGGCGATTTCGGCCATCACGTCGTGTTCCTGGCAGTTGATGGGCTCTTCGACAAACATGGGCTGGTATGGTTCGAGCGCTTTGATCAGCAATTTGGCCGTGGCCGGACTGATGGCGCCGTGAAAGTCGATGGCGATATCGATGTCGTTACCGGCCACCCGGCGCAGCTCGGCAAATTGCTCGGCGGCATACTGCACCGCCGCGGGTGTCTCGATATATCGCGCGGGGCGCTTCTTGGCCGGACCCGTTTTAAACGCCGTGAAGCCCTTCGCCATACCGGCGCGGAACGCCTCCGGGGTACTGCCGTGCGCATAAACGCGAACCCGGTCGCGCGTGGGTCCGCCGAGCAGTTCGTAAATCGGGACTCCCAGCGCTTTTCCCTTAATGTCCCAGAGTGCCTGGTCGATGCCGCTCAACGCGCTGGTCAGGATCGGTCCGCCGCGATAAAACGCATGCCGGTAGATTGCCTGCCAATGATGCACGACCCGGCGCGGGTCTTTGCCGATCAGGTACGGCTCGATCTCCTTCACCGCTTCGGCGCAGGTGAGGGCGCGGCCTTCGGTGATCGGTTCGCCCAGCCCCACGATACCGGCATTGGTGTACACTTTGAGGAACAACCACCGCGGCTTCACCAGGATGGTTTCCAGTTTGGTGACCTTCAGGTTGTCCTTCGGAGAAATCGGCGCGTCCTTTTCAACGCGCTGCTGTGCGGCGGCAACGCCGGCGAACGCGGCGGCAATAAGAGAACGGCGATTCAGTGGTTTCATCAAAATCTCCTGATGGGGCAGACATCCAAGTTTGTATGGACGCCTGCCCCAGAAAATAATTAACCGCGCTTGCCTAGGCTGGCTAAAGCCGCTCTGGCTTCCGCCAGACCAGGATCCGTCTGGACGGCCTGGCTCAACTCGGCCTTCGCCCCGGCTTGATCCTTAAGCCCGAGGTACCCGAGACCCGCGATGTAGTGCGCCAGCGCCCGGCGCTCGCGGGCGGAGAGATCCGGGCCGGCCTTCTGCGAATTGGCCGCCTGTTGTCCCGCCGCCACCAGCCCCTGGAAGATGCTCTTGGCTTCCTCGGTCTTGCCGAGTTTCTGCAGCGCGAGTCCCTGGTAATACGATTCGGCCTGGCGCGTAAGGTCGGCGGCTGCGGAGGCGCGCCTTCGCCTTGCAGGGCCCGGCGCGGCAGCCCGCTCCCAGGATTCCATCGCTTTCTGCCGGTTGCCCTGTCCCTCATAGGCCATGCCGGTCCAATACGACGCCTCGGCGTTATGCCGGCCGGCCGCGCCCGCGGACCCCAGCGGCAGGTTGTCGGGGACGGCCAGAGCCGCGCCGAAATCGGCCAGCGCATGGTCGTAGTGTTTGGCTTCCAGGCTCTCTATGCCGCGCAGAATGTGCGCCTCGGTCCAATACTCGTCCACGTTCAGATTGGCGCCTTCGGCAACGGCGAAACGCCGCCCGGTCATCATGCGGATGGCTTCGTCATACTGGCCTTCGGCCACCTTGATGGCGATGGCGTGATTCTCCGCATCGTCGCGCTCGCCCACCACGGCCATGTTGGGCGCGAACAGCGCATCCCGCTTCGCCAGGCTCGCGCCGGCCTGCTCATACAACTCGTCGAGTTCCGTAAAATGCACGGGATACTGGCGCCGGCAAGTGACGGCCTTCTCCAATTCAGCGATAGCCTGATCGAGGCTGGCCCCGGACTTCTGGTGCAGATAGGCGATCGCCAGGTTGCGATGCACGATGGCGAACGACGGATCGATCGCCGCCGAAGCTTGCCACATTTTGGCGGCTTCTTCGGGCTGCCAGTCATACAACACATTGCCCAGATAATAAGGCGCGCGGGCATCGTCCGGATTGGCGCGCACGGCCTGCCGCAGCACGTCGATGGCTTCGTTCTGGAAAGGAAACACATAATCCGCCGGCATGGCTTTGGCCAATTTGTAATATTCGGCGGCTTTGTCGGACCGCTCCAATTTGGCCGCGAAATACGCGAGATAGTAATAAACCATCGGGTGGATCTTGGATGGATCGGGAGCCGCCGCAACCATCTGCGACAGCACGTCCGTACCGTCCTGCCAAAGCCCGGCATCCATATACTCGGCGGCCGTTTCCTGCGCGGTGGCCGGATGGCTGTTCATGGTGGACGCGACCCCCTTCGCGGCCTCGGGGTCCCGCGACGCGAGCCAGATCTCGGCTTGGGAGCGCACGTCCAACGGGTCGGCGCTGTGCGCGGCCGACGCCAGCAACTCGAGCGCCTCTTTGGAGCATCCCGTGTGGCGCAATAATGCGGCCTTCAGGTTCTGCGCGCGGATATTCAAGGCGTTCGATTGAATCGACCTGTCGATGAAATCCATCGCGGCGTCGAGATCGCCGCGCGAGGTAGCGATCTCCGCCAGTCCATAGTAAGCCGCGGCTTTCCACGCCTGGCTCCAGACCGCCTTATACAGGTACGTGTACGCTTCCTCGGTCTTCCCGTCCGCCTTCAACGCGGCGCCCAAATAGTAGATCGCCTCGCTGTCCTTGGGCGTCGTGTAGCGGTCGGTCAACCGCTCGATCGCTTTGTGGAACAGCTTTTCCGCATCCTCGTATCTGGCCTGCTTGAACGCGGTAATCCCCAGCGCGGTGTTCACGCGCGCGTCGCCCGGATCGCGGCGCAGGGCCTCCTGCCAATACGGAATGGGGTCCACGGATGGCGAGTGGAATTGTTGCGCGCGCAGGCCCGTTAGATAAAGTTCCTCGTTGGTCTTGATTTCGGCCGGGGGAAGCGGCGGTGTCACGGGCTTCGGCGTAGCCTCCGGCGTGAGACGGATCGGGCTATAGGAAACCAGTTCTTTTCCGTCGTCTGAAATCGAGGCCACCAGGGCGTGCTCGTCGATGCCCGCCGGAATCGTCACTTGCTTCGTATAAGCCTTGGCCGGATTGATGCTCACAGTCTCGTCCAGTAGCACCTTGGCGCCGGCCCGCAGGGTCACCCTCGCCGCCGGGTGCGCGGATGTGGTGTAGAACCCCATCTGGGCCCGTCCGTTCTGCACATCCAGATTCACCGCCGCGTCCAGGTTCGCCTTCTTCACGCCGCCGATGTCCCGGAACGGATACCATTGCATGGCGAACGATCGCGTTTCGTAAGGCTGCAGCCAGCTATAATCCGGCTGGTTGTCCGAGTAAGCTCCCACCATCATTTCCAGATAGGGTCCGTCGTCGTCGGTCAGCGTTTTGTCCCAGGTGCGTCCGAACGGGCCGTTGCCCCAGGTGAAGAATTTCTTGCCGGGAATAATGTGGTGGTCCGCGATGCTCATCGTCCCAGCCTCTTTGCCGTGATCGTAGCCGCCGAAGAAATCGTCCTGATAGTTCCACGCGAAGACGGAGTTGGCCTCGGTGTGGTTTTTGTACCAGCTGATATCGACGCCTTTCGTGAAGTCCGCGCCGGAGAATTTCGAATGCGAGATGGGCCACGCCGTGAACTGGTTCTTGGTGTGGTAAGTGCCGAACTGCGTGCTGGGCGGGAATATGACCTGGTATTCCTGGGTCGCGTGTACCGCCACATTGGTGAAACACAGCATGGTGTTTACTTCCGGCGTGCGATTCACAATGCGCACCGAAGCTTCCAGATAGGCTTTCCCCGGCCTGAGCGTATAGCCCACGGCCCAGCGCATGCGCTGCCGCACTTCCAGTTCGCCAACCCAAACGGTTTTGCTGCCGTCCGCATTCTCTTCCACTTTGTATTGCACCGGGATGAAAGTGCTGGCGCGATGGTGATGCGGAATATTCCATTCGACGCCGCCCGAAATCCATGCGCCTATCAGGCCGATCAGCGCCGGCTTGATCACGTGCTGGCGATAGATGAAGTTATAGCCATTGGTCTTATCGACACCTTCGAAAATACGGCCGCCGACTTCGGGAAGGATCCCGATCCGGATGTATTCATTCTCCAGGTAGACCATGGTGTACTGCTTGTCCACCTTCTTGCCCGTGAGCGAGTCGTACATCGGATACGGGTATACCGGCCCCTGCGCACCTTGCGATTCGCGCCCGAAAAAGAACATCGGGTTGGGTTCGGGCACTCCCGCCAGGTAAGTGGGAATTACGGTCTGCGTCTCCCAAACCTTCACTGACGATACCTTCGCGGACGACACTTCGGCGCCCCAGGCAAGAGACGAACCGATCGAGAACATCGCAGCCGCGGAAATCAGCAGCAGCGATACCGGCCTTTTACGAAACATGAGTTCTTCTCCAAAATGAAATCCCGGCAGCCGCCGGGTCGGTACCCCGCAAGCGCGGTTAGTACTTGGTTCCAGTGCTCGGAATCGCATGTGCGCGGCCCTTGCCGCCAAATTCCACGGGCGCCTGCGCCAGAGCGTCGTCCAGCGCCGCCCGCAGAACGGCGTTGCCGGGCTCCCGCCGGACCGCCTCGCGCAATTCCGCCAATCCTTCCTTCCACTGCCCCGATCTGAGCAATGCCACCGCCAGGTTCACGCGGATACCCACGTGACCCGGCAACAGGGCCTGGGCCGCCCGATACTTTTCCACGGCGCCCGGAAGATCGCCGGCTTTCTCCAGATCCGCGCCCTGATTATTGAGTTCAATCCCGGCCAGCAGATTCTGGTCGTCCTTGTCCTTATCGCGCAACAATTCGGCCAGTTTCTGTTTTACGGCATCGGCCTCCGCGGTTTGTCCATCCGTGCGTAACGCCCGCTGCAAAACGTACAGCGTGCTCTGGTTCTGGGGGTCGAGTCGCGCGGCTTCCCGCAGATGTTCGGCGGCCAGGTGCGCCTTGCCTTCTTCGAGGTATTGCGACCCCAGACGTGTCTGCGCCACCGGGTCGTCGGGCGCCAGCGATACGGCGCGCTCGAAAGCCGCCAGCGCGCCCGCGCCGTCGAGGTTCGTTCTGCGCGCATCGCCCAGATCCGACCAGGCTTCCGCGAAATCCGGCCGCAACGCCACGGCTTGTTGCAAATGTGCGATCGCCTGTCTCAAGTCGTTCTGCCCGCTCGAAACTTTAGCCCTCAGATAATGCGGGTAAGCCGCATCCGGCTTGTTCCCCAGGAGTTCGATGGCGCGGTCGAGGTGCAGCGCCGCCT
>JBEKIM010000264.1:0-9753 GCA_050011755.1 Bryobacteraceae bacterium | reverse complement strand
GATCCGGAGATCGAATGCATGCTCATCCGCGCCCAGGAGATGGCGCGCTACGTGGAAGACGGCATCCTGGACGCGGGACTCACCGGCCGCGACTGGGTGGCGGAGACCGAAGCGCAGGTGGAGGCCATCGCCGACCTGGTTTATTCGAAGCAGAGCTTCGGAAAGGTGCGCTGGGTGCTGGCCGTGCCGGAGTCGTCCGATTTTCAGTCCGTGCTCGACCTCGAAGGTAAAGTGATCGCTACCGAACTGGTGGGCACCACGAAACGCTACCTGGCGCAGCACGGCGTGCGCGCCCGCGTGGAATTCAGTTGGGGCGCGACGGAAGTGAAACCGCCGGTGCTGGCGGATGCCATCGTGGAGGTCACCGAGACCGGATCGTCGCTGCGCGCCAACAAGTTGAAGATCATCGATACGGTGATGGAATCGAATACCCAGTTGATCGCCAACCGCGAGTCCTGGCAGGACGCCTGGAAGCGCCGCAAGCTGGAAGACATGCGCATGCTTCTGGAAGGAGCCATCAACGCGCTGGGAAAGGTCGGGCTGATGTTGAACGTCCACCAGAACGACTTGCGCGCCGTGCTGCAGGTGCTGCCCGCGCTGAAGCGCCCTACGATTTCGCACCTGAGCGACGAGGAGTGGCTGGCGGTCAACACCATTCTGGACGAATCCACCGTGCGCGACATTATCCCGCGATTGAAGCAGGCGGGCGCGCAGGGAATCGTGGAATATCCGCTGAACAAGATTGTCTTATGATCCGCGTTCTGTCTCCAACTGCCATGCCCCGCCTGTTGGCGCGGCGCAAAGCCCGGCTGGCCGAAGCCGAGGCCGTGGTGCGGCCGATTCTCGACGCCGTGCGCACGCGGGGCGATAAGGCGCTGCTCGAATACGCGCGCCGTTTCGACGCGCTCGATCGCAAGACCGTCGTGGTGCCCACGTCCGATCTGCGGAGTGCCTGCGCCGGGCTGGCGCCGGAGTTCCGCGGCGCAGTCTCGGCCGCCGCCGCCAACATTCGCGCTTTCGCGGAAATGCAGATGCCCGCCGCGACCCTGCGCGAAATGTCTCCCGGTTTGGAACTGGGGCAGGTGGTGCGCCCTCTCGATACCATCGCCGCATATATTCCCGCCGGCCGCTATCCGCTGCCTTCGACGCTGATGATGACCGTAATTCCCGCACAGGTAGCGGGCGTGCCGAACATCTGCGTGGCCTGCCCGCGGCGCGTGCCCGAGATTCTGGGCACGGCGCGGCTGTTAGGCGTCGAAAGGGTGTTCCAGATGGGCGGCGCGCACGCCATCGCGGCGTTTGCCTACGGCACGCGCACGGTGCCGCGCGCGGATCGCATCGTCGGCCCCGGAAGCATTTACGTGGCTGCGGCGAAGAAGTTGCTCGCGGGCGAGGTGGGCATCGACTTCGTGGCCGGCCCCACCGAAATCCTGATGATTTCGGCGGACGG
The DNA here is from genome assembly GCA_050011755.1 of Bryobacteraceae bacterium. Classification (GTDB taxonomy): domain Bacteria; phylum Acidobacteriota; class Terriglobia; order Bryobacterales; family Bryobacteraceae; genus Bog-159. The sequence goes on along the minus strand of JBEKIM010000264.1, from coordinate 8,303 downwards.
CAACCCGCGGCACCTCGCGGCCGATATGCTGGCGCAGGCCGAGCACGATGTGGATGCGGCGGCCATCCTGCTGACTCCTTCGAAGCGGCTGGCCAATGCGGTGGCTAAGGAAATCGAGCGCCAGCTTGCGGATCTGCCCACTGCCGCCGTGGCGCGGCAGGCGATCCGGCGGAATAGCGCCATCATTCTGGTGCGGTCGTTCGATGAAGCCGTGGATCTGGCGAACCGCTTCGCCCCCGAGCACCTCAGCATTCCGGACGACCGTCTGCTGGCCCGCGTGCAGCATGCCGGCAGCGTCTTCATTGGTCCGTTCAGCACGGAAGCGGCGGGGGATTACGCTTCCGGCCCCAATCACGTGCTGCCCACCAGCGGGGTGGCGCGGCTGCGCGGCGGGCTTTCCGTGGCCGATTATCTGAAAGTGATATCCGTGCAGCGCCTCAGCCGTGGCGCGTTGGCGGCGCTGGCTCCGGCGATTACGACGCTGGCGCGAGCCGAGGGATTAGAAGCGCACGCGCGGTCGGTCGAGGTCCGTCTTGTGGGGCGGGCAATCATGCCCGCAGCCGCCTTTCATGCGGCCAAGCCGGCTGGAAAGCCGGCTGCGGCCAGGATTGGCCGCCCTCCAAGTCTTAGGCCCTGCTATGAGTAAGCCCAAAGGTGTTATCCGCCCGCGTGAAGCCGTGCTCAAGATGGCGCCCTACTCACCGCCCAGCGCGGGCCGCGCCGGCAAACTGCGTCTCGATTTCAACGAAAACACGGTGGGCTGCTCGCCGCGCGTCATCGAATACCTGAAGCAGAGCCTGGACGCGGGCGGTCTCGCCATCTATCCGGAATATGGCGAGGCCAAGGCCGCGGTGGCCGAGTTCTTCCACGTCGCGCCGGAGCAATTCGTCTTCACCAACGGCACCGACGAAGCCATCCAGGTCTTCATCAATACTTACGTGGACGATGGCCAGGAAGTGCTGCTGCCGCGGCCTGCCTATGCCATGTATCGTTTTTACGCGCAGGTTGCCGGCGCGACGGTGCGCGAGATCGACTACGAAGGTCCCCCTATGGATTTCCCGCTGGCCGCGATCCTGGACGCTATTACGCCCGCCACGCGCGCCATCCTGATCGCGAACCCCAACAACCCCACCGGGACGGGTCTGTCGCTGCCGGCGATCGAACGCATTCTGAAGCGCGCCGCCAAGGCGGCGGTCTTTATCGACGAGGCCTATTTCGAATTCAGCGGCGTAACCGCGCTGGGCCTGATCGAACGCTCACCCAACCTGTTCGTGAGCCGCACGTTTTCCAAGGTCTACGGGATGGCGGCGATGCGGCTGGGCTGCCTGTTTTCACATGCGGCGAACATCGCTTGCCTGCACAAGGCGCAATCGCCATACAGCGTGAATACACTGGCGATACTGGCGGCACAGGCGGCCATTCGCGACCCCGGCTACATCGAGAACTACGTGGCCGAAGTGCTGGCGGCGCGCGAACTGTTGTGCGTGGGGCTGGAACGGCTGCAAATCGGCTACGTGCCCAGCTCCGCGAATTTCGTCCTGATACGCGCAGGCAAGCGGGCCATCGAGATCCGCGACCGCCTGCGCGAACAGGGTATCCTGGTGCGCGACCGCAGCTACGAAGCACCCGGCTGCGTACGAATCACGGTCGGCACACGGGAGCAGACCCGCCGCCTGCTGAGCGCGCTGGAGGAAATATGGATCGCCCGTTAGTCGTATTCGACATGGACGGCGTGCTGGTGGATGTGACCGAGTCATACCGCGAGACCATCGTGCGCACAGTGCGGCATTTTGCGGGCGTGACGATGACGCACGCGCACATTCAGGACTACAAGAACCAGGGCGGCTTCAACGACGATTGGAACCTGTCGCATCATGTGATCGCGCAGCATGGCGTGGCCGTGGAGTTCCAGACGGTGGTCGACTATTTCCAGGGTCTGTTTCATGGCAACGGCACGGATGGATTGATTCTGCGTGAACGCTGGATGGCGCGGGAGGGCCTCTTCGACCGGCTGGCGGCGCGCTTCGACCTGGCTCTGTTCACGGGCCGCATGCGCTGGGAAGCGCAGGTCACGCTGGACCGCTGCGCACCGAAGCTGCGGTTCAATCCGATCGTCGGGTTGGAAGATGTGCAGGAGTTGAAACCCGCGCCGGAGGGTCTGCTGAAGATCGCGGCCGGCGCGCCCGGCAGGAAGATGTGGTACATCGGAGACACGATTGACGATGCGCGCTGCGCGCGGGCAGCGGGTGTTCCTTTTATCGGGATTGTATCGCGCACCAACCCACGGCGGCCCCAGGTGACTGCCCTGTTCCAGGGGGAAAATGCGGTCGCCGTGCTCGACGATATCAATCAACTCGAAAGCATACTGTTCTGATGCGCAGCGCCACCATTCAACGCAATACCAAGGAGACGCAAATCGGCGGGTCGCTGAAGATCGAAGGCCGCGGAACCTACCAGGTTTCCACGGGCATTCGTTTTTTCGATCACATGCTGGAGCTCTTCGCCAAGCATGGCGGCTTCGATCTGAAACTCGCCGCGAAGGGGGATCTGGACGTGGATCAGCACCACACGGTCGAAGATGTGGGCATCGTGCTGGGCCAGTTGTTCGCGAAGGCGCTGGGCGACCGGCGGGGCATCAATCGCGCGGGCTATTTCGTGCTGCCCATGGATGAAACGCTGGCTGTCGTCGCGCTGGATCTGGGCGGGCGGCCGGCGCTGGTTTACCGCGACCTGGTGCGCGTGCGCCTGGTGGGCGATCTGCAAACCGAACTGGTGGAAGATTTCTTCGGCGGCTTCGTGAATCATGCCGGCGCCAACCTGCATGCGCGCGTCCTTTATGGGCGGTCCAATCACCATAAGATCGAAGCCATCTTCAAGTGCTTCGCGCGCGCCTTGAAATACGCGTGTTCCACCGACCAGCGGCTCCGCGATCAGTTGCCATCCACGAAGGGACTGCTATGATCGCGATCCTGGACTACGGCGCGGGCAATTTGCGGTCGGTCGAGAATACGCTGGCCGAAATCGGCGCTCGGTACACGCTGGTGCGCTACGCCGCCGGCCTGCGCGAGGCACGGAAAATCATCCTGCCCGGCGTGGGCCATTTCGGGCAGATGATGCGGGCGCTGGACGACATGCAGGTGCGCGATGCGCTCATCGGGCAGATCCGCGCGGGCGTGCCGTTCCTGGGAATATGTCTCGGCCTGCAGGCGCTGTTCGAGCGCAGCGAAGAAGCGCCCGAGGCGCGCGGTTTGAGCCTCTACCCCGGGACAGTGCGGCGCTTTCCCGCCGCCGCGCGCGTGCCGCACATGGGATGGAACCAGCTCGATGCGTGCGTCCCTTCGCGGCTGCTCGCCGGTCTCGACCCGCGCGCCTTCGTGTATTTCGCGCACAGCTACTACGCGCCCGCCATCCCGCAGACCGCCGCGACGTGTACTTACTCGCTGCCTTACACGGCCGTGCTCGAAGCCGGCCATACCTTCGGAGTGCAGTTTCACCCGGAGAAGTCCGGGCCGGTGGGACTGCGCGTGGTGCGGAATTTCGTGGAGCTTTAGGATGCTGGCCAAGCGCATCGTTCCCTGCCTGGACGTGACCGGCGGCCGTGTGGTGAAGGGCATCAACTTCGTACACCTGCGCGACGCCGGCGATCCGGTGGAACTGGCGGCCCGTTACAACCAGGAAGGCGCCGACGAGCTGGTTTTCCTCGATATTACGGCTTCGAGCGACGCGCGCGAGATCATGGCGGGCGTGGTGGCGAGGACCGCGCGCAAGGTGTTCATCCCGCTGGCGGTGGGCGGCGGCATCCGCTCCGTCGCGGACGCGCGCGGCATCCTGCTATCCGGCGCGGACAAGATTTCGGTGAACACCGCTGCGGTGCGGCGTCCCGGGCTGATCAGCGAATTGAGCCGGGAATTCGGGGCGCAAGCTGTGGTGCTGGCGATCGACGCACGGCGGCGGGCGCCCGGCGCATGGACCGTCTACACGCGCGGCGGGCGGGACGCGGAAGATCTGGATGCGGTCGCCTGGGCGGCCCGCGGAGAGGAACTGGGCGCGGGCGAAGTGCTGCTGACTTCCATGGATTCCGACGGCGTACAAGAAGGATTCGATTGCGGCCTTACGCGCGCCGTCTCGCGCGCCACCCACATCCCGCTGATCGCCTCGGGAGGCGCCGGCAAACCCGGAGACTTCCTGCGCGTACTGGCGGATGGGGAAGCCGACGCGGCCCTGGCGGCGTCGGTCTTCCACTACGGGACCCTGCGCATCGCCGATCTCAAGGAATACCTGGACCGGCACGGCATCCCGGTACGGAAGGTGTCATGATCTTCCCTTGCATCGATCTGATGGATGGCAAAGTCGTGCAGCTTGTGCAGGGGCGCGATAAGGCGCTCGAAGGGGACTCGCCGCTCGAAATGCTGCGCCGGTTCGCGGCCTTTCCCGAAATCCAGGTGATCGACCTGAATGCGGCGATGGGCACCGGGGCGAACGACGATCTGGTGCGGCTGGTGGCCGCGCATGCCCGCACGCGCGTGGGCGGCGGGGTACGCACGGTGGAGCGCGCGCGGGCGCTGGTCGGGCAAGGCGCGCATCGGGTGATCGTAGGAACCGCGGCCTTCGCCGCGCACGGCATCCAGGCGGCTTTCCTGGGGGAGTTGGCGGCGGTAATCGGCAAGGAGAGGGTGATCGTCGCGCTCGATTCCAAGCAAGACCGTATCGTCGTCAAGGGTTGGCGCGAGGCTACCCGGTTCCGCGCCGAAGAGGTGCTGGCGGCGCTGGAGCCTTATTGCGCGGGGTTCCTCTGCACTTACGTGGATAAGGAAGGCATGCTCGAAGGCACGGATCTCGACTGGTTCCGGCGGCTGCGCGCCGCGACGCCGCTCGAGATCACGGCCGCGGGCGGTATCACCACGCTTGAAGAGGTCCAGGCATTATTGTCGATCGACGTGCACGCCGCTCTCGGCATGGCCGTCTACACCGGCCGCCTGCAATTAGACGATCTGGCGAAACTGGCGCGCGGGGTTTCCCCGCCACACTGCTAGAATCACAATCTGATGCGGAAGTGGCTCACGCTGCCCAACCTGTTCACGCTGGCCAGGCTGGTGCTGGCGCCTTTCATCGTTTCCCTGATTCTGAACCGGCGTGCCTTCGCGGCGTTGTCGCTGCTGGCCATTGCCGCGGCCACCGACGTCATCGACGGCTTCCTGGCGCGGCATCTCGACGCCGCCAGCGCCACCGGAGCGTTCCTCGATCCCATTGCCGACAAGCTGCTGCTGACGGGAGTTTACCTGGCGCTGGCGCTGGCCGGCAGCGTGCCGTGGTGGTTCGTCGCGGCAATTTTTGGACGGGACCTGTTCATTCTCACAGCCTCCGCTGTGGCACTCCTGAAGACGAAGTTGCGTGCGTTTCCGCCCAGTATCTGGGGCAAGGCCAGTACTTTTTTTCAGATCCTCACCGCGGTGTGTCTGCTGGCCCGCGACGCGTTCGGTTCCCCGCTTCCAGTGGCATTATCAGCCATCCTGATCTGGCCCACGCTGGCCCTGACGGTCTGGAGCGGTGTTCACTACGGTTGGCGTGGGGCGCGGCTGTTAGGAATCCATTGACGGGCGTGCTTCACGGGAGTAGTCTAGAAGTGGACGGGTTTGAAGATGACTCGGTACACGCCCGCGCGGCATTATCTCACGTTCGGATTCGTAGCCGTCGGGTTGGCCGGCTTCTCGGCTTGGCTGGGCCTGGATTGGATACCTGCCTTCATTCCCGCCGGACTGTTTCTACTCAGCGCCGTGCTTTTGCTGGCGCTGGCTTTCCAACCCGCCGTCGAGATCCACGAAGGATACCTGGCGGTCGGCAAGCGTATTGTGCCCTGGATGGATATCCGGCGTTTGGATCGGCCCGGCAACTGGCTTTCTCCCCTGATCGCGCGCATTACGCTCTTCGACGATTCCCGCATGCTCCTGGTCTATCCGGGCGACCTGGATTCCTGCAATAGCCTGCTTCGTCATCTGCGCCGGCTATCCCGCGACGCGCTGATTGACGGCGTACCTTACCGCCAGTTCTGGGGTGAAGTGCTGGCGCCCGGCGGCGACCGCCGGCCGGTTCCTCCGCCGCGCTACCGGATGCTGCTGCCGGAGGACGAAGCCGAAGTTGAGCGCCTCTATCAACGATTGAAAACGGTCGGACATCTGGATCAGAAGAATTCCGCGGACGAGAAGTAGTCCGTGGCGCGACGGTCCTCTCTTTTTCTCAAATCCCTCGTCTGTATTGTTATCGTCCTGGCGCTGGCGGTGGCCGCGCACTCGTGGTGGCTGGCGGCTCTCGGCCGCATGCTGGTGCGCGACGAAGGCCCCGCCAAGGCGGAAATTGCCGTGGTGCTGGCGGGCGATTATTCCGGCAACCGGGTGATGCGGGCCGCGGAACTCGTGAAGCAAGGTTACGTGCCCAATGTGCTGGTGAGCGGTCCGCACTTGATTTACGACTCTTACGAATGCGACCTGGCGATTCCCTTTGCCGTGAAGCGCGGCTATCCGGAGATGTGGTTCATCCGCGCGCCCAATGAGACGCGCAGCACGCGCGCGGAATCCGCTACGATTTTGGCGGATCTGCGGCGGCGCGGCGTGCATCGATTCCTGTTGGTCACCAGCGACTTTCACACCGCGCGTGCCGCCCGCATCTACCGGGCCGCGGCCCCCGATATGGATATACGGGTGGTTGCCGCGCGCGACGAATTCTTCAGCGCGGACGGCTGGTGGCGCAATCGCGAGGGCCGCAAGACCTTCCTGGTGGAGTTCCTGAAGACCGTGGCCAACGCCCTGGGGATGTAGCGTCATGTGGGAATCGTTGCGTACCGTACGGGTTTACTTGTGGCGCTACAGGCGAGGGCTGGCCCTGGGCTTGGGCGCGCTGGTATTGAAGGACTTCGCGGGCGCCGCGCAGCCGCTGGCGATCCGTGCCGCGATCGACACGCTCGCGCATGCATCGGGCACAAACCGGCTGCTGCGCTATGCGGCCCTGCTGGTAGGGCTGGCGGCGTTCAAGGGCCTTTTCCAGTACTGGATGCGCGTGATCATCATCGGGATTTCGCGCGACATCGAGTACGACCTGCGCAACGACTTGTTCCGGCACCTGGTCGAGCTTTCGCCGGATTATTATGGACGGGTGCGTACAGGCGATATCATGGCGCGCGCCACGAACGACCTGAACGCGGTGCGCATGATGCTGGGTCCGGGCATCATGTATTGGACCGAAACCAGCCTTACGTTCCTGCTGGCGATCGTCATCATGGTGACGGTGGATTGGCGCCTGGCGGTGCTGGCCGTCCTGCCCGCGCCGCTGGTGAGCCTGGCGGTGATCTTCTTCGGGCGTGCGATCCACGCGCGCTTCGAACGCATCCAGGCGATGTTCTCCGATATCAGCAGCCGCGTGCAGGAGAACCTGGCGGGGGTGCGCATGGTGCGGGCTTTCGTGCAGGAAGACGCCGAGATCCGCCACTTCGAGAAACTGAACCGCGCCTACATCGCGGAGAATATCCGGCTGGTGCGCATCTCCGGGGTGTTCCAACCGCTGCTGGAGGCGCTGATCGGGCTCACGTTTCTGGCGGTGCTCTGGTATGGCGGCGGGCAGGTGCTCACGGGCCGCATTTCGCTGGGCAGTTTCGTGATGTTCAATACCTACATGGGTATCCTGGTTTGGCCCATGATCGCGCTGGGATGGGTGGTGAACCTGATGCAGCGGGGCGGCGCGTCGCTCGACCGGATCAACCAGATCTTCCACGAGAAGCCCGGCATCGCGGCGCCGCCGCATCCGGTGGCTATGGGGAGGGTGCGCGGCGAGATCGAATTCCGCAACGCTTCCGTGGCATTTCCTTCCGGGCGGGCGCTCGACAACGTGAGCCTGACGATCGAGGCGGGCACTACGGTGGCGGTGGTGGGGCACACCGGATCGGGCAAGAGCACGCTGGTGGGACTGGTACCGCGGCTGATGGATCCTACCGAGGGCCGCGTGCTGCTGGATGGCACGGACCTGCGCGATCTATCGCCGGCGGAACTGCGGCGGCACATCGGATTCGTGCCGCAGGAGACGTTTCTGTTCAGCGCGACGCTGTCGGGGAACATCGCGTTCGGCGTGGAGAGCGCCACGAAAGAAGAGATCCGCCGGGCGGCGGAGTTGGCCGGACTGGCGAGCGATATCGAGTCGTTCCCGCAGGGTTACGAGACCATAGTGGGCGAGCGCGGCATCACGCTTTCCGGCGGCCAGAAGCAGCGCACCGCGATTGCCCGCGCGATCCTGCGCAACCCGCGAATCCTGATCCTGGA
>JBEKIM010000263.1:0-9760 GCA_050011755.1 Bryobacteraceae bacterium | reverse complement strand
GATCGGCCAAAGCCCCCGAGCCCGAACCGAAGAACTCCCAGCACCCGGCAGGCAGGACGCCGCACGGCGCCCCCGCCGGCGCCCAGGCCACGGCCCCCGACGCGGCGCCGGTCCGGGGCGGCCGGCTGAACCCGATCAAGCTGCGCCAGCTCAAGCAGCGGCGGCGGGAGATCGAAGACGAAGTGACGCGGTTGGAAGTGGAGATCGCGGACTACGAACACGGGCTGGCGAATTTCACCAGCGTGGACGAAACGGTGCGGGTGAACGATCTGCTGAATGCCCGCCGCAACGACCTGATCAACCTGTTGGCGGAGTGGGAAGACGTAGCGCAGACTATCGAGGCGAACAAATGAGCATGCTCTACCTGACCGAAAAAGATGTGCGTGACCTGCTCCCGATGCGGGAGTGCATCGGGCTGATGCAGATGGCCTTCGAGCGGCTGGCATCCGGCGAGGCGCTGAACCAACCGCGGCGGCGATTGATCCTGCCCACGGGCTCCGTGCTGCACTATATGGCAGGCAGCGACGGGCAGTACTACGGGGCCAAGGTTTACGCGACACATGCGCGCTACGGAGCGAATTTTCTGTTTCTGCTGTACCGCGCGGCGGATGCCGAGCCGCTGGCGATCATGGAGGCGAACCAGTTGGGGCAGGTCCGCACGGGGGCGGCGAGCGGCCTGGCGACGAAGTGGATGGCGCGCGAGGAGGCGGCGAGCCTGGCGATTGTCGGCAGCGGGTTTCAGGCGCGCGCGCAATTGGAGGCGATGCTGGCGGTACGGCCGATCGCGGAGGCGCGGGTATGGAGCCGCGATGCCGGCAACCGTGCCGCTTTTGCCGCGGAGACGAACGGACGCTGGGGCGCGGCGGTACGGGCTGTGGAAACCGCGGAAGAAGCGGTGCGCGGGGCTGAGATCGTGGTCACCGCGACTTATGCGAAAGAACCGGTACTTTCCGCGGAGTGGATCGGGCCAGGCACGCACATCAACGCCATGGGTTCCAACCAGGCTAACCGGCGCGAGATTCCGGCGGAGTTGGTGCGGCGGGCGGATTCGATTGCGGTCGATTCGATAGAGCAGGCGCGCATGGAATCGGGGGACCTGTTGATGGCGCTGGACGAGCGGGACTGGAGCAGTCCGCGGATGGTGGAGCTAAAGGACGTGGCAACGGGCCGGGTGCATGCGCGCACCACGGCACAGCAGATTACGTTGTTTAAGTCGAATGGGCTGGCGGTTGAGGATGCGATGGCGGCCGGGTACGTTTACGAGCGGGCGCGCGCCGCGGGAATAGGGACGGCGGTGCCTCACTCCTGAGCGGGCATCTGCTGTTCGATATCGCGCCAGGCGCTGATTTTGAGGCGGCGGCATACCCAGCAAAGCGGCTCCCCGAGGCCGAGCGAGGTTTCCGCCCCGCAAACCGTGCATTTCGCCGGTTTCCTCAGGTTGTCGGTCACCAGCGATCTCCTGGCCTGCTCGAGAATCTCGGGAGCAATCACCGGTTCGGATTTGAGTGGCATCTTTCTTTTCATCTCGGTCCCAATCTGACTACACTATAGCGCGCTTCGGGCGGGGCGCGAAACCAAAAAGGTACTGCGAAGGTTAGGCCGCCTCTGCTATCTGTACTACGATGGCTACGTCCAGGGAGGAGTTGCAGCGGGGGCAGCGCTGTCCAGGGGACACACGCGTGCGCTTGCCCAGGATATCGATGACGGCGGGCACTGTGTGGGTACAAATCGGACAATGCGCCTGGCCGTTCACGCCCTTCGCAACAATCGGTTTCATCGTTTTCTTCCCTCTCACCACATCGGACGCAAGAACCGAGGCCGAGGTTGTAGGTATTTACAAAGTTTTTCAAGCGCGGGACTTAAAAGTCCCGCCGGGTCGCTAAAGGGTGCGCCACGGGCTGCTGGCAAGTATGTCAACATGGCTTTATGAGCCAGCCGCAACCGACCAAGGTCCAGATGAACAACCTGCCGGAATACCGGGAAGGGTACGCCAACAGCGTGCAGATCCGGGTAAACCTATGGGACTTCTTTCTGCTCTTCGGCCTTGTGAACCAGACCGCGCCCGATAATGTCAACATCTTGAATTTTCAGGGAGTTTACGTCAGCCCGCAGCAGGCCAAGGCGTTGCTTAACGTGCTGCAGCAGAACGTGACGCAGTACGAAGCCGCGTTTGGCGAAATCAAGCTGGAGGCGCACCCGCCGGCCGGGACCGTCCAGTGATTGCGGAGCCTGCGCGCCGCCGGCGGCGCATCCGTCCCGACACTTATCTGTTCTTCCTGGCACTGTTCGGTTTCGTCGTATTTCTTTCGCATGCGCCGCTGCTGCGGCTGCCGTATTACTGGGACGAACTGGGACAATTCGTGCCGGCGGCGCTCGATATCTACCACAACGGCTTTCATGCGGGGGGGTGGATTCCGCACTCGACGGTGCCGAACGTACATCCGCCGGGCGTGATGGCGTACCTGGCGGCGGTCTGGACGGTGGCCGGGTACTCCGCGGCACACACGCGCCTGGCGATGCTGCTGCTGGCGTCGGTGGCGGTACTGGCGGCGTTTCTGCTGGCGATCGAGCTTTGCCGCAACGTGCGCGGGGCGCCGGCCTTCATGGCCGTGTTCCTTTTGTGCATATCGCCGTTGTTCTTCGCGCAGGCCATGCTGGCGCAGTTGGATATGCCGGCCATGCTGTTCACCTGTCTGGCGTTGCTGTTGTTTCTGCAAGATAAGATCCGGCCGGCCGCGCTGGCATGTACGGCGCTGGTGCTGGTGAAGGAGACCGGCCTGCTGGCGCCGCTGCTTTTCGGGGCCTGGCTGCTTTTCGAGAAACGCCGCAGCGACGCCGCGTGGTTTCTGCTGCCGGCGGCGGCGCTGGGCGGCTGGCTGGCGGTGCTGGCACAAGGTACGGGACACCTTTTCGGCAATACCGAATTCACGCGCTACAACCTGTATTATCCGTTCCATCCGGTGCGATTTGGGTTCGCGCTGGGGCGGCGGCTGTATTACCTGTTCTTCCAGGATTTCCATTGGATCGGGACGATCGCCATATTGCTCGGGTGGCGGCGCGGCATTTTCGGTACGCGCGCCTGGCGCATCGCGTGGTTTACGATCGGTATCCACGTGTTGGTCCTGAGCGCGGTGGGCGGGGCCATGCTGGAGCGCTATTTGCTGCCGGTACTGCCGATCGTGTATACGGCAATGGTGGCGGCGATGTCGATTTACAAGGGCCCGCTGCGGGTCGCCTGCCAGCTTGCATTATTGGCTGGGTTGGCGGTGGGCAATTTCTGGAACCCGCCGTATCCGTTCCCGTTCGAAAACAACCTGGCCTTCACCGATTTCGTGGAGCTGCAGCAGACCGCGGCGGGATATGTGGCGCGCAACTACGCGGGCGAGCGAATTGCAACGGTGTGGCCGCTCACCTCCGCGCTGAGCCGGCCGGAGTTCGGCTATGTGCGGCAAGCGATTCCGGTCCGCAGCCTGGCGGACTTCACCGCGCGGAGCGTGGATTCGGCGGACTGGAGGGGCGACGCGCGCATCCTGGTATTTTTCTCGCGCACGTGGGAGCCGGAATGGAGCTGGACGAACATCGAACTGGTGCGCAAGATCTGGCGCCACTTTTATGGCTACGAGCCGGAACTCACGATTCCGGAAATGCGGCGCCGGGCGCTGACGCCGGTGGCGCGATGGGAGCGGCACGGCCAATGGATCGAGGTTTACGAGGCCGGCGCGGGAACGGTTGCGGCGGCGCGTTAGGTTCAGTGATCGGTGCCGGGCCGTATTTTGGACGCCGTCGTGCGAAGGCCGGCAAACAGCACGCGGATTTCGCGCGGGAGCGGATCCTGGTGGATGCGCGCGGGTGGCGGGATCCGGCGGAGTCGGTGGCCTGCCTGCCAGTATTACTGGAGGCGCTATGGCGCGGGCGGCAGGTGCGCTTCATCTATAGCCGGCTGCTGGGCGAAGCGGGCGAGCGGATCGGCGATCCACTGGGGCTGGTGGCCAAAGGGAGCACATGGTACCTGATCGCGCGCGCAGAGGACGAGCCGCGGACGTATCGCGTATCGCGGATGCGGGAAGCGGCGATCCTGGAACAGGCAGCCAAGCCGCTTGCCGGCTTCGATCTGGCGGCGTACTGGGAGCGATCGGCGACGGAATTCCGCGAGCGATTGCCGCGCTATTACGCCACTTTTCTGGCGGATCGCGCGGTGATGCCATGGGTGCGCTACCGCGGCTGGCGGTTGGAAGAAGAAACCGCCTGCGGCGAAGATGGACGGCCCGTGCGGGTGAGGCTGCGGTTCGATGCGGAGGAGGAGGCGATCCAGTTCGCACTGAGCTTCGGCGGCCGGATCGAGGTGGTAGAGCCGGTTGAACTGCGCGCGAAAGTGCTGGCCGGCGCGCAGGCTATGGTGGGGATCTATCGCTGACGCGCAACGGCGGATGCGCCTGCCGGGTACTACAATACTGTTCGGCAGGTGCCATATGAAAAAGCTCGCTCTCCTCTCCTTTCCGATCCTCTTACTCATGAAAGCCGCTCCAGCCATGGATTTCGACGGCCTGGCCAAGATCGGCGCGCTGGCGTCGCATGCGGCCACGCGCGACACGGTAACCGTTACGTGCGCGGACCAGTCTCAGATCCGCTTTTATATTCTGGCGCCGGACCTGATCCGGGTGCGCACCTCGTATGGCGCGGCCCTGCCGGAGCGCGACCACTCCTGGGCCATCGCCAAGACGGCGTGGGATGTGCCGCAATGGAGCGTGAAGGACGAGGCGGACGGCCTGTTGATCGCGACCGAAGAACTGGAAGTGGCCATCCACCGGTCGCCTCTGCTGATCGAGTTCCGGGACGCCAGGACGCACCGCACGATCAACGCCGATGGGATTCCCATGATGTGGGACAAGCATCCGAATAGCCAGGGACTGACGACGGTGGCGGCCGCGAAAAAGGTCGGCTTCGACGAACACTTCTATGGCTTGGGAGAAAAGGCTGCGCACCTGGACAAGCGGCGTGGGGAATTCAGCATGTGGAATTCCGATACTCCGGCTTATAAGGAAGGCACCGACCCCATTTACCAGGACATTCCTTTTTATCTTGGATGGCAGGGCGGCGAGGCGTATGGGATTTTTTTGGACAACACTTACCGCACGCATTTCGACTTCGCCGCGAATTCTCCGGAATATGTGACCTTTCTGGCCGAGGGCGGAGAGATGAATTACTATTTCTTCTGGGGTCCGGCGATCCAGAAGATCCTGGGGCGCTATGCGGACCTGACCGGACACTTACCGATGCCGCCTAAGTGGGCGCTCGGAAATCAGCAAAGCCGCTGGACTTATTATCCGGACAAGGTGGCCGAAGAAGTAGTGAGCCGTTACCGGAAAGAAGATTTGCCGCTGGACGTGCTGCACCTGGATATCGATTACATGAACGGATACAGGGTCTTTACCTGGGATCCGCACGGCTATCCGGACCCCAGCGCTTTCACGGACAAACTGCGGAAGCAGGGAGTGAAGGTGGTGGTGATCGTGGATCCCGGGGTGAAATTCGAGCCGCCGAAGCCGGGCGCGGCCGACGCCGGCGCCAACCCGGAACTGGGTCCCCAGAACCAGACCTACTACGTGTTCAACCAGGGCATGGCGAAAGACTACTTCCTGAAGCGCGACGACGGCGAACTGTGGGTCGGCGCCGTCTGGCCGGGGAAGGCGGTTTACGCGGACTTCACGCTGGACGCCGCCGCGCGATGGTGGGGCGATCTGCACCGCGCCTATCTGGACCATGGCGTGGCGGGTATTTGGAACGACATGAACGAACCGTCCGACTTTCTGGACCAGACGGGCAAGACGCAGATGGACGTAGTCACTTACGACGGGGGAACTTATTCGCCGTACGCGGGGAATCGCAATGTGTTCGCGCTGAATGAAGCGCGGGCGACTTACGAAGGGCTGGAACGGCTGCGTCCGAACGACCGGCCTTACGTGATCACGCGGGCAGCTTACGCGGGCATCCAGCGCTATTCCACCATGTGGACCGGGGACAATACCGCGACCTGGGATGCCATGGCGCTCAGCATTCCGATGTTTGAGTCGCTGGGACTTTCCGGAGAACCGTTCGTAGGCGCGGACGCGGGCGGCTTCATCGGCCGCACCGACGCGGAATTGCTGACGCGGTGGTACCAGATCGCGTTTCTGACGCCCTTCTGCCGGAATCATGCGCAGAGAGACGCTTACGATCACGAGCCGTGGCGATTCGGCACTTACTACGAAGATATTATCCGGAAGTACTTGAAGCTGCGCTATCGTTTTCTGCCGTATCTTTATACGGCGCTGGAGGAGGCCCATCGCACCGGGATGCCGATATTCCGGCCGTTGCTGCTGAACTACCAGAACGATGCCAATACCCTGAATATCGACGATGAATTCATGGTTGGCGGCGACCTGTTAGTCGCTCCCATCCTGAAGCCGGGAGAGACAGGCAGGCTGGTGTATCTGCCGGCAGGGACCTGGTATGACTACTGGACCGGACAGCAAGTGGCGGGCGGGCACACGGTTCGCGCGGAAGCTCCGCTCGATACGGTTCCTTTCTACGTGCGCGGGGGAGCCATGATCCCGATGGGACCGGAGATGAATTACGTGGGAGAGAAACCTACCGACCCGATAACATTCGAGATTTATCCGGACGCGCAGGGCAACGCGCGGGCATCGCTCTATGAAGACGACGGGGTGAGCCCGGCTTACCGCAACGGGGTGGAGCGGCGCACTACGGTGACGTATCAGGCGTCGGGCGTGGAGGTGAGCGCACCGGCCGGGACGTATCAGCCGGGGGCGCGCAGCTTTGTGTTTTCGATGCGCGGGGCGAAGCCGGTGCGGGTGGGCGACGACGGGCGGGCGCATAGTGTCAAGGTACGGTGAGGCGGGCGCCAACGGGAGGCATGGTTGGTAGACGCGTTCCGCCGCCTGCCCCCGGATACGGCTTCAGAACTGTCCGCGCTCGCGGAGCGACTGGCGGAACTCGCGCCGAACCGGCGGATCGACTGGTCCGATGCCTGGTCCGATCAAGACCTGAACGAGTTCAGAGCCGCATCGTTGCGGCACCTCGACTCTGAGGAATCAGAGGACCGGGATTGAATCGCACGCTCGATCAGTTCGTCGCGGCTCCGATAGCGGCCGCTAGCGAGCTCCTGCTCGACCTGTTTTGTCAAATCTGCCGGCAGCGTTACGTCCATGGCCGTCTCCCTTCCTCATTTTGCGCCTTCGCGGCGTCACAACAAGGGCAATGGCCCAGTCCGTCGCTGATGTCGAAATCTCGAAGGAGGAGTGTCCCAGCGCTCGAGTTGCGGCATTAGCCGCCAAAGACCATGGCCAAGTTCATCGCCCAGGCGGTTGGCCGCTTCCGGGTCCTGCTCGTTGCGGAAACGCTCAGCCAAGGCGAAAAACTGCTGCTGTTTCCGCTTCTCTGCGTCGATGCCGTTCTCGATCAATTCCAGCAACATGCGATTCTTGCTCAGCTTTCGGCTCTTGGCCATGCTACCCACCTGCTTCGCGAGCTTGAGGGGCAGACCGACGCTCTGGCGTACGGCTCTCTCAGCTCTCCGCCGTAGCGTTATGCAGAGCGGTCCCAGACAATTCTCACTGCTTCGTTGAATCGTGGTTCACGCAGATTCTGTGAGAGGAGTTGCCAATGATACTTGCCATAGGCGGTTTTCATCTGGCTATCCGCCAGGTCGACCTCACCGGCCCAAACGCGGCGATGAAAGTCGCTTAAGCCGGGCGTGTTTTCATCGAGATTCAACTGCCGGCCCGAGGAACCCAGCCAGAGGAAGGCCATGGCGTAGAAGATGTGGGCGACCTGCTGCACGAGGAAGAAGCGGGCCGACTGGTAGCGATCGGGCGGTTGTCCAAAGTACGCCTCCAGATAAGCCCTTTCCTCCGCTTCATTGTTGACAAGCATATTGGCTACGACCGCCAGGTCGGCATACCGATCGTTGAGGAAAGCGGCTTCCCAGTCCACCAGCCATATGCGGCGGCCGTCGAACAGAATATTGTCCGGCTTGAATAAGTCGTTGTGACTCGAGACCATGCCGGGTTCGAGGCAGGCGCAGATCTCCGCCAGTTGCGCGCAGCGGGCGAAGAGTTCCTCGGTTTGATCTTCAGGGAGAACTCTTGCCGCCTGAAACTTCTGGATGAATCCGTCCAGGGCAGGCCCTTTGTTGAGCAGGAACATGCATGAGGTGTTGAGGTGATCGGGCACGCCGGCAAACGGCGGTAGTGCATGCAGGGTCCGCAGCACCGCGGGCATCCGAGCCAGCGCTTCCGCAATTGGCAAGGGCACGGACTCCACAAAGCCGGTGATCAGAATGCGATCTTCGATGCTGGTGTACCAGACCTGCGGCGCCAGACCCGCTTCAGCCGCCGAGCGCATGCTGGCGAAGTGACGCGTGGGATCGCCGGTGTACATGATGATCTTCAATACGTATGGAGATCCGCGCACGACGATGCGAAAGATCAGAGAGGAGGTGTGACCGCCGGTCAGCGGGCGGATGTTTTCGAAGGCTGTGACGCCGAAGGCCTCGCGCAGGGCACGGGTCACTGCCGCGCGCTTTTCTTCTGGGATCATGGATCGAACTTGATACTTAGCATCGCATAGCGGGACTCAAAAGTCCCGCCGGCACGCTAAAGCGCGCGCCACGGGGTTGGGTACCATAAAGACGTGCGAATTTCAGCTATCGTCTGCGTCGCCTCGGCTTTACTTTGCGCCGAACCCTACCGGGAGTGGGGCGTGTATGGAGGCGGCCCGGAGAGCATCCGCTATTCGGCTCTCGACCAGATCAACCGCGGCAATGTGGCGCGCCTGGAGGTGGCGTGGACGTACGATACGGGCGATGCCTTTCCGGATTCCGAGATGGAATGCAATCCCATTGTGGTGAATGGCGTGCTATACGCCACTACCCCCAAGCTGCGGTTGATCGCGCTCGATGCCGCGACCGGAACATTGCGCTGGTCTTTCGACCCGCGTCAAGGGCTGCATGCGGATTTCGGTAAGGCCCGCAATCGGGGCGTCACTTACTGGAGCGAAGGCGCGGAACAGCGCATCTTCTTTGTCGCCGGCCATTGGCTGTACGGGCTGGACGCGCGCAGCGGCGCGCTGGTCAAAAGCTTCGGGGAGGACGGCCGGGTGGATCTGCGGCAAGGCTTGGGACGTCCGCCGGAGGAGATGTCCATTTCCGCAACCAGCCCCGGCATTATTTACAAAGACCTGCTGATTATGGGCAGCATCGTGAGCGAGACATTGCCCGCATCGCCGGGGGATATTCGCGCTTACGATGTCCGCAGTGGCAAAATCAAGTGGACGTTCCACACCATCCCGCACCCCGGCGAATCCGGCTACGACACATGGCCCAAAGACGCCTGGCAGTACATCGGCGGGGTGAACAATTGGGCGGGCATGAGCCTGGACGAAAAGCGGGGCCTGGTGTTCGTTCCCACGGGATCGGCCTCCTTCGACTTCTACGGCTCGAACCGGAAAGGCGACGACCTGTATGCCAATACGCTGCTGGCGTTGAAGGCCGGCACCGGCGAGCGCGTCTGGCATTTCCAGGCCGTACACCACGATCTATGGGACCGCGACTTCCCCGCCCCGCCCAACCTGGTCACGGTGCGGCACGAGGGGCGGACAGTAGATGCGGTGGCACAAGTGACCAAGTCGGGCCACGTGTTTTTATTCGATCGCGAGACGGGCGCGCCGCTGTTCCCCATCGAAGAGCGGGCGGTGCCTGCCT
>JBEKIM010000262.1:0-9795 GCA_050011755.1 Bryobacteraceae bacterium | reverse complement strand
ACAGAACTCCAATCTCAACTCGCCGACTCCCTCGGCCTGACTCTCACCGTCGCACACTACCCCACCGGCGCATCCAAATGGAACCCCATTGAACACCGCCTCTTTTCAGAAATCTCGAAAAAACTGGGCAGGCGAACCACTCGACAGCTATCAGAAAATCCTCAACTTCATCCGCTCCACCAGAACGGAAACCGGGTTGTCGGTCACCGCTCAACTCGACCGTCGCAACTATCCCACCGGTACCGAACCGACACCAGAACAGCTTCAATCCCTTCGACTGAAACCGCATGAGGTCCTTCCGAAGTGGAACTATACCATCTCACCCAATCTGTGAAGTTGTTTTTGCGTCAGCCCTTAGCTGGTTAGTGACTGCAAGATCGAGCGATCGTGGCCGGTGGCTCAAAGGAGCCGCTGCCGTTCGCCAATAGGATAGGGATGGCGCCGTCTTATGTGGGCGATGGCGGTGTCGGGGCAGGTCTACGTCGACGGTCATGGATTGATCGACGATCATGGTTTCTTTACGGAAGGTGGGCAGGAGACCGGGGCCATCCCTTTCGGGCGCGGCCCCGTTGCCTCATGAAAAATGTTACCCGTCCCAATGAAAGGGACGGGTGGCAGATTGAGGGGCAATTGAGCGTGACGGATTTCTCGGCTGCAGCGCCGCGGCTTCGCGCAACGGCGTCAGCGCATCCGCGGGTTGCCCGGCTTTCAAGAACTTGCGCGGCCAACTCGAAAGCTTTCCACGGATAGAGTTTACCAAATAAGAATTGCAAAAACCGAACTAACCGCGCGGAAACTCTCGCGTCTTATACTCAGAGCGCCTATGGGAAAAAACAATCGGCCCGGGCTCGACATGCTCGTGCTCCAGGTCTTAACGCGCGGCGATTTGCACGGTTATGCAATTTCGAAGAGCCTCCAGCAAGGCCCGCTTTACCCCGCTCTGCAGCGCCTCGAACTGAACGGCTGGATCGAAGGCGAGTGGCGCCTCGCCGAGAACAATCGCCGCGTCCGTCTCTATCGGCTCACGCGCGACGGCCTGCTGGCCCTCACCGGGCCCGCGGATGCCTCGCCCGTTGCGTCCTGGGAAGCACGCGCTTTGTGCCTGGCGATTTGGCTGTGGGCGCACCTCTCGCTTGCCGCCGCGCAAGCGCCAGCCGGAAGCGAGGCACCGGGCGACGACCGCATCCGCTCCGCCATCCGCCAAGCGGAACAACTCCGCCACACCGGCGCACTTGAAGCAGCCTATCGGGTCCTCTACACTGCCCGCGACGGCCGCTCCGGCCGGACCGAGGCAGCCCTCATGAACTCCCTCGGCTCTGTCTTGCAGGATCTCGGCCGCCTGGATGAAGCCGAACAGCATTACCGGCAGGCGCTGCGCATGCTCGAAAACCAATTCGGCCCTGACGACCCCGATCTCGTTTTCGCTCTGAACAACCTCGGAAGCCTGATGATGGCGCGCGGGCGCCTAACTGAAGCCGCGCGTCTCCGCGAACGCTCGCTCGAACTTCGCGCACGCACCTATCCACCGGCCGATCCAGCCGTGCTTCGCGCGGTGGAAAACCTGGCCGCGGTGCGATTGGCTCAGAAGCAGTATGCGGAAGCCGAACGCCTCTTCGAGCAGTCGCGCAAAGCCTGGGAGGACCGCCAGCCGAATTCTCCCGAAGCAGCCATCGCTTTGAATGGGCTGGGCGCGGTAGCCCTACGCACCAAGCGAAAAGAACAGGCTGCCGCGCTGTTCCGCGAAGCCATCGATCGCTGGCCCCCCGATACGGAACCGCTTCTGCTGGCACAGGTGCTCGCCAACATGGCAAGGGTTGTAGCCCCAGGCGAAGGGCTCCCCTTATACACCCGCGCCGTGGCTCTGGTCGAAAAACACGGAGGACCCGAACACCCACTCCTTGCCGCCTTGTACGATCGGCAAGCCGCCTGCCTTCGCCGGCTGCACCGTACGCGCGAATCCCACGAGTGGGCCGCCCGTGCCCGCCAGATCCGCCAGGCCAATCCCACCGGTCTTGCAGTCGACGCGTCCGCACTCGAATGACCGCCGCGATTCTATAATCAGAATATCTATGGGAACAGGGAAACCAAAAGCCGACCTCCTGCCCGGTACGCTCGACATGCTCGTGCTCCAGATCCTGGTGCGCGGCCATTTGCATGGCTATGCCATCGCGCAGTTGATTCAGCAATTGTCCGACGATCTGCTGCGCGTGGAAGAAGGCTCGCTCTACCCTGCCCTCCAGCGCCTCGAACTGAACGGCTGGATCGAGGGCGAGTGGGGCCTGTCCGCCAACAATCGGCGGGCTCGTTTTTATAAGCTCACGCCCGACGGCCGCAAGCACCTCGGCGCGGAGTCAGCCCGTTATCGCCAAGTCACCGGCGCCGTGGCCCGCATCATGGGGTTCGCCTAAATGCAAGCCGGCTCCAAGTGGAAGCGTTTTCGAAGGCGCCTGCGCTATTGGCTGCATCGCGGTGAAAGGCAGCGCATGCTCTGGGAAGAGATGCAATTTCACATCGAATCCATGGCCGCCGAGTTGATCGCGGAAGGCGTGCCCGATCCTGAAGCGCGTCTCGCGGCGCGCAGAAAGTTTGGCAATATGACACAAGAATCGGAAGACGCCCGCTCCATTTGGATCGCCCGCTGGATCCACGACTTGCTGCAGGATTTACGCTACGCCTCCCGCTCGTTCCTGCGCAGCCCCGCCTTTACTGCCGCCACTCTGCTCTCGCTCGCCCTCGGAATCGGCGCGACCGCCGCCATCTACTCGCTGGTCGACCAGGTTATCCTGCACTCGCTCCCCGTCCGCGATCCCGCCCGCCTCGTGCTCGTCGATTGGAAAGGCGATCAAGCCTCCGGCGGATTCGGTTCCTGGAACCTGATGTCTTACCCCATGTGCCGCGATCTCCAGCAGCAACGCCGCTTCTTCGACGGTGTCCTCTGCCGCGCCGAAATCCAGGTCAACCTCTCCGCCGGCGGCGATCCCAAACCAACTCCCGCCGAAATTGTTTCGGGCAGCTACTTCTCGGTCCTCGGCATCGGCCCCGCTCTAGGCCGCGTGATCGGAGCGGCGGACGATGCCGCGCCGGGCGCCGGTCCCGTCGTAGTCCTCTCTTACGATTTCTGGCGGACCGAATTTGGCGGCGCGCCCGACATCGTCGGACGCAAACTTCTCATCAACCAACACCCCATGACGGTCGTCGGCGTCGCCGCCGCGGCCTTCCACGGTGTGGATGTCGGCGCGGTCCCGGCCTTCTGGATTCCCACATCCATGTATGCGGAAGCCTTCCCCGGCGCCGAAGATGCCAAAGACTTGCTCCGCAGCTCTACTTTTTGGCTGCAGATTCTCGCCCGCCTCCGCCCCGGCCTCAAGCCCGCACGCGCCGAAGCCGGTCTCCTGCCGTGGTTCAAAGCATGGCTCCAGGACAACATGCATCGCCCCGCCTTCCCCATGATCACGCCGGAGGAACGCCGCCTCTACTTCGCCTCCACTCTGGAACTTACCCCCGCGCCTCAGGGCCACTCGCCTTTGCGCCGCAGTCTTTCCCAGCCCTTATGGCTCCTGTTCGCCGCCACCGGTCTTCTGCTCTGCCTCGCCTGTCTGAACGTCGCCGGACTCTTCCTCGCCCGTGGCTCCGCGCGCGGCCGCGAGATCGGCACCCGCCTCGCTCTCGGCGCTTCCCGCGGACGCATCGCCCGCCAACTGCTCGCCGATAGCGTTCTGCTCGCCCTGGCCGGTGGCATCCTCGGCGTGGCCGTCGCTCCGCTCGCCATTCGCGCGCTCATCGCCTTCTTGCCCGAGGATGGCGCCGCCAACGCTCTGCGCGGAACCCTCGACCTTCGCCTGCTCGCCTTCTCTGTCTTAATCAGCCTCGCCGCCGGATTCTTGAGCGGCCTTGCTCCCGCCCTCCACGCCGGCGCCGGCAGTCTGGTCACCTCGCTTCGCGAACGCGCTGCCACCGGTTCGGGCAGTGTCCGCCTGCGCAAATTGATCGTCACGTTACAAATCGCCTTCTCCCTGATTCTCGTCATCGGCGCCGCGCTGTTTGTCCGCACACTCACCGGTCTGCTGGCCAAAGGACCCGGCTTCGAAACCAGCGGCGTCCTCTCCTTCGCCATTTCGCCCGTGCAGAACGGCTATTCGCTCACCGACGCCGCGCGCCTCGTCCGCCGCCTGCATCGGGAGATCCACGCCCTACCGGTCACTCGCGATTCCGGCGTCGCCCGCTGGTCGTTCCTCACTGGTGGAAGCTGGAACAACACCATGACCGTCGAAACAGATCGCCGGATCCTCACCGACAACATCAATCTCAACGCCGTCACTCCCGGCTTTTTCTCCACCCTCGGCGTTCGCATTCTCGCCGGCCGCGATTTCGATGCTAGCGACTCCCGCCCGCCCGGCGAAACCGGCCGCCGCTCCGCCATCGTGAATCAGATTTTCGTCAAGCAGTATCTGGCCGGCCGCGATCCCATCGGCACCTACATCGGCCAAGGCTCCGGCCCCAACGCCAAGGCCGATATCAAAATCATCGGTGTCTGCGCCGCCTTCGACTACCGCGGCCTCCGTGACGATTCCGCCCAAGCCTTCTTCCCCATGTTCGCGGGCGATGATGCCGGCGGCACCTTCTACGTCAAGGTGCGCGGCGCCCCCGAGCAGGCCATTCCCTCCATCCGCCAAATCGTCCGCCAGGCTGACCCGCGCCTGCCTATCCTTTGGTTCCGCACTCTCGATAACCAGGTGAATCGTTCGCTTACGACCGAGCGCCTCCTCGCCGCTCTCTCCGGCAGCTTCGGCGCCCTTGCCCTCCTGCTCTCGTTGATCGGTATCTACGGCGTCATGTCGTTCGTGGTCACGCGCCGCACCCGCGAAATCGGCATCCGCCTCGCGCTTGGCGCCACGGGCGCTTCCCTCATCCGACTCGTCCTGCGCGATGCCGTCATCATGATCGCCGCCGGCATCGCCATCGCCCTGCCCTGCGTATCCGCGCTCGGCAAACTGGTCCAGTCGCAATTGTTCGGCGTCACCGCCACCGACCCCGCCACCGTCGCCGCCGCAGCCGCAATCCTCGCCGCCGGCGCCTTCACCGCGGCCTTTCTCCCAGCCTGGCGAGCCTCCCACGTAAGCCCCACCGAAGCCCTGCGCCTGGATTAACGCTGCCGGGCCGTTGCCTTTCTGGGGACTATCATGGTGGAGGCAATCGAGTCATGCACACCGCCATCGACCATGCGCTGCCGGATACTCGGCTACGCGCCTTCGTCCGGGGCTACATTGAGCGCCGCCAGGAGGGCGGCCGCGGTCAGGATTGCCCACCGAGTCATAGATTCAACCAGTGGATACAGTGTATTCTAGCCGGAATCCCCCGCGGGGCTGCACAGTACACCGGCAGCCGCATTGACACCCGCCCGGGCCGCGGTGGTCACCTCGCCGGCCGCAGCCCGCTCGGGGTTTGTTCCTTGTGTCCCTTGCCAATCGAACCCTTTCCGGTCCCGCCCACCTTAGGTTTTCCGGTGCTAGAGACGCTTTCAGAAACGGGTCCCTTTTTCTTCTTGTGCTCCTTGGACACTGTTTTCTTGGCTACGGGGGGTTCAACGGGTTCGCCTTTGTGGGGCGCCCCGCGGGGCGCCTCCCCCGGCTTGGCCTCGGCAGAGAATGTGGGGGGGCTCGGTTCGATTGCGCGGGACATCCCTTTCGAAGCAGCCGCGGGCTCATCACGTTCACTGCGCATCGACATTGCCAATATGGTGGCCGCGATATCACCGGCCAGGAGAATGCCTGCGCAGATCCAAGGTTCGGCGACGTGAAGGGTCTTTGCATATAAATACGCGGCCGGCAGCTTCATCAGCTAAACATAAGCATCGCTAAGGTACGGATGAAGTTCGCAATTCAGCGCATCAAAGGCGGCAAGCGCGATGACCAGCGCGATTAGGACACCCAGCAACCAGCCCAGAAGCCGAAGGCCGGTGTACGCCAGCACCACTTGGTAGAACTTGTGGGCGGCGTAAATGTAATACAAGGCTAACAGGCCGCGGCACAGGAAGGACAATGCCCTCTGGTAACCAGCAGTCCCGACCCAACCCGGAATCCGCAGCATCCCTCCCGTCCGTGCGTCCATTTCAGCACCATCAATGCTATAATCCAGCTTACAAATTATGAGAATTCTAACGCTTTGGTTGCACGTTGTCAATGGCAAGCTTGATTTTTAGCCATTGCGGGATTATCATACGGCATTCAACCATGAGCACTTCATCAGCGTTCTTGAAACCAAGCCCGGCCGGTGACGCGGGCCCCCAGCCGCAAGTCTTTCATCCAAAAGCACTTTTTGAAGCTTATCCTCACCTTAACCGCAACAACCTGCACTTCTGGTCTCGGAAGATGGACCCTGAGCGATTCCAGGGCGTCCCCGTGGGGAAACGAAAAGGGCGAAATGGTGAAGTAGCCGTAGTTAACCTGTATGGCGAGGATAAGCTCCCGCTGATTGCCATTCTGAATCGCTGCTACCATCTGGGACTGAGTGTAGAGCAGATCCAGAGGGCCTTAGGTGACCATTCATTGCTGCGCCGGTTCGCCAGTCCCGAACTCTTGGCCTTGGGCGTAAGTCTGTTAGAAACCCTCATCTGTCTGCCTAGTAAGGAAATAGCTAAGGCTATACTGGACGAAGCCCGCGAAATAACCGGTTGCGCGCGAGTATGGCTTTTTCAGCAGACCGACGAGGGGGGGAGGAACATTCAGTGGCGCCGCGTCGAGGTCAGCGCGTCCAAAGCGGAAGACGAGAAGGCTATCACACTTGCCGAAGGCGTCTTCGAACAGCTCATTCAACAACTCACCGATGAAAGTCGTACCGCGGGTCGGGCCGTAAATTTATTCGGAAGCACACTCGCGCGGTATTGTTCGCGCTGGGCAGAAGGCCTAAGGCTGCATTCTGTGCTGGCGGTTCCCGTGGCCGTGTCCACCCCCCGATCAGCCCTAAGATTCTGGCTCGTCGCGGAGAATAAGCTAGACAGCAGGAAGCTTCCCAACAGTGCGGCCGTCTTTGATGTGCTGGATGAGACCGCGCTCGAATTGATCGCCCGATACTATGTGGCTTGTTGGCGGACCAAAGCCATTGAAGGATTACAAGAGGCGGCCAGAGATTCCCGGACCGTGATGTCGGTTCGCGAGATGCTGCGACGAGTACTGGATGTCGCCGCTAACGCCACGGGCGCCTTTCGAGGTGACGTCACGATCTGGGACACCAGCGCCCAGGCTGTGAAGATTTGGATGGCGTACGGCAGTCGGAATCCGAAGTTTGATGAGAAAACGCCGTTGCCTAACCCGAGCATTTCCCGTTGGGTTCTCGAACACCGTGAGGAGCGCTACGCGCCCGACACCGCGAATGACATTTTTTATTTACCTTTCGATGACCGCACCAAAAGCGAACTTGCGATTCCGATAACGAACCGCCAGACCAGAGCTGTGGAAGCGGTGCTGAATCTTGAGTCTGATCGAGCAGACGGATTTGCCGACCAGGACCGTATGATCGCCCGAGCTTGTGCGGATGTGGCATCTCAGTGGGCAGATCTGGTGTTCATGAAAGACGATATTGTCTCGCGCCTCTTTGCACAACGTGCCGTTCCTCAGCGCCCGTCCCAACTCGACCTGCTCCCCAAAGAGATAGCCACAGAATTCGGGTATCAGCAGACGCTGATTTACTTGGCCGACCATCGTAATGCATGCTTGTCCGTAAGGGTTCCCCGAAACATCTCATTTTCATACAGTTTGGATCAGCGAGCACTTGCTACGAAAGTATACAAAGAAGGTGTTGCGTACTTCTGCCCCGACGAAAACAACGATCTGTTTATTAGTCACAAAGGCAGGCACTTTTTCGACATACAAGGGCCCATTCTAACTGTCCCTCTCAAATGCGGTAACCTTCTTATTGGAGTAGTAGCGCTCTGGGGAAACACAGATCCTACGGTGCCCACTGATCGATTTATATCGGAACTCGAAACCTTTATAGCGAACTATGCAAGCGGGGCATCCGGTCACGATTTTGAAGTCGCAACTGATGCGATTTGTGCGTTGCAAAAGAAGCTGCGTGAAGCGAATGCCGAAGCGGACATGATCGACCTCATCTTGAGAGCTACTCAGGACACCGGCTTGGACCGTGCGCGCCTCTTCCACCTTGTAGATCCGGGGACTAATACTTATGAGTGTGTTGGGTCCATTGGCGATAACTCGCAAAACCAGCTTGCTGGCACATGTATCCCCGATTGTCAATATGGAGCCAGGGTCTACGCCGAGCGAATCTACGACGCACATCGCTTCGACCCCGCAGGTGACAATAGCCCTAACGCAGAGGTCCTCCTGCGTCCTCCAGACCTACAATATGCCCACGTCCCACTTTGGTATGGCAAGGACCTTTTACTGGGATGCCTCGCAGGCGATAATAAACATACTCGTAACCGCATTACGAAGCTACACCTGCACTCAATAGAACTTATAGCCTCGGTGGCAGGCCCCGCACTCGCCGGTATTTGGGAACCCCGGTCGAGCCCCGACCGACGCACGGCGAAAGCGCGCCAGAGCGAGAGAGAGTAGTCGTAGAGTAGCCTTCAAGAACTCTGGCGTCAGCGGTGCATTCGTATCCGCTATGAAAACCTATCGGATTTACTTTCTGTCCTGCCTGGGTGCGGTCGCGGGTCCTATGCTGATTCCGCCGCCGGTCTATGGAGTCGCGCCCGTTGCTAGGCTCGGCAGAGACGTTCGGGGTTCTCGCCGGCTCGACGGTGACGAATACTGGAGCCACCCAAATCAAGGGGAACTTGGGCGTCAGTCCAGGCACCGCCATCACGGGGTTTCGCCCCGGGATAATGCTGGTCGGCACGATCCATTGTTAGCGCCGGTTTAAAACAACCGCAATTCCGCCGGTTTTGACGCTAAATCAGCGCCTCTGTACCGATCACCCAAGACACGAATCCGCGAACCGGCGTAGACAAGAGGCGCCGGCTTAAGGGCCGGGTTCGGGGCACGCAGGTCGCTCAGATCAATTACGCACCCTCACCGCCGTCAGCAGGAGTAGGAGTTGTGGAATGCCGTTGCCGCTTCGTATCCAGGCGGAAGGATTCGACAACGAGGCCAATGTTCCGGCGCTATCGGGAAAGTCCGCTACGCATTGAGGCCACATCGGGCCGGATGAGCTGGACTGTACCGAAGGCTTTGAGCCGGTTAGGTGCGGATTCCGGTCCAAGTGGGGCACTGATTCCATTTGAAGTGGGGCAGCGTTGCGATGTGGGGCAGGATTCCGTTGGGAAGCGGGGCACTTTTTCGGTTGCAACGGAATCGTGCCCCACTTGCCGGAATCGTGCCCCACATCCAGCGGAATCGGGTGGCGTAGGCGGCGCTGGTAATCGAAAGGGGCATGCTCCCCTGAGAAAGAAGGAGAGCATGTGCCGGAAAGAAGATTACCGATGCGTCGAATACGTGAAGTGTTAAGACTCCATTTTGAAGCCAAGCTGAATGAACGTCAGATCGCCAAGATCTGTTCGGTCGGCAAGGGTACCGTGCGGCGATACCTGAAACGAATTGCCGGGACCGGTCTGTCATGGCCTCTGCCCACCGAGCTGGATGATGCCACCCTGGAGCAGCGGATGTTTCCACCGCCACCGCCGGCGGCGCCAGGAAGCCGGCCTCTGCCGGATTTCACAGTCGTCCATAAGGAGCTGAAGAGCCGCCAGAACGTCACCCTGCAACTATTGTGGGAAGAACATCATCAGGCTTATCCAGAAGGGTACAACTATAGCTGGTTCTGCCAGATGTATCG
>JBEKIM010000261.1:0-12588 GCA_050011755.1 Bryobacteraceae bacterium | reverse complement strand
TCATCGAAAACCTGCAGAAGCGGACGGACCGCTGAAGGGTTCGAAAAGCGCCCGCATTACAGGCGCGCGCGCCGCGTGAAGCGGTATCGAAGCAGCGTCCATAAAGCTTCCCAGCCATCGCGCGCGCGAATCTTCTTGCCCTCCGCGATGCCGCGTGCATTGTAACCGACCGGCACTTCATGAATGCGATGGCCCAGCCGCCGCGCCTTGGCGGTCACCTCCGGACAAAACTCGAAGCGCCGGCATGCCAGATGGATTTCGCGCAGCACGGGCGCGCGGAACGCCTTGTAGGCGGTGGCCTCGTCGGTCAGGTGTGCGCCGTAAAGCAGGTTCGCCGCCGCCGTCAGGATGCGGTTCGCTACGCGGTTCCGCCACGCCATGGTCACCCGCCGTCCTAGAAACCGAGACCCATAAACGATGTCCGCCTGTCCCTTGACGATGGGTTCCAGCAGGCGCGCATAATCGTTGGGATCGTATTCAAGGTCGCCATCCTGAATCAGGATGATGTCGCCCGAAGCCAATTCGATCCCCGCACGTATTGCCGATCCCTTGCCGGAGTGGTGAATGCGCCGATGCATCACGCCGCTAAGCATTTGCGAAGTGCCATCCGTGGATCCATCGTCAATCACCACAATCTCTTTCTCGCAGCCTTCGGGTAACGGCGCGCGCCGCACCCGTTCCATCACCTGATGGAATGTCCGGAATTCGTTATATACCGGAATGACGATCGAGACCTTCATGGTTTCCGCAGTACGGCGAAAAGCGACTGGCCGAAGGGCGGCGGCGTGATCGCTTCGACGCGCGATATCCAGGGCACGATGCATCGGTCGAATAAGCGGATTTGCGCCGCGGATTGCGCTCCCCGCCGCAAGACGTGCGCGTTGATCCACCATCCGAAAAAGCCGGCCGCATTCACATAGTGAAGCGTCTGGATGGTCAGGCCGGTTACTTGTGCGAGCCTTGTAAGCGACTTAGGACTGTACCGGCGGTAATGCGACAGGTTCCGGTCGATCGGGCCATAGAGCGCCTGGCACGCGGGCGCCAGCAGCACGATCGGGCCGCCCGGCGCCAGTACGGACGCCATGGCCGCCATGGCCCGCACATCGTCCTCGATATGCTCCAACACGTTCAGGCACACGCAGCAATCCGGGCGATAGCGCGCCAGGTCCGCGAATTCCGCGCTGTCCGGCTCGCAAACGAAAGAATGCAAGTTGGGCCGGCCGGCATAGCGCGCGCGCAGCCGTGCCATACACGCGGGATCCACATCCACGGCGACCACGGCCTCCCGGTCGAGCAACATCCCGGTGAAATTGCCGATGCCGCAGCCCACTTCGATTACCCGCCGCCCTAACCGCGGAACCACCAGGCGCCCCTGCCAGGCAAAATAGTTCG
Organism: Bryobacteraceae bacterium; assembly: GCA_050011755.1. Classification (GTDB taxonomy): domain Bacteria; phylum Acidobacteriota; class Terriglobia; order Bryobacterales; family Bryobacteraceae; genus Bog-159. The sequence continues at coordinate 11,196 of JBEKIM010000261.1, read as the reverse complement.
CCGCCTGCGCCATGCGCTCCTGATCTGTTATGGTGTAGGACGCATGCACCGCCTCCTATTCTAAGAGACCGCATGTTTCTCCCGCACCTGGCCCAGTCATTTCTGCCGCTCACGAATCCGCTCGGAATGGGTGTGCCCGATCTGATCGCACTGGCTCTGGCCGCTCTGTTTCTGGCAGCCGCCCTGGTTTGGCGCCCCTGGTGGGAACCTTATGCGGCCCGTCTCGCGCAAAAACCGGGATGGTCGATGCTGCTGCTGGCTGCGCTGCCCGTTGCCCTGCGGCTGCTCCTGCTGCCGCGCCATCCCGCGCCCGTGCCGGATATCTATGACGAATTCAGCCACCTGCTGGTGGCGGATACATTGCGGCATTTCCGCCTGGCAAATCCCGCGCATCCGTTCCATCGGTTCTTCGAAACTTTCTTCGTCTTGCAGGAGCCGACTTACAGTTCCATCTACCCGGTAGGACAGGGCGCCGCACTGGCTCTGGGCTGGGTCGTCTTCGGCACGCCCTGGGCAGGCGTAATGCTGCCTGTAGTGGCGCTCTGCGCCCTCTGTTATTGGATGCTGCGCGCCTGGACCACGCCCGCTTGGGCGCTTGCCGGCGGCGTGCTGGCGGTGATGGAGTTCGGCCCGCTCAACCAATGGATGAACAGCTATTGGGGCGGCGCGCTGCCGGCGGCCGCGGGATGCCTGGTCTTCGGCGCACTGCCCCGGTTGCGGCGCGCCCCGCGCCTTCGCGATGCCGTATTGCTCGGCGCGGGCCTGGCGATCCACTTACTCACCCGCCCCTATGAGTCGATCTATTTGTTGCTCGCGGTCCTCCTGTTTCTGTTGCCCGCCTGGAAGACGGTCGCCAGACCCCTTCTGGCCACGGCTTTGGTAACTCTGCCGGCCATCGGCATCACGCTGTTGCAGAATAAACAAGTCACCGGCAGTTGGTTCAGTCTGCCTTACGCCCTGAGCCAATACCAATACGGCGTGCCGGCGGCGCTGACCTTTCAAGCAGATCCGGTTCCCCACCGCGCACTGACTCGCGAACAGGAGCTCGATTACAAAATGCAACTCTCGTTTCGCGGCGAACACGCGGAAACCATCGGCAGTTATCTGCGGCGCCTGGCATTTCGCATCCGCTACTATCCCTTCTTCTATATGCCCCCACTCTACCTCGCGCTACCGTTCTTCTTTCTGTCCCTGCGCGACCGCCGCTTTGTGTGGGTGATGGTCTGTCCGCTGATCTTTGCCCTGGGAATCAATTTCTTTCCCGCCTTTCAGTATCACTACATGGCCGCAGTCACTTGTCTGTTCGTTCTGATCGCAGCCACAGGCCTGCGGCAGCTCGGCCGGTTCAATGGGCTTGCGGCTCGCGTGATCTTCCTGCTGTGTATCGCGCAGTTTGCTCTCGAATACGCACTCCAGGCGCGCAGCCAGGACCAATGGTCGCTGGCATTGCGGAATCCGGAACGGCGGGTTTTCGTCAACCGGCAGCTCGCGCAGGCGCCCGGCAGGCAATTGGTTTTCGTGCGCTATTGGCCGCGCCATATTTTCCAGGATGAATGGGTTTATAACGCCGCGGACATCGACGCCGCACGCGTGGTTTGGGCGCGCGATCTGGGCTCCGCCGAAAACAGCGAACTGCGCCGCTTTTATCCGGGCCGAACCGTGTGGCTGCTGGAACCCGACGCGCGCCCTCCCCGGCTGACGCCGTATCCGGCAGAGTGAACTCCTATAGCTCCGCCTCGCCGAACAGGGGCCGTCCCCCTAGCGATGTATGAAATGCGAACGCCGCCATGGCCGCCACGCTGAGCAGCGCAAACAGCGAGGCCCCCGCATACCAGGCCGAGAAATCCGTGGTGAGCGGAAACATCAACATCAGCTCGTAGACGAATGAGGACGCGATCAGCGCCACCAACCCGAAACGAAGCATTGCGAAGACCAGCAAGCCAGTCTGCACCGCCGTGAAGAGGGCCGACAGAACCGGCAATGCCGGAGTACTCAGCCAGTTCAACATCACGTAGATCAGGACGAAAGCTCCCGCCGCCAGCCAGTCGCGGCGTAGCGCCACACGCAATATAAAGATCAACACGAACCAGACCAGGGCCAGCACCACGCAATTCGGAATCAGCGTCAGGAAGGTCGCCACGGCCCCGCTCACCCCCAGCAGCGATAGCGGGAACACGTTGGCATTCGGCATTGAACCGAATCGCAGCAGCACCAGATCGTGGAGTTTCGGCGTCAGTGCCGCGGCGGTTCCGAACGTCAGCCCCACCAGCACATCGCGCCCCACCAGCGGATCGCGAATGCCGCCTGCCAGCAGCCGGTTCCAACCGATCATGCTGTGCGGCCATCGCCGCCGCGCGATCGGCTCCACGGCCATGTACAGGACCCATACGGCCGCGGCCAGCAGCAGCGCGAAACTCAAGGCGCCGAAGAAAAGCGCCAGTTCCCGAAAGCTGGCCACATGCGAACCGCCAAAAACCCAGATCAACATGTAGACGGCTGCAGTGAAGCCCGCTAATCGCATCGCTCCCCGCCGGTCGCCGCGCCCCCGCCGCGTATTGTGGCGCGCCAGCGTGCCGGCCGCCGCCAGCAGCAGCCCAGCCAGCGCCAGGACCGTAAACGCGAGCGCCTTCATACTCGCGTTGGTCATAAAACGCTGCATTCGTTCCGGACGGGTCCACGGCCCCACGATCTGGAAATAGGTGGGCTTGCCGCGCCAGGCGGCGGCCTCGACCCGCACCTGGCTGGGCGGCCCGCTGGTCAAAACACCGGTCCACGCGGCGCGAGCGTCGCAAATGCCCAGCGGCGTCCACTGCGGCGTTGCCACCGCAAAGCGCGAGATATCCAGACCGGCCGCATCGAACAACCGTTTCCAATCGGGCGGCGGGACCTCGCCGGATGAGGTATCCACCTGGGGCGGCATGCCGTCGAATTCAACCAGCCGGCCTTGCGGATCGAGCGTCACCGAGACCATGCCCGAGACGATGGGCGGCGGATCGTCCGGGTCCACCGTGCCCAGCCCGAACGCGCCAGGCTCTAGCGGACGCGGGCTCTCGCGATACCAGAAAGCCATCGGCGGCGGCTGCGCGTCCCCCAAGCGCTGTTCCCAGCGGCTCGGCGATTTGTCGGTGCGGTCGACGTACTGCAGATAGTCGATATCGTAGGTAAAACCGTGCGCCATGCCGGCTGGTTTCGCCGTGTATCCCAGCGCACGGGCGAGATCGCGGCTCTTCTCCACCAGCACTTCGGGCGGGTGATCCATGGCCACCCTGCCGATCAACTGCACGCGCGGGGCGATCGCCACAATCGCCACCAGGCCGGCTATTGTAGCGGCCAGGCAAGCCACGCCCAACACCGGGCGAATTCCCACGGCTTGCCCCGCCGCGGCCACCAGATCGGGCGACGGCGTGTCGCCCGCGGCCAGCGCGGCCGCCAACGGATCTCCGCCCGGCAGCCCGGCAGCCACGGCCAGCGCAGTGGCGGGACGCTGCCGCGGGTCAGCCGACAGGCAGCGTTGGATCACGCGCTCCACGGCCGGGTCCACATCTTTCACCACCGTCGTCAGGCTGGCCGGCGTGGATTGCTGCTGCAGCCGGATCATCTCGGCCAGTGTGCCCGCTTCGAATGGCCGCTTGCCCGCGAACATCTCGTACAGCACCAGCCCGAGCGAATAGATATCGCTGCGCGCGGTCACCTCCGTGCCGGCCAGTTGTTCCGGCGCCATATAGGCCGGCGTGCCTTCGCGCGCCTGGGCTTCGCGCAGTTCCCCGGTGACCGCGGCCAGGCCGAAGTCGGTGATAAAGACATGGCCCTGGCTGTCGACCATGATGTTCGACGGCTTCAGGTCGCGATGCAGCACGCCCTTGTCGTGGGCCGCCGCAAGGCCCGCGCAGATGCGCCGCGCAAACTCCAGCGCCTTGTCGGCGGGCAGGCGGCCGATGCGGCGCAGCAGCGATCCCAGGTCCTCGCCGTCGATGTATTCCATCGAAATATACGGCTGGCCGTTGACCTCGCCCAGATCGTAGACCCGGCAAACATTCGGATGCGAAACCTGGCGCGCAATGCGTACCTCGTTGTGGAAGCGCGCCAGCATCGCGGTATCCCGCGCCATGGATTCGGGCAGGAACTTCAGCGCCACCGGCTGATCCAGCGTGAGGTCGTTGGCCCGATACACTTCGCCCATGCCGCCTTTGCCGAGCAATCCGATGATCTGGTAGCGCCCGGTCACCAGCACGCCCGCGGCGAAGCGTCCTTCGCTGGACGAGACCCGCGCCGGAACGGCCGCGGCGCGCGATTCCCCGCCGCCCAAGCGGGGCGTCGAAGCCATTGGGATCACCGCCGTTTCGGAGTTATCCACCACCGGATTGCCGCAGGCCTGGCAGAACCGGCTGGTATCTGGAATCTCTGAAGCGCAGGACATGCAGCGGGTCATCGCGGTTATCTTGCTACTGTAGCATCCGCGCCCGGCGGGGCGCTCCGGCGGGAGGCTTCTATCCGCGACTGCGCGATCTCGTTACATAGGAGAGTGATTGTGCTTGCAGGAGAACGAGGATCTCAGGTTTATGAGCCTGGCTTTCTGGTACCCGGCTCCCTGCGGGGATCACGCCGGCGATTGGGTTGCCGCCGCCTCCATTGGCGTTTGTGAAGTTGTAAAGCACTGTCTCCTGGCCCGACGGCTCATCTCGTACACTACTCCCTGGTCGCCGGCACCTCCGTAATAGGTCGTCCCGTAAAGGTTTCCCCGTCGATCCAGGATTACGCCCGACTGGGACTCTCCACCGTCCGAAAGGCCCGTAAAGCCATGCAGCACGGTTTCCTGGCCTAACGGATCCACCTTGAAAACTACACCCTCCTGGGATGCCGGTCTGGCTGGCCGCGCCGCCGAACACGGTGGTGCCATAAAGGTTGCCGGCGGAGTCGAGCACCACGCCTGCAGCCGGATTGCCCCCGTCCGCCCCGCCGGTGAAACTGTGGAGCACCGTCTCCTTCCCGGAGGGCTCCAGCTTATACACCGTGCCGAGGTTCCAGGCGCCGCCCGACCACGTAGTCCCGTACAGGTTACCCTGGGCATCCCGCACCACCGGCGATCGCGATACCCCACGCGGAGGCGGCCGTCGAGACCGTCATCCATACCTTCGGGAATTTTCCCGGAGGCGCGACCCCCTGCGGAACCCTGATCCGCGACGCGAATGGCACCGACCGCAGCGGGTTGTTTCGGCGGCGGGGTCGAGTGGGCTCAGTGCCCCGGCGTGCAGCCCCAAAGTGCCGGCCTGATCGCGGACCGCTGAAAGCTGATAGCTTGTTTGCATGGTCGAACAGCTACGCCCCGGCGTCTCCGCCAAAAACGCCCGCGTCTGCCTCTTCGATTTCGATGGCACCCTCTCGCTGATCCGCTCCGGCTGGATGGACGTCATGGTTGCCATGATGGTCGAAATCCTGCTCGACCTCCACACCGGCGAATCCGAAAGCGAGTTGCGCGCCGTGGTCGAAGACTTCATCTGGCGGCTCACCGGCAAGCAGACCATGTACCAGATGATCGCGTTCGCCGCTGAAATCTCCGCGCGGGGCGGCGCGCCCCTCGATCCCCTCGCCTACAAGAAGATGTATCTGGATCGCCTGCACGCGCGCATTCACGATCGTCTGGAAGAACTGCGGCGCGGGCAGGTTTCGCCCGACAAGTACCTGGTGCCCGGAGCGCGCGCGCTGATCGAAGCCCTCGGCGAGCGCGGGCTGCGCCTGTATCTGGCCAGCGGCACCGACCAGCCATACATGCGCGACGAGGCGGCGCTGCTGGATGTGGCGCGCTACTTCGAGGGCCGCGTCTACGGCGCGCTCGACGACTACCGGAGTTTCTCCAAGAAGATCCTGATCGAGCGCCTGATCGCCGCCTCCGAATTCGCCGGCCCCGAATTCCTGGGCTTCGGCGACGGCTACGTGGAAATCGAGAACATCAAGGAAGTCGGCGGCGTCGCGGTGGGCGTGGCCACGGCCGAGCCGGCATGCCGCGCGGTCGACCCGTGGAAGCGGGAGCGGCTGGCCGGCGTGGGCGCCGACTTCATCATCCCCAACTTTCTCTGCCGCGCCGAACTGCTGGCCGCCCTATTTCCCAATGGACAGTAAATATCCACTCTTCGACCGTTCCCGCCTGCGCGTGCAGCCGCTCTCCATGCGTGCCAGCAATCTGGCGGCGGCGCACTGGCTGGCGCTCGATGAAACCGGCGCGCCCTACGCGCATCCCGATCTGCCCGCAGTCGCCGCCCGCGTGGCGGCCGCAAGAACGCGCGGAACGGCTCGCGTTCTGATGATGGGCGCGCACGTTCTCCGCGCCGGCGTGAGCCGCCAGATCATCGACCTGGTGGAGCGCGGCTTCCTCGATCACATCGCCATGAATGGCGCGGGCATGATCCACGATTACGAACTGGCGCGCATCGGCGCCACTACCGAGAGCGTGGCACGCTACATCCGCACCGGCGAATTCGGACTCTGGCGCGAAACGGGCGAACTGAACGAGTGGGCGCGGGAAGCCGCCGGCGAAGGCCTGGGACTGGGCGAAAACGCCGGACGCCGCATCGCCGGTAGCGATTATCCGCATCGCGATCTCAGCGTGCTGGCCGCCGCCTGGCGCGCGAACGTGCCGGTCACCGTGCACGTGGGCATCGGCTACGACATCCTGCACGAGCATCCCAATTGCGATGGCGCGGCCTTCGGCGCGGCCAGCTACCGCGACTTCCTGATCTTCGCGCACACCATCGAGCGGCTGGAAGGCGGCGTATTGCTGAGCTTCGGCTCGGCCATCATGGCGCCCGAAGTCTATCTGAAGGCGCTGGCCATGGCGCGCAACGTGGCGGGGCAGGAGGGCCGCGCCATCCGCGACTTCGCCACGGCGGTCTTCGACCTGGTGCCCATCCACGGCGACATTCATTCCGAATTGCCCAAGACCGATCCCGGCTACTATTTCCGGCCGCACAAAACGCTGCTGGTGCGCACGGTGGCCGATGGCGGCGCCAGCTTCTACTTCCGCGGCGGCCATCGCGCCACGTTCCCGGCGCTGCGCCGCGCGATTCTCGAACAATCATGACTACCGCGGATATCCTCGTCCAATTTCCGAAGCTCTCCGCGCTGGTGGTGGGCGATATCTGCCTGGACCGCTGGTGCAGCTACGCTCCCGAAGCCAGCGAACCCTCCCGCGAAACCGGCATCCCGCGCATTGCGGTGGTGCGCACAGTGGTCACGGCCGGAGCGGGCGGCACGGTCGCCAACAACCTGGCCGCGCTGGGCGCCGGGACGGTCGCCGTACTCGGCGCCATCGGCCAGGATGGATTTGGACTGGAGCTGGCGCACGCGCTCGCCGCGCGCGGCATCTCCATGGATCTCTGCGTGCGCACGCCCGCCATGCAGACCTTCACCTACACCAAGGTGATTAACGCGCGCACCGGCGTCGAAGACCAGCCCCGCCTGGATTTCATCAACAACGCGCCGCTCCCGCCGGAGGTGGAGCGCCAGATCCTCGACAGCCTGCAACTCGCGGTCGAGTCGTATGACGTGATCCTGGTGGCCGACCAGGCCGAGACCAGCCAGGGCGGCGTCGTCACGCCGGCCGTGCGCGAGCTGATCGCGGAGCTTGCGCCGCAATATCCCGAGCGCATCTTCTTCGCCGATTCGCGCGCCCGCATCCACCTGTTTCGCAACGTGATCCTGAAACCCAACCGGCAGGAGGCCGAAAGCGCCTGCCGCGAGTTGTTCGGCCAGCCCGACCTGTCAGCGCTGCTCGGTCACACGCAGGCGCCTTTGATGTTCGTCACCGAAGGGCCCGGCGGCGTGCGCATCGTGCGGGAATCCGGCGAGACGCTGGTGCGCGGCCGCGCCGTTCCGAACCCCGTGGATATCTGCGGCGCCGGCGATAGCTTTTCCGCGGGTGCGTCGTTGGCCTTGCGCGTAACCGGCTCGCCCATCGAAGCGGCGCGCTTCGGAAACCTGGTGGCTTCCATCACGATCATGAAGAAAGGAACCGGCACCGCGTCGCCCGAGGAGGTTTTGACCGCAGATGCGCGACAAACGCACGCTGGCGATTGACGTCGGCGGCACCAAGTTTTCCATCGCCGCATTCGAAGGCCGGCGCATGATGCGCCGCGAATCGCGCCGCACCGAGGCCGACGGCGGCCGCGATTGGATGCTCGAGCAGATCTCCACCATCGCACGGGGCTGGCAGCGCGAAACGCCCGCGGACCGCTGTGGCATCGGCTTCGGCGGACCGGTGATCTTTAAGGAGCAGCGCGTGGCGCTTTCCACCCACGTGGGCGGATGGCGCGACTTCCATCTGACCGATTGGGTGCGCGATCTGCTCGGCGTGCCGGCCATCATGGATAACGACGCCAACGCCGGCGCGACGCGGCTACTCGCCGCTCTTCTATATGACCCTTTCCACCGGCATCGGCGGCGGCATCTACGAAGACGGGCGCATCTGGCGCGGCGCGGATTCTTATGGCGGCGAGATCGGCCACCTCACCATTCGACCGGACGGTCCCGAGTGCCTCTGCGGGTGGCGCGGATGCTTCGAGCGGATGTGCTGCGGCTTATGGCTGGCGCGCGACCATGGCAAATCCGCGGAGGAATTGATGCGCGATCCCGCCTTCGTGAACCGTTATGTGGTGGATCTGGCCCTGGGACTGAAGGCCTGCATCATGCTGCTGAACCCGGCGCGCATCGTGATCGGAGGCGGTATCGCCAAGGCCGGCAGCCGGCTCTTCGATCCCTTGCGTGTGGAATTGCGCCGGCAGATCACGGACTGGTCTGGGGCCCGCATCGATGTAGTCCCGGCGGAACTGGGGGACGACAGCGTACTCTATGGCGCCCTCTCGTTGGCGGAAGAATTATAGTCAATACTTCGGGCCGAGACCCAGGGCGATGATCGAAAGAGAGTCCAGCTTGCCGCTGGCTTGCAGGCTCTGGTCCTGCTGAAAGCGGCGTAGCGCATCGGCCGAACTCTGGTCCCACACGCCGCTGGCCTCTCCATGCAGATAGCCCTTCTTGGCAAGGGCTTCCTGGATTTCCTTGTAGCGATCGGACGAGGGGGCTGTCTGTCCGGGGTGCCACGTCGCGCGCGCCGCACGAACCGGGGCCTTTTGGTTCCGCGGCGCCGTGCGCGCCACATACTTCGACTTGGCTGACGAGCGCGGCGATCGGGTCCCCGGCTTGCGGGTAGAAGCGGACGGCTTTGTGCCGGTCGATTTTGTCCCGGACCGTTTTCGGACGAACGAAGCCGAACTCTTCCGGGGCGCGGTTGTCTTCTTTGGTGTGGTGGCCGCCGGCAAACCTGCCGAGCAGGTCAGGGCGGCGGCCAATATCGCGATGGCTTTCGGAAACCGCATCGTTCTCCGCGTTATGGGTGGCTGGGCAGCGAACCCGCCAGGAACAGCGGCGTCCAGTCGGTGCGTCCGGACTGACGCAGGATGCGGAACGCCACGGCATCGCCCGGCTTGAGCGTCTTCTGAATGCGGGTCACGTCGTCGGTGGAGTGCACGGGCTGCCGGTTGATTTCCACGATCACGTCGCCCTTACGCATGCCGATGTCTTCCGCGAACGAGCTCTGTTCGACCGAACCGATCAGGACACCATGCTGCTTGATGCCCATGTTCTCACGTCGTGCATCTGTCAGGTTTTCAATGCTGATGCCGAAAAGGGCCTGCGCATTCTCGGCCGGGCCGGATTCTTCCGCCTTGCCGCTGCCGAACTGTTCCGGAAAGACATGCGCAAGATCGGCCACCACTACATGGAAATCCATGTGCTTGCCTTCGCGCAAAACGGTGACCGTCAGGGTGTCGCCGATGGGCGTGCTGGTGACTCGCTCCACCAGTTCGCCGCCGTTGCGAATGGGCTTGCCGTTCACCGCCACGATGATATCTTCGGCCTTGATGCCGGCCTTGTCCGCCGGACCGCCCGCAGGCACGTCCTCCACGAACACGCCCTCGCGCGCGCCGTTCGATTTCAGCAGCGCCTCGGCCTTGGCGCTATCGGACGGCGTGAACTTCACGCCGATGGAGCCGCGCACCACCTTGCCATTCTTAATAATGTCGTTGTAAACCTTAACCGCCTCGTTGATGGGCAGGGCGAAGCCGATGCCCTGGTACCCGCCCGAACGGGAAGCGATGGCTGTGTTGATGCCCACCACTTCACCATTGATATTCAGCAGCGGGCCGCCGCTGTTGCCGGGATTGATGGCGGCGTCGGTTTGCAGGAAATGCTGGAACTGCTGGAGGGGATCGACGTCGCGCTCTTTGGCGCTGATGATGCCAAGCGTGACGGTGGCCTGAAAACCGAACGGCGAACCGATCGCCATGGCCCAATCGCCCACCTGCACTGCGTCGGAATTGCCGATCCGGGCGGGCGAGAGATTGCTCTTGCCCTCCACGCGAATTACCGCGAGATCGGTGGCGGCATCCACGCCCACGACTTTGGCGTCATATTGCGTGGTATCGCCCATGAATTTGACCTGGATGCGGTCGGCCTTGTCTACTACGTGATTGTTCGTCAGGATGTAGCCGGCCTTGTCGACCACGACGCCGGAACCCAGGGCATTGGTCTCGTGCTGCGGCATCTGCGGCATATTGCCGCCGAACGGGTTGCTGAAGAAGCGCTGGAAGAAATCCTCCATGTTGCCCTGCCCCTGCCCCTGGTCGCCTTGATCGGGTTGATCCTCTTCGTCGCCGTTATCGGGTTGCTGCTGGGGAGCGGCGCGGCGGCGGGGGTGTGCAGCCGCCTTAGGCAGGTAGGTAGTCGAGATGTTGACCACGGAGGGTTCGACCTGCTTGGCGATGGCCGCAAATGAGTTCTGCAACGGCACCGGATTGGGGATGGTGAGCGGCGTGGCCCCGGGAGCCGCCGTATTGTCCTTGGCGGCTTTCGCTCCGGTGTTGACCAGGGTGCCGATCACGATCCCAATGGCTAAGGTGAACAGGATCAGGGTAAAAGACAGTAGCTTCTGTCTGCGCAGCTTATCAAAAAGATTCATGGGTATGGGCTCGCTCCTTCGCGGTATTGCGATCTTTCCCCATTATACTGCGGACGTCATTTGGCGGGGCAGGCGTCTCCCGCTCTTCGGCGAAGGCAAACGTGCCGGACTCGCATCTCCCGGGCCCGCGCGTAGCGCACGCTTTGAGCGACCCGGCGGGACTTTTAAGTCCCGCGATGGCGAACTGAAGT
>JBEKIM010000260.1:0-9818 GCA_050011755.1 Bryobacteraceae bacterium | reverse complement strand
CGGGCGCGCCGCCGTGGTCCGCGTCTTTTAGGTCGATCTCAGGCGCACCCGACATATCCAATCCTCTTTCGACACACTAATCGTAGCTTCTTTCTGCCGCAATCGTAGAGCCGGACCGCACATTCGCGGCATGGGTGCCGGGAAAAGGACCGCGCACGATTGGCTACCGGCTGAACATCCTCAGTGAGCGCATCGCGCGCGGAACGGCTACTGGACAGGGCAGTCTTTGAGCTCTATCCACTTAGCTTCCACAGTTGCGATCTCGATTTTGACCGGTGTCGACACAGGCTGTCCAAAATACCTCTCGAACGACTGCGTTCCCAGCGCCACCGTGCGTGAAGGCTTCAGAATCAGGTATCCGCTTGCGGTTTGGCCGGCCAACCGTTCCAGCAAATCGCTTCGCGCGGCGGCACCGCGTGTGCCACGGAAATAGAATCGCATTCGGTTCGAGTCAGCCGAGGTGCTCACATCAGTCGAGATTCCCACAAATGTGTCGCCCCACCACGCATTCGAGTATGCTTCGCCTAAGACAAATGGAAATGCCAGCAGTGCCCTATCGGATCCTTCCACGTGCAATTCCGCCTCGGCCGCCAGTGGAATCGGAATCTGTGGATCCATTCGGCCGGACAACTCCATCGCAGCCACGCGATCGGCTGGAACCGAGTCTGCGCTACTGCAATGGGTCCTTTGTCCGGGCCCCGAGGGCCATTCAAACGCGATTCCCGGACCGCTGCCTCCGGACAGCCTCAAACGTATAATCTGGACCCGGTTCGGAGCGAAGTAGGTTTCAACCGTCTTCCCGTTCGGAAATGTCGCCATCCGATTCGGAAATTCGGGGGGATAACGATCATAAAGGTCGATGGCCTTGGTTTCAGACGAACGCGTCTCTGTGAACCGGACGATATCCGTCTTTCTCAGATCCGGCCACGTCCCCTGGAAAGCCCCCCTGATGAACGCCGGCCCAGCCGCCCGAAACCTCGAGGAATCGAACATCTGTTTATAGGTTTGAGGTGGCACGGCGCCAGCGTCCAGGAACCTGATCGTCGTTCGTAGAACGACGCGATGCGGCGCCTGGCTGAGCCTGCCGAATAGTTGCTCCAGGGTTACGCTCGTCGAGGCGCTTCCAGCCTTGAAAACGGCCGAACCTATCGGTGCCCAGGAGCCGCCATCAAGGCTCGCCTCGAAATCCAGAAGGTAGAGATATCGCTGGTCCAACGGCCAGTGCGTCTCCAAACCCCACCAAAGTTCCGGGCTATTCGAGATGAGTCCGAAGGAGGGTAAGAGAAAAACCGGTTGAATCCCCGCCCGATTCGCCAGTAGGGCCAAATCGCTGTCCGGATTCTGCTTCGATCGGGATGCCAGCCTCTGCTCTAAGTGTTCCCAGGACGGATCCAGCTTCGCGGGATCGGCATGGGTGGATATCATTTGTTGCAGGACCCAGCGAATCCGCCCATCCTCGGCCCGCAATCTCTGCCAGCGAACCAGCACTACCAGCAGTGATAGCGCGAGTACCGCCGAAACGATGGCGACTCTAATGCCCGCACGATGCCGTTTGACGGCCCCCCTGAGCTTGATCGCCAGCCCGGGCCGCCGGGCTAGAACCGGCTCGTCGCGAACGAAACGCTGCAGATCGGCGCTCAATTCCGCCGCAGAACTGTATCGCCGTTCCGGATCCCGTTCCAGACACTTCATCAAAACTGTTTCCAGATCTCGCGAGACCGACGGATTTCTGGCGCTGGCCGGTAACGGCTGCCGCATGCTGATTGCGGTGATATAGGCTTCCTCGCTGGCGCCCGAATATGGCACATCCAGCGTCACCGCTTCGTACAACGACACGCCTAAAGACCAGATGTCGGTACGACGATCCACTTGCGCCCTTTGGGCGAGTAACTGCTCCGGCGACATATAGCGGATCGTACCCAGAAAATCGCCGCGGCGGGTTAACTGGCTCGCCTGTTCGTCGCGCGCCAAGCCGAAGTCCGTCAGGAAGAGACGGCTTTCATCCTTAGGCAGCAGTAAGTTTTGGGGCTTGATATCCCGGTGAATAATCCCGTTTTCGTGAACGTGCTGCAAGGCGTTGGCAACACTCACAAACAGAGTGACCATTTTGCGTATGCGGGCACTTTGCGATTTCGAATCGGAAGGCGGGCGGGATGCGGCGTCTTTTGCCGACCGGATTTCTCCGGCCAAGGAGCAGCCATCGATCAACTCCATCGCCATATACCGAATTCCGGACTCCTCGCCCTGGCTGAGCGCCTTGACGATGTTGGGGTGATTCAGCCGTCCGGCGATCCAGGCCTCTCGCTCGAACCGCGATACTTCGTTGGCGGAGGGATCGATACCGGAATCCAGGATCTTGAGCGCCACGGTCCGGCGCATGGACTGCTCGTAGGCTTCATAGACCGCCCCCATTCCTCCCCGGCCGAGCAGTCGCCCCAGCCGGAAGTCGCCTACCTGTCTCGGGCCAACCTTAGAACGTGCGGAGGCTTCTGGACTCCTGAGGGCCTCCTGGTACTGCGTCTCGGCCTCGGAGTGGGTCTCGCCGGTATCGCCTTCATCCGGATTCGGCTTTGTTTCCATAGAGCGAGTAGGTCTGGCTGCGCACCACACTCGATTTGAGGCTCCATTGTATCCCAGCGGGAGCGCCCACCCAATGTCCGCTGGAAGCCGCCCATGCCGTTTCGAGACAGTGTGCGAGTCGGCTAGCCGGCCCCGGTGGATTCGAGAATCAGCAGATCGCCGTGGCGATTACGGTCGGCAGGTACAATCCGCTTTCGTTCGGGAACTGCCAGCGGATGTTGGCGAAGCCACTCGAAGCCAGGATTGCCGTGATTTCCTCGCGCAGGACCGCACGATAGACCGAGGCGCCGTGGAAGTTGCTCCACCCCGAAGGCATTTCACGAGTGATATAGAGATGAAACGTATACCGGCGGTCGTCCTCCCAATCCCACACTTGCAAGATGATCCGGCGCCGACCTGCGTCCGAATAGAATACGGGGCCTTGCACGGCCGGGCGTTTCCGGGCCAACTCATCGTAATCGCGAATGCTCGCGACCAGCGTACCTCCCGGGCGGAGCTTGGCACGCATCTGGCGCGCGCTTTCCGCCAGATCCGCATCGGAAAGAAGGTGGGGCAAAGCGTTGTCCATCGAGATCACCGCGTCGAAATCACCGATCGGGAGTTCGTCGAGCTGTCGCACATCTGCCACGTAGAACGGCACGTCGAGCTGGCGCACGGCGGCTTCCGCGCGTGCGCGCTGCACGGCGCCGGCGCTCAGATCCGATCCCGTGACGCGATAACCGAGCTTGGCTAATCCGAGGGACTGGGTGCCGATTCCACAGGTGCAGTCGAAGACGTTAAGGCCCACGCCGCTCCCGCGCTCGCGCTGAAGAATCGAGCTGATCGCCGCTGCCTGGCGCGTCATTGAGGCTTCCCAGTTATCGAAAATGAGGTGGTAGTGCGACGCGAACTCGTCGTAGAAGTGGCTTACACTCTCGCCCGTCATCCACTTCAATATAGACGCTTTCAATATAGACGTTTCGATGGGCTTCTTCCGGACTGGATGCCCGGCGATCCGGCCAGATGGCCCGGCCGGCTGCCCAGTCAGTCAACCGAGAGAATCCCGCTGTTGCTGGCCATTCCATTGAGCGTAACCTGCAGCGGATAATCGCCAGGCGGTAGGGACGGCACCTGCATGTTAATCTGGCCGACGCCCACCGTACCGGGCGCGGGACCGCAGTAGGGCATCGCCGCCGGAAGGCCGCCGATGGAAGCGCCCGGCGAAGCCATGGCGCCCTGCCCGGTAACGAAGATGGTGATGATGCTCCCGTGGGGCGCAGGGTGGGCGGCGCTGTTCACGGTCCCATCCTGGTTCAGCGCCAGTATACGGGTGGCGCTCGCCATAAAGATTTGCGGCGCCGCGGCGGCCACGGTAAAGGAACTCGATGTCGCGGTCCCCGAACTTGTCAAAATCAGCGTGGCGGATCCGGCCCCGATCTGCGGCGGGGCCTGGGCGTTGATCTGGGTGGGGCTTACATACAGCAGGGGCGCGCGCACGCCATTCACCGTCAGCGAGGTATCGGCCAGCGAAACCGGGAGAGGAATATTGGCGGCGGAAGCCGTGCCTTGCGCGAGATTCGAACCGTAAATCGAAATCAACGATCCGGCCGCGATGGACGGGTTGAACGAAGCGGAATTCACGACTGCCGCGATCGTGCCTGGAACCGGTGGCAGCAGGCCATAAACCAGCAGATTGTTCAGCGCGCCGACGTACACCTTACCGTCCGCCACGGTGGGCACCGCGAACTCGGTGTAGTCGCCGATCGTATCGTTGTAAAGCTCCCGCGATACATCCGCTGCGTCAAAAGCGTGCAGGACGGCGCCGGAATCGCCAAGTCCGTAGGCCCACACGATGCCATTCTGCGAACCATAAGCGGAGATGCCGGGTGATGAACCGGGATTCGCCATCGTTTCGGGGGAGCTCGAAACCGGGTCCGCGGAAAGCACGGCGCTGGCGATGCCGAACGCGCGCAATTGATCCGATCCCGCCGAAAAATACACTTGGCCCGAAAAATAGGCCGCCGAGCCGAAGACTCCCGAACTGTTGAGCGTAATGGTCTGCAGTGCGCCTTCATCGAACGCGCCATTGTATTCTCCCAGCCGGTCGCGATCGAGCAAATAGATGCGGCCTTCCTTGCCCGCCGTGACGAGCAGATTGGGATGCTTCGGGCTACCCACTTCCGGCGGCAGCAGGAGCGCACCGGACGATCCCAGGTCGAGATCCAGATCCTGCAACAGCGCCTGGTTGAAGGGTGTGAAATAGTCACTGAGGGTGAGGCCGTTCTCCGGCAGCAGGCGGATCACACTGTCGGCCACATCGGGCGGAAATTCCGTCTGGTCGAATTCTCCGTTTGCTGAAACCACAAACAGGCTGCCGTTCGTATCGGCGGACGGCCCCGCGCCCGCGTTCCAGAACGAAGCGCCGCTACTGTTCGGCGTCGAAACAAATACCGCGGCCTGTTCGAGCGTGTCTTCCGTGTAACCGATGATCCAGCCATGATAGCTGCCGTTGTCGCAATGCGAAGACCACGAGGTGTATACCAGTCCGTTCGCCAGCAGCAAGGCCGCGCGCTCCTTGTAATCCGCGGGGACGAAAGTAAGAGTGGCGCCGCCGTCTCCCGTGCCGGGTGCGGTAGCCCTGATTTCCACCGGACTGGCCGCCCGCTCCTGGCCGCTGCGGACGTCGAGCGCGTGCAGTCGGTGGACGTAGCGGGCTACTCCGTCCGCGCCGGTTTCCTTTGTAAATGCGGCCAGGTAGATGGTATATGTCGCCGGATCGATGACCGGAGTCCCCATAATACCCAACTCCGGATTGATGGCTACGCAGTTCACGTCCTGGTAGGGGACCGTCGTTACGCCGTTGCCGGGGTCGATGAAGCTGACCTGCCAAAGCGGCGTGCCGTTGGCGCCCGCGTTAGAGTCCGCATCGAACGCATAAACGCTGTCGTGCGCCGTGGCCAGCACGACAATATCGTGCAGGTTGCCGTCGGCCATGGGCACCGCCGCCATATAAAGCGGCTGCGCATAGAGGTACCCGTCAACCGGGCGGACGTAGCGCCGCCCGAACTGCGCGGCATTTACATTAGCCGGCGAAAGCAGCGGCTCGTTCAGGTTTTGACCCGTGCGCGCATTATCGTTTTTGTAAGTGAGAACATTTACCTGAGCGGCGGCTGAAAACGCGATGAAGCAGACTCCTAAGGCAACCCTGACGCATCCCATGTTTGCAAGTGTAACGCGGCGCCGCGCGGCGCCGGAAATGTAAATGCAAACGATTTCACGCCGTTTTTCCGGCGAACCGTAAAACCGGGTGCCGAATCTTTCCAGATGCGATCCCGCCCATATGGCGTGCGAACGGCGCTATGCTGAAGCCAGGACCACCCGAACCTAAGCCAATGCAGCGAAAGATTTTCTGGATCGTTTTCTTCGCCCTGGGACTGGTTGCCGATTTCACGTTGCCGATCTGGTGGGCGCTGGCTGCCACGATTCCTATTTTCTGCATTAGCTGGTGGGTGGCTTATCGCAGCGAGTGGTTTTGATTGGCAGCCTGCACGTTCTAATCTGGCAACATTCCCGTTTGTTCCGCCACCAGGCGAACCATCCATGCGCCGGTTCGCATCTATAACGAGTACGCTTGGATATTCCGAGATCCCCCAATGAACCGCGAGACGTACGCCGCTGCCACAACGATTGCACCGAAACTGCACGCGTACTTCGCGCGCCATCGGGAGGAGGCGCTCCGTCGAGGTCGGGAGCGCCTGGCGCCTCTGCCGGACGCCGAAACCATTGAAGCCGTTATCGACGCGGCCTTCTGGGCAAGTCTACGGCGCGAAGAGGGCTATTCACCCAGAATCTCGCTGGCGTTTCTGCCGCGGGAAGAAGCTGGGCATCCCCTAGTTCTGGAACGGCCTCTGCGGCTCGACCCGGGCGTGTTAACGCGCGTCTCGCCCGCCGTCGAGCGCCCCGGTGTGCATTTGGGTGTCTGGCCCGGCCAGGACGGGCTGTGCATTTGGGGGACGACGCGCACCATTCCAATCTTGAGCTTCGTTCTCGAAGTGGCGGCGCCCGGCCTGCTCGTGGTCAAGCATCACAGTGGCGACGAAGCGCGTAAGTTCGTCAACGTTGCGGTGCTTGAGGGTGACCAGATCAAGGTGGTGGACGAGCGCGCGTCCAGCCGGCCCGATTGCCCCGCGCTGCTAACATCGCTACTCGGGTTCGAATCGGCGGCCGCCTGGGTCCAGTCTGTGAACACCATGGTGCAACTGGCAGTCTCCATGCGTGCACATGGACGCGGCGGGTCTTTGCTGGTCATTCCGGCAGGCACCGAATCATGGCGGGAATCCATCATGCAGCCCATCCCTTATGCCGTCTCGCCTTTGTTCTGCGAACTGGCGGACCTGAGCCGGCAGACAGCGGATCAAGCGGAGAAGCCTGGTCCGATCATAGCGGCCATCGCTGGGTTGACCGCCGTCGATGGCGCGGTCGT
The DNA here is from genome assembly GCA_050011755.1 of Bryobacteraceae bacterium. GTDB lineage: Bacteria > Acidobacteriota > Terriglobia > Bryobacterales > Bryobacteraceae > Bog-159. The sequence goes on along the minus strand of JBEKIM010000260.1, from coordinate 2,776 downwards.
GCTCACCAACCAGTATGAGCTTTTGGGGTTTGGGGCGAAGATCGCCCGCCGGAAGGGTTCGCCGCAGATCGCGCAAGTCGCGTTGACGGAGCCGGTAGAAAACGATAAAGCCGTGCTCGTGCACGCCGAGCAACTCGGTGGCACGCGGCACCTGTCGGCGGCCCAGTTTATCCAGGACCAGCGCGATGCCGTTGCGCTGGTGGCATCGCAAGACGGCCGTTTTACCGTCTTTGAGTGGTCACCCTGCGAGAACATGGTCCACGGACACAGGCTCGACGTGCTGCTGCTTTGATGCCGTCGAGGCACGCAGTTCAGCTCGTAATCGCAATTTCCACGGCAATAGACCTGCACTCCTGAAATACTTCTGAGGAAAAGGACGAAATCACGTCAACTGGCCTGGACGGAGCGCTTGATTCTCTGAGACACTTGCTTCCATGACCACCTGGTTTGAAACCTTGACAGGTGTTCGCGAAGGATCGCCGCACGACGTTCGCGAGAATCTCGTTGTTGAGGCAGAATTGCTTAAGTGTCGTGTTACAGGAAACCTCTTCGTTTGCGGCCGGCTGGAAACGCCATCGTTGGCCGAACTCCGGGAACGCGTCCGATCAAGCGGGCATCGCTCGGGCAAAATATCGGTGCGCGAAGTTCCAGCGGGTGCCGGTGGCGGCGCGTGCCACCGCACTGAGCGATCCGTAGCGCCGGCCTTCATACTCGAAACCATCGGTGGATCTTGACCTCCACGATCCGGTCCCGGTAGACGCGGTGCAGGACAGTCCCGGCGGGTGGAATCCGTCCTCCGCGCCGGACCGGCTGCGGATTCCGCGCCGGGGCTGATGCGGTGGCCTCCCAGTGCGGCGGCACGATTCTTCAAGTCCGCATCGTTGGCGATTTCGAGCGCGCGTTGGGACGGTCCACACGTGAGTTTGCTGTTGCAAGCAGGAACTGCGGCTATGCCAAGTGTTGGGAGGCGCCCGGAAGGGCGCCCGCTTTGAAGGACGAAGCCCTGGCCAGTTACGTTTCTACCCTAATGGGGGGTTGTCACTCGATAGTCACCGAAACACTGTTCGACGGCGTGGCAGAGCAAGCGCTGTGCACGATTGCCGTCCATGTCCCAGAGGCCAGCAGCCCGCCCAGCGAAGCATTAATCTGATCGGCGGCGTTGTCCCAATAGTACAGGCCGTCATTTTCGCTGTACTCCACATCCTGGTATCCGGACCTCTGGAAGAGCAGCGTGTTCCCCCCCGATTGGGAGAATCCTTGACCCCACACCACAATAGTGCCGTTGGCCGAAAGCGTCGGGCCATAATTGCTGTCCGTCACTGCCGCCAGAACTGGCGCCGTATCTTGCACGCAACCGGGTTTCGGGCTGACCACCACGCCGTGGATCAATTGCGACCCGAAGTGTACCGGCGCTCCGCCCTGAAATTGCAATGTGATATTCGAATACTCAACGATCTTGCCGCCGGTAATCGATACAGTCAGGGTAGATCCCGCCAGGGGCGCCGGGCTACCGTCTTTCGTAATGCTCACCGGACCGGTCAGTTGCATCCCTCCCGTAGCGATTTGCGTAATTGTGCCGCCCGTGATCGCGATGTTGTGGGTGTGCTGCATGCGGGAACTGGACCCTGATCCACTGTCAACGTTCGCGGAATTTCGTGTGTAGTCGGAAAGCTCCATGGTAATGGCCGCCGTAAAGTCTCCCTTGCCGGATTGGCCGTCGATCGTTAGAGTCCACGGACCGCGCATCTCCCACGGACCGGTCGGGGTGACCGTCGTCGAGGGCGAATAGTCTTCGATCACCCCGCTGAACTTGGTTGGGGTCGAAGTTTGGGCCAGAGCGGCCGTAGCCGTGGCCAAGGTCAATGCGAACCAGAAATGTTTGCTTTTCATGATTATCTCCAAAGTTTGAGAATCACGCCGGCGTCGCCGCGATTTGCAACCAGCGCTGAAACGTAAATTCAGAATCGGTCCGCGGCGTGCCTGCGGTCAAACGGCAAAGCGCCGAATGGCCGGTTTCCGTTGAAATACACTTAAATACCGTCTTGTGCAGTGCCCGATTTACAGGGTTACAATCGGAGAACGCAATGGCTGAACCATTCCCTGGCAAGACCGCGTCCGAAAAGGCGTCTGATGGCCAACTGAATTCGTGGAAGGAGATCGCGGCGTATCTGAACCGCGATGTCACCACGGTCCAGCGTTGGGAAAAACGCGAGGCGATGCCGGTACACCGCCACCTGCACGATAAGCGCGGCTCCGTCTACGCTCTGGTTCCGGAGTTGGATACGTGGTTGCAAAGCCGCCGCCTCCCATCGGGGGAAGACCCAGAGCCGAAAGAGGAGGCGCACAGCCAGGAGCACGAGGAGGCGAAGTCGACGCCTGACCGCCGCCAGGCACGTGCAATCCGGTCGCGCCGCTGGCTTGTTCCGGCAGCCCTTGCCGCCCTCGTCCTGCTTGCCGTGGCGTACGTCATGTCGCGCGGCCGCGCGGAAAAAGCAGCCCAGCCCAAAATAAGTTCTCTGGCGGTCCTGCCTTTGAAGAACCTGTCCGCCGATCCTACCCAGGAATACCTGAGTGACGGGATGACCGAAGCACTCATCGACCAACTTTCCCGGATGCACGATCTGCGCGTTATTTCGCGCACGTCGGTGATGCGCTTCAAGAATCCGCGACTCTCCGTGCCGGAGATCGCCAGAATGTTGCATGTGGATGCAATTGTGGAAGGGTCTGTCATGCGCCAGGACGATAGAATCCGCGTCACGGCCCAACTGATTCGCGG
>JBEKIM010000259.1:0-9828 GCA_050011755.1 Bryobacteraceae bacterium | reverse complement strand
TCCATCCATGAATTGCATATTGGAACTGGTCACCTGCACCATGGATGAAACTCCCTGCGGCAGCGCCGTAAGCTGCGGCGATCCACCGATCACGATGGTGGCCGAAGCCGGATTGCTGGGCGGATAGGAGTAGGTGAGAGGATTCGTAGTCTGCGCCAGCAGAAATGTCGAATTCTGCCCGTCCGGATTGTATACGTTAACCGTGGAGGTCTGGCCCCCGAAGCCCGGCGGCGGCATCACCGTCACCGTTCCGGATTGCCCGGTAGGATCGGAAGTGTTGGCTGCGTAAGCCGCGCTCTCCCCGGGCAGGCTATCGAAAAAGACCCGGCTGCCCGCACCAAAACCAGTCCCCGCGACAGTCACCGAGCCATCCTGATTGGGCGTGACACCGGTGATCGTGGGCGGCGGATTCTGCACCATCTGGATCGCCTGCGGCAGTACAAAGATATCGTCGGAGAGGTTAAATAGCAGGTGTTCCGGACCCGGGACTGGGGTCGCCTGATAGTCCAGATAAATCGCCAGTAGTTCCGTGCTCACATCCTGGTAGACCTTTAATCCGTAGTCGGTCAGGAATGCCCCGGATTCCCCGAGCCCTAACGCGGTAACGCTCATCAAAGATCTGGATGTCACGCCCGCGCCCTGCGCCACCACCGTCTCGACGGGCGTATTCAGATTGAGATACGCGGGCTGGATGTAATTCGTGCCATTCCACGAGTAGGAACTCACGTCGTAGATTTCGAGCGCGGAGCGCGGCGTGACGGAAAAATCGATGCCTCCCACGCTGGCGCCGGGCGCCACGGCCACGGGAGTAAACTGGCTCGGGGTCCACGCGCCCGAAGGATAAAAAGTGCTCACGAAAGGTCCGCTGGGCTCGACCGCATTGTTGTTCGGATCGAGGGGCGGCGTAATATTCGCCGAGAGAGCCGGCAGCGGATGCACGTAAACCCAATAATTGCCGGGCGGCAAGCCGTCGATTTCGTAGCTCCCATCCGGATTCGTCAGGTTGCTGACCGCAGAGCCGTTGGGCAGAATCGCCACCACCGAAGCCATATGCACGCCCTGCCCGCCGCTGGTCACCTGCCCGCCGATCGAACCATAGCCGGCCGGGAATCCGCCCGCGGGATAGAGCAGCGAGACGCCCGCGATATCGTCGGCATCGAGCGGCCGCGAGAAGTTGGTAGCGCGCGATACCGCCGTCGACATGGTGGCCGCGGTGTAGGTGTGCTGCAGCCCGATGGCGTGCCCGATCTCATGCACCAGGACGGTGAAAAAAAGTTCCGAATAACTTGGCCCCGTATAGCCTTCCGAGCTAGCGCCGCCACCCTGCGGTGTCAGGTTGATGTTCAACGTGATCGTCGATTCCAGGATGGGCACGAACTGGGTTCCGTCCGCGGCGGCCACCGGCGCGGCGGTCGAGACCGAGTGACCGGCGTAAGCCAGCACGCCCGGCGGCAATTCCCCGAAAATCACTTGTCCGCCCGGCACGCTCTGCTGCGTGCCCGCCGTTTGCAGACCGCCAAAAGCCACGCGCAATCCCGAACTGGCCACCGAGTTCCATACGCGGGTGGCATTGCGGATCTGCTCCAGCAGCGAGGGAAAGCTGTCATTGCCGGTGTAGCTGGTAGGTCCGGAGTCGGCGACAAAGAACGTGACGGTGTTGTCCGGCAGCGCCGTAAGGTCGAATTTCTCGAAGGCGACCGCATACGGCGATGCGGAATTCAAATAGTGAACGTAATGGTAATAAGCCGCCGATGGAGTCACGGCCAGTGCTAGGGAGCCTGCCAGCAGCGCCAGCTTTTTCATCCCGGTCATGGCTAGTTCCCGCCTCCGGCCTTGATGGACGTAATCAGTTGCGGCAGCGGTATGCTGATGGGCCGGCTGATCACCACCTGCCCGGTACCCCGCGCCAGCACGGTCTCCGTGGCCGGCATCTGCACGGCCGTGACGTTGCCCGAGCCGTCTGTCAGCAGGTTGAACACGCCCTGCGTGAAACCCATGGTGTACGTGGCGCCCTTGCCGGATGTCCACAGGAAAAGCACGTACTGCTGCCCGGCCGCCAACTGCGGTACGCCGGGATAGGTCTGCCGTACGCGATTAGCAGTTCCCCCGGGTACCATCACGTCGATGACGCTTTGGGCCGCGCCCTTCCACTGTGCCACGACACTGACTTTATAGTGCGTGTAGATCACCGGTCCGGTATAGGACGCGGAAGATCCGGTCACCTGCGCTTGCACAATGGCGGTAGACCGGCCGATCAGGTCGCTCAGGCTCAGTAGCTCCAGAGTGGCGCCCGGGAGGGGCGCAAGCCACAAAACCAGACATAGCGCAACTCGTACGGGTTTCGGCACAACCTGCCACAATGCAATGCACATGCCAAATCAACCTGCTGAAAACAAATGAATTAGTATTCCGTTATGAAACTGGTTGTGTTGCTTGGACACGCCCAGGTGGCGCGATGTCTCAAAAAATGGCCGTGCGCGGTCACGATTTCCTGACGATCAACAGGGGGATACGGAGATCGTGGCGCACTGGATTAATTGTATTGCCGAAAATCAAATCTTTCAAGCGGCGATGCCCGTGCGCACCCATCACGATCAAATCCGGCTGGATCTCGGTCGCGTATTGCACGATCTCCCGCCCCGGCCTGGGTGAATGCACGATGGCGGTCTCCACCTCGATCCCCTCCGCCCGCAGAGATTCGGCAATGCGCTCCAGGTAATGCTCCCCGGCCTCCACCTCCGCCGTCGAGGCGAGAGGCCCGTATATCCGGCTGGTGACCCCCTCTTCCACGTGCAGCAGATAGACCTTGGCGCCGTACACTTTGGCCATGGCGCTGGCGTGTCGGATCGCCTTGCGATCCAGCTCGGTGTGGTCCAGGGGCACCAGGATCCGGCGGTAGGCCAGCGCGGCGGCCGGCTCGGCACCCGGTTCCGGGATGCTCAGCGGCGCACGCCCCACCCCGTGTACCCAGTGCGCAATCAGCGGCTCAAACGAAATCCAGATCAGCAGACTTGCAATTCCCGCGCCCGCCACAGCCAACGGGAACCAGACGATCGGGCGGCTGCCGCTCGCCCCCAGCAACTGGCCCAGCCCGTCCACCAGCAGCCAGATATTCAGCGCCAGGATCAGCACCGCCGCCGCCCACGAAAGCCATTGCACCCAAAGCTTGTTGGCGAATGGCCCCATGCGCCGCCGGTCGCTGGTGAAATGAATCAGCGGAATCACCGCGAACGGCAACTGCATGCTCAAAATCACCTGGCTGAGGATCAGCAACTGGTAGGTGCCCTTGTCTCCCGAAATGTAAATCACCAGCGCCGCTGGAATGATGGCGATCGTGCGCGTGATCAACCGGCGCAGCCAGGGCCGCATGCGGATGTTCAGGAATCCTTCCATCACGATCTGGCCGGCCAGGGTGCCCGTAAGCGTGGACGATTGACCGGAGCAAAGCAGCGCCACCGCAAACAGAATGCCCGCGAAGGCTGTCCCCAGCAGCGGCACCAGCAGCAGATGCGCTTGTTGGATTTCGGTCACTACAATGCCGCGCTTGAAGAAAACCGCCGCCGAAAGAATCAGGATGGCCAGGTTTACCAGCAGAGCGGCGTTCAGCGCCACTACCGAATCCACCAGGTTATAGCGGCAGGCGCGCTGCTTCGACGCATCCGTGTGGCCGATCTGCCGCGTCTGCACCAGAGCGGAATGCAGATACAGGTTGTGCGGCATCACCGTGGCCCCCAGCATGCCGATCGCGACGTACAAAGTTTTTCCGCTGATGCGCGGAATCACCCCCAAAAACACCTGCGAGGCCACCGGCCGGGCCAGCACGATCTCGATGCAGAAGCACGCGGCCATCACCGTAATCAGCGCCAGGATAAAGGCTTCCACGTAGCGGATGCCAAGACCCTGGAACCAGAGCAACAGCAGGGTATCGGCCGCGGTGAGCAGGACTCCGATCAGCAGCGGGATGTGAAAGAGCAGGTTCAAGGCAATCGCCGCCCCTAGAACTTCGGCCAGATCGCAGGCGGCGATCGCGATCTCGCAAAGCACCCAGAGCGCCACGGTGACGGAACGCGGGTAGGTTTCGCGGCAAGCCTGCGCCAAGTCGCGGCCGGAGACAATGCCCAGGCGGGCGCTGAGGGTCTGCAGCAGGATGGCCATGAAATTGGACATCACCAGCACCCAGATCAGGGTATAGCCGAAGCGCGCGCCGCCTTCCAGGTCGGTAGCCCAGTTGCCGGGGTCCATGTAGCCCACGCTGACCAGGTAAGCCGGTCCCGCAAAGGCGAACATACGGCGCCAAACCGGCATATCGGCGGTGCCGACCGTCGAATGCACGTCGGCGAGAGAGCGGGCGGAACTGGCGGTCGTAATCACAGTGTCTAAATATGGCTTAACTACGGTTAACACACTGCGCCCCGCGTGTCAAGATCGCCGAAACGAGTGCGGTGATACCATCATAGGCTGCGCGTGGCAAGGAAGCCGGCGCGATGAGGAGGCCATCATGCGCAGCGGACTAAACGGCGGACGGATTTCGCGGCCTCAGCCGCTAGGCTTTCGACAGCGCACCGGCCTGGCATGGCTCGCGTGCGCATTAGCACGCTATGGACCGCCGATCAACGGCCGCTTACGTGGCCTCGGGGCGGCGGCCGTCGCCGCACAAGCAAGCGGAATCCGCCGTCGGCCGTGGTATTGTCAAAGCGAGGGTGCTGGACGATTGAAGTCCATCCGCCATTGCGGATCGAGCTAGCTGGGCGCCGGGGTGCTTAGCTTCGTTTGAAAACTAAACACCGAATATTAAACGACTTATTGGCTTCGTTCGTCACAAAACGCCGACGGGGAAAAACGAACTGCGTTGCCTTATCCGCGTTGTTCCGAATATAGCGGCCATGCAGGTTTTGTATTTGTGCTGGGCCGGGAGAGAAGCCTCGGGACGCGGCGGTATCTACGATCCAGACCCGCCCTGGTAACCTTTATGGCCAGGAACTTTTCCCCCGCCCCCGCCGTTATCCCTACCGGGCGTGTTAAATACCCGCCCCCGGAGCCGTCTCATGTATGAAGAGCAAGGGAGGAAAGATAACGTGGAGGCCACCGCCCAACTGGAATCGCGATCGGTACCGGTCCCGTCCGCCCCGCCGGTGGACGTGGATCTCACTTTCCGGGAGCACCACTCCACCGTGTTCCGCGCGGCTTACCGCGTCACGGGCAACGCCAGCGACGCTGAAGACGTCCTGCAAACCGTCTTCATGCGCCTGCTGCGCCGCCAACCGGACGCCGCGGCCGTCGGCAACATGGAAGGCTATCTGCGGCGCGCAGCCGTAAACGCGGCACTGGACCTGATCCGCTCCCGGCAGTCCGCGCCGCAAGTCCCCCTGGACGACGTGGCCCCACTCCTTTCCGCAAACTCCTCGCTTGCTCCCGATCGCCTGCACCGATCCACCGAAATCCGCACCTGGCTGCGAGAGGCCGTCTCCCGGCTCAATCCCCGGGCCGCCGAAATGTTCGCGCTGCGCTTCTTCGAAGGCCGCGACAATCCGGAAATCGCCCAAGCCCTCGGCACTACGCCGGCCAGCGTAGCGGTTACTCTGTCCCGCACTCGCGATCGTATCCAAGAGGAATACCGTTCATACATGGGAGAAATGAAATGACGCCACAAGATCCGAATCTCGACCCCCTTCTGGAACAAGCTATCGCCGATATCCGCGACGAGGACATCGATCCCGCCGTAATCGCCGCCGCCGCCGGCCGGGTGCAGCAGCGCCTCGCGGAGCATCATACGCTGCACACCTGCGCCGATTTTCAGGCGCTCATGCCCGATTACCGCGCAGGCAAGCTGAGCCCCGCGCGCGCGCTCCTCCTCAAAGACCACACCCACGAGTGCGTGGCCTGCTACAAAGCGCTGGCCGGTACCCCGTCTGGAGCTAAGCACCAGCCACCAGCCGCCAGCCACCGCCCACAGATCTTCCGCTATGCCATCGCCGCCACCCTGGTAGCCGCCGCCGGCCTCGCCTTCTACGCTTTTGGCGACCGTCTCCGCCCCGGGTTCAATGGTACCGAAGCGGTGGTCGAATCGGCCGACGGGCTCATCTATCGCGTCTCCGATACCGGCACGGTCCCCATTGTCCGCGGCGCGGAAGTCGCCTCTGGAGCGGACATTCGCACCGCCCGCGACTCGCACGCCATCCTTCGCCTGCGCGACGGCTCGCACGTCGAAATGCGGGAGCGCTCCGGCCTCTCGGTCTCCGAACGCGGCAAAGACATGACCATCGGCCTCGATCGCGGCGCCATCATCGTGCAGGCCGCCAAACGCCACACCGGCCACCTCTATGTCTCCACGCGCGATTGCCGGGTCGCCGTCACCGGCACGGTCTTCAGCGTGAACAGCGGCCTCAAGGGATCGCGTGTTACGGTGATCGAAGGCACTGTGCTGGTGGCGCAGGACCGCCACGAGAACGTGCTGCATGCCGGCGATCAGGTGTCCACCAGTTCCGCCATGGGCGCGGAGCCGGTGCCTCTCGAAATCTCCTGGAGCCAGAATGCTCCCGCGTACATCGCGATGCTGAACGCCGTCACCGCCCTCAACGTGAAGCTCGATCAGGATCACTTCCCCGCCCTGCGCTATTCGAGCGCCCTGTTGACCATGGCGCCCGCCGCCACCGTGGTCTACGCCAGCATCCCCAACCTCAGCCAGGCCCTCACTGAAGTGCAGCAGGTCTTCGTCCCCAAGATCCAGCAGAATCCCACGCTCAGCCAATGGTGGGCGCAGAATAAGCTCGATCAGACCATTGCGGACATGAGCACCATGAGCGGCTACCTGGGCAACGAAATGGTGATCGCCGCTTCCCTGAATTCGAGCGGTCATCCGGGACAGCCGGTGATCATGGCCGAGTTGAAACAGTCCGGTTTTGAAGCCTTCGCGCAATCTGAAGTCGCCAAACTTTCGAGCGGCGCCGGCGCGCAGAAGATGCGCATCGTTACCGATCCATCGGCCATTGGCGCGATTCCGCAGGGCCAGTGCGTCCTGCTGATCCTGCCCCATCTGGTAGCCCTCTCGCCGGACGCCGCGGCTCTCCAGCAACTCGCCTCGGGCGCGCCCACCACCTTCGCCACCACCGAATTCGGATCGCAGATCGCGGCCGCATACGGCTCGGGCGTAGGCCTGCTGTTCGCCGCGGATGTCGAAGCCATGGCGCCCGCCAGCCACGGTCACGCGCCGAACGTGCAGTATTTCATGGTGCAGCAGACCGGTAATGCAGGCGCCGCCGAGACCCGCGCCGCGCTCATCTTCAATGGCCAGCGCACCGGCGTAGCCTCCTGGCTGGCGTCGCCCGCGCCGCTCGATGCGCTGGACTTCATCTCGCCGCAAGCCACGCTCGCCTGGGCCGCCGCCGTGAAGCAGCCCACCGCAATTATCGACGAGATCATGACCATGCAGCAGAAAAATCCCATGTTCGCGCAGCATCTGGCCGAAGTGCAGGCGCTGATCGGAGTGGACCTGCGCAACGATCTGGCGGCCGCCCTCGGCGGTGAAGTCGCCATGGCCCAGGATGGCCCGCTGCTGCCCATGCCCTCCTGGAAGATCGCCGTCGAAGTCTACGATCCCATTAAGCTGCAGGCCACCATACAGAAGTTGATCAACGCCGCCAACGTCCTGGCCGCCACGCATGGCTCGCCCGGGGTCCAGCTCCAGCAGTCCACGGTCAACGGCCGCACTTACTACACGTTCTCCAGCCAAAGCGGTTCGCCGTTCACCGAGTTCTGCTACACCTATACCGATGGCTACCTGCTGGCGGGCTCCAGCCAGACGCTGCTCGATACCGCCATTCAGAATCGGGCCAGCGGCTACACCCTGCCGCGCTCCGCCACGTTTACCGCGCTGATCCCACACGATCAATACGCGAATTTCTCCGCGGCTATCTATTACAACGCCAGCACGCTGGCCCCGCTGCTCGAGCAATTCAGCCAGCAGCCCGCCGTGCAACAACTGGCGGCCAATCTGAAGCCCACGCTGATCGCGGCCTACGGCGAGAACGACCGCATCACCTTCGCCACCAGCGGCAGCCTCTTCACCACCATCGGCAACATGAGCCTGCTGCAATTGCTGGAAAAGCCGGGAACCCAGTTACACTAATGTTCGTAGCAGATAAGTGGAGGGCGGGCCATCCGGCCCGCCGCCGCGTTTCAGGCGGCTCCTCCCAGGACGCAGATGCCACCCGTCATTGAGCTCGACAATCTCGAGGTCCGGTTCGGCGAGCGAATCATTTTGAAGAAATTGAATGGCTCGCTCACCGGCCGGTCCATTGGTCTGTTAGGTCCTAATGGCGCGGGAAAATCGACGCTCATCAATACCCTCCTCGGCTTCCACGCGCCCTCCGCCGGCACCGCCCGCATCTTCGGCAAAGATATTCGAAGCGAAGCCAAGAACGTCCGCGGCATGCTCGGCTACATGCCCGAAAACGATTCCTTCGTCGCAGGGATGACCGGCGTACATTTCGTACGCCTGATGGCCGAACTCTCCGGCCTGCCTCCCGAACAAGCCATGGAGCGCGCCCACGAAGCTTTCTTCTGGGTCGGCTTGGGCGAAGCCCGCTACCGCAACCTGGGCACTTACTCGCTCGGCATGAAGCAGATGGCCAAGCTCGCCCAAGCCATCGCGCACGGTCCCAAACTGCTTTTTCTCGACGAGCCGACCAACGGTCTCGACCCGCCGGCGCGCGCGCGCATGATCCAGCTCATCCAGGAAATCCGCGATCGCGGCGATCTGCGGCTCATTCTTTCCTCGCACCTGCTGCGGGATGTGGACGAGTGCTGCGATGAAGTCCTGATCCTGAAGGACGGCCGCATCGCGGCTTCCTGCAATTTGGAAGAAGAGCGGCGCGCCAATCGCAGATTCCTGGAGCTCGAAACCCGCGGCGCCAATGGCGCCTTCACCACCGCCATCGAACGCCTGGGCTGCGAGGCCGCCGCGTTTCCCAACGGACGCATGAAACTGGTCATGCCGGATGGCATCGAAATCCGCCAGCTTTACGCGCTGGCCGCCGAGCAGAACGTGCAGATCCGCCGCCTCAATCACAAGCGCGATTCGCTCGAAGATATTTTCCTGAAGGCCATGGAGGCGCCCAATGGCAGTATTTAAGCACGCGTATAAGGGCTACGATGGGCCGCTCACGCCAACCTGGTCGCGCTTCCTGGTGCTGCCGCGCTACGCCTTCGACGAGATGCGCCGCAAACGCTTTTACAGCATGTTCTTTCTGGTCTCCATGCTGGCGCCTCTCATCTACGCGTTGATCATCTATATCGAACACAATCTCAGCGCGCTAAAGATGTTGCAAATCCGCGACCTGGTCCCCATCAATGCCCGCTTTTTCCTGAACTTTCTCGGCTGGCAAAGCATGATGGCCTTCTTCCTGGCGGCCTTCGTGGGCCCTGGACAGATCTCGCCCGATCTGGCCAACAACGCCCTGTCGCTTTATCTGGCCAGGCCCTTCTCGCGTACCGAGTACGTGCTCGGCAAGCTTTCCGTGCTGTTGATCCTGATGTCGGTGATGACCTGGATTCCCGGCCTGTTGCTCTTCATTCTGCAGGCCTCGCTCGAAGGCAACGGCTGGCTCAGCCAGAACCTGCGCATCGCCAACGCCATCTTCTTCGGCGCGTGGATCTGGATTCTGCTGATATCGCTGCTGGCCCTGGCCCTCTCGGCCTGGGTAAAGTGGAAGCCGATGGCCGGCGGCCTGCTGTTCGGGGTCTTCTTCGTGGCCGGCGGATTCGCGGGCGCCATCAACGGCATCATGCGCACGCAATGGGGTAATCTGCTGAACCTCAGCCACCTGGTCG
>JBEKIM010000258.1:0-9834 GCA_050011755.1 Bryobacteraceae bacterium | reverse complement strand
GACCATCAATCTTGCGCCGGCCAACGTGCGCAAGGAAGGCGCCGGATTCGATTTGCCGATGGCCATCGGGAGTCTGGGCGCGATGGGCCCCATCCCTGCGCTGGATCGGCACATTCTGCTGGGCGAGTTATCGCTCGATGGCGGCATCCGGCCGGTACGCGGCGCGTTGTCGGTGGCCGTATGCGCGCGCCGAGGGGATCGCCAATCTCATCCTGCCGCTCGCCAATGCGGCCGAGGCGGCCGTGGTGGAGGGCGTTCGTGTGTTTGGAGTTCGCCATCTGGCCGAGGTGGTGAAGCTCGTCACGCAGCCGGAATCGTTCCCGGCCACCGCCAAGCGTGCGCTCGAAAGTCGCGGCGGCGGGTGGGCACAATGTGCTGATGATCGGTCCACCCGGCTCCGGCAAGACAATGCTCGCCAAGCGGCTGGCGGGCATCCTTCCGCCCCTGACGTTCGCCGAATCCATCGAGACCACCAAGGTCCACAGCGTCGCCGGATTGCTGCCTGGAGGCGCGGGAGCACCCCCTGTCGTTTTCCGGTAATCCCGTGGAGCGGAATGGTTTAGCCCGTTGCTATCCGACCAAACTCGCGCGAGTCTGGCGGTTCAGTATTCTGCTGCCGGAACACATAAAAACATTGTTCGGTCCAACGATGGCGAGGTACGGGCAGGTACGGCCAAAAAAAATCGCGAACATTGGCTTGACAAATCCAGCGTTGCGGCATACCGTAAACGGATTGTCGCTGAAGTGCCTGCCGGCTCGGAGGGTTTAGGTCCTGGAATCGCATTCCGCTCGGGTCAGAAATCGGAGAGATCCCCGAAACATTCCTTCCGGCTCTGGTGAGCGCGCCTGGATGAGGCTTCATTCACGACAAGAAACTTGTGGATTGAAGAGAGGGTCGTTCATGAAATCGAAATGGTCAGCCGTTTCTCTCCTATCGCTAACGCCAGTCCTGCTAGCCTTGGCCACCGAACCGGCGCTGGCGCAGTTGCCCATGCCGTCTACGTTACCCGTAACGGCTCCGTTTTTCCCACGCCGACACCCGCGCAGAATCGTAGCGCCTGGAACGCCTCCGCCGGTGTACGACGCGACCAGCGATGTCACGGTTTCCTATAACACCAGTTGGACAGGCTACGCTGTGACAGGCTCAGAGTTCACGCAGGTGCAGGGATCGTGGACCGTCAGCGCGGTGGACTGCACCGCAACCCCCAACACGTTCTCCTCGGAGTGGGTGGGGATCGACGGCTGGACTTCAAATACCGTGGAGCAGATCGGAACGGACGCCGATTGCAATGGCGAAAAGCCTGTTTATTACGTCTGGTACGAGTTTTACCCGCTGAACACGATCGTGATCAAAGACGTTTCCATCGCCCCGGGCGATAATTTTTCGGCGTCGGTAGTTTATAACGGTTCGAACGAGTACACAGTCTCCATCACAAACGACACCACGGGAGAGAACTTCAGCAAAGAGGTTGAGTTCACCGGGGCCGATAACAGCGGCGTGCCTCTGCGCAATTCAGCGGAATGGATTGAGGAGATGGACGGAAATAAACTGGCTGACTTCGGGATTGATCCTTTCGGCGAGTTCTATACCGGCGTGAGCGGTGGCACCGATACCGCGACCGACCGCTCCGTCTCCGGACCGATTACCGATTTCCGTAAAGCCGTGCAGGAGTCCATTTCGACCAAGACCGGCGAGAAGGGGAGCAAGGTTACGGCGGCACCCTCAGCCCTCGCATCAGACGGCGGGAGTTTCAAGGTGACGTGGAAGTCTGAATGATCGGGTTTGCGTGAAGACGAAAAAGAATCGGCGCTGTGCTTTCGATGTGCCATCCAAAGCGACCTGTTGTGCTCGAAACTCTCCAGCTTGCCTACTAGCAGCCGTTTGCCGTCCGGAGCAGGATCGAGGGGTTCATAGGGGCCGGGCGGCACGTAGAATTGTATGCTTCAAAACAAGCCCAAGATTCGCCATGAGTCTGGCAGGCCGAGCGGCAATTTCCGGATCCCACGTGCGAGGTATGTCTATTGCCTGCTAACAGTTCGTAACACCAAGGGCCGCGGCCGGTACTTGGTGTTCTGCCATCGTTCACCCTCTCGAGTGTGTATGGAACAACTTGCTCAAGGCGCGGATAGGGTTGCTAGAACCCGCTCACCGGCTGTCCGAAGAATTTGAGAATAATCCCCGCCTCTCGACACTATGCCGGTATGGAATAGCGACACGTCCTGCTGAAGTGGGGCGTTTATGAACTACGCGGAGAGTCCCAGATTACAACACGTCCGACAAAGCCGGACTACAACGACGGTAGTGGTTCTGAGGGGAATGGGCCTTATCCTGGCTTCGCATCGCACGCCGTAAGGTGTACAGGGGGCAACGTTCTTTGCCCTCGGCTACCCTACCTTTTGGTTCTTGAGTCCCGTGCGTCTGCCAGTTCCGCCACTCCGGCCGGTTGCGCGAAAACCTCTATCAGTATAACGCGGTTCGCGCGCGTCTCCGAAATGCTAAGGCCCTTCTATGGCTCTATTCAAAACCCGCAGCGCCGCCGTTTATGGCATTGACGCGCATCTGATCGACGTCGAAGTCGACATGTACGCATCCGGGATGGCGCGCGACTTCGTCATGGTCGGCATGCCGGACACCGCGGTGCGCGAAAGCCGCGAGCGCATCAAATCCGCGCTCATTAATACCGGCTTCGGTTATCCCAATAAGGCTGTGACCATCAATCTCGCGCCGGCCAACGTGCGCAAGGAAGGCGCCGGATTCGATTTGCCGATGGCCATGGGGATTCTGGGCGCGATGGGCACCATCACTGCGCTGGATCGGCACATTCTGCTGGGCGAGTTATCGCTCGATGGCGGCATCCGGCCGGTACGCGGCGCGTTGTCGGTGGCCGTATGCGCACGCGCCGAGGGGATCGCCAATCTCATCCTGCCGCTGGCCAATGCGGCCGAGGCCGCCGTGGTGGAGGGCGTTCGTGTGTTTGGAGTTCGCCATCTGGCCGAGGTGGTAAAGCTCATCACGCAGCCGGAATCGTTCCCGGCCACCGCCCCCGCGTTCCAGGCGGGCGGCCCCGAGTCGGGCGCTCCGGACTTCCGCGACGTGCGCGGACAGGCCAGCGCCAAGCGCGCGCTCGAAGTGGCGGCGGCGGGTGGGCACAACGTGCTGATGATCGGTCCGCCTGGCTCCGGCAAGACCATGCTCGCCAAGCGGCTGGCGGGCATCCTTCCGCCCCTGACCTTCGCCGAATCCATCGAGACCACCAAAGTCCACAGCGTCGCCGGATTGCTGCCTGGAGGCGCGGGATTGCTCCGCGAACGGCCCTTTCGTACGCCGCACCATACCATCTCGGATGCCGGCCTGATCGGCGGCGGTTCTGGAATGGCGCGTCCCGGCGAGGTCAGCCTGGCGCACAACGGCCTGCTTTTTCTCGATGAATTCCCCGAGTTTCCGCGCGACGTGCTCGAGATCCTGCGCCAGCCGCTCGAAGATGGGTCGGTGACCATCGCGCGCTCCAATATGACGCTCTGCTTCCCCGCCAGCTTCATGCTGGTAGCGGCCATGAATCCTTGCCAGTGCGGTTTCTATGGCGACAGCTCGCGCGAATGCCGGTGCACGCCCGGGATGATCCAGCGATACCTGGGCAAAATCAGCGGTCCGCTGCTCGACCGCATCGACATCCACCTGGAAGTCCCGGCCGTGCCTTATAAGGAGATGCGCGCCAATGGCGTAAGCGAATCGTCCGCGGACATCCGCGCGGTGGTGGAGCGCACCCGCGCCATCCAGCAGGCTCGCGGCTTCTATAACGCGCAGATGCCCACGCGCCACATCCGCCAGCTCTGCACCCTCGACGAAGCCGGCGAGCGCACTCTCGAAATGGCCGTGCGGCGCATGGGACTCTCGGCCCGGGCGCACGATCGCATTTTGAAGCTGGCGCGCACCATCGCCGATTTGGGCGAATCGAAGGCGATTTCCGCCAAGCACGTCGCCGAAGCGGTGCAGTATCGCAGTTTGGACCGCAATTATTGGAACTGACATAGAATACAACTTAGGAGATCTCGCATGAAGCCAGCGGGCATTTCGTCAGTCTCGAACGCGGGGCTATCTCCGATCAGGTGGGTGACGTTTCTCGGAGACTGGGAAGAGAACCACGACGAGATACGCTACAAGGGCGGGAATGAGCGCTTTCTGGCCCAGGGCCAGCAGTTTCCCATCGGAATCATCATTAGCAACAGGGAACTTCGGAGCGGGTCGTGCAAGGTGGACTTGGAGTTCAGCGAGGCCGCGACCGACACCTTTGCCGGCGGCGTGGTTCTTGGTTTCAGGTCCCAGGAGCGGTATTATTTGCAGGTTCAGCTTGGCGCTGGTAATGCTGCATACTGCGTGAGCGAGTTCGTAAGTGGCTTTGGCTGGCGTCCGCTCAAATCGGCAGGTCCCCGCAGCGTGCTGCAGGCCAACCGGAGGTACTCGCTGGTCGTTTCTCTCCGTGGGCAGGAGCTTCGGGTAAGCGTGGACGATATTCCGGTTTTGGAGGTTCTGGTTCCTCGACCGCTCGAAGGAAAGCAGACCGGCCTGACCGCTGCGGGCGCTCACGAAATCCGGTTCTCAAATTTTGACGTGGCGGCGGACCAGCCCCGCGCATTCGTCGCCATGGAGTATCGCGAGCCGTTCGACACTTTTTACCGCGAAGTGATCAAACCGCAGGCAGAGAGGATCTACGATCTTGTCAGGATGGATGAGAAGGCGGGAGCCGGGGTAATCTTCCAGGATATGCAGCGCGAAATTGCCCAAGCGCACCTTGTCATCGCCGAGATCATGCCGGCTAATCCCAACGTCTTTTACGAACTCGGATACGCGCAAGCTCTCGGGAAACCGACCATCCTGTTGGCGCAACGCGGCGGAACACTGCCGTTCGACATCAGAAGCTTTCGGGTTGTCTACTACGACGACACGATTGGAGGCAAGACGCGCGTTGAGCAGGATTTAGCTAGACACTTGGAAGCGATAGCCCAGGCCGCCAGCTAGTTTGAAACGACTCTGTGCGCTTGTTGAGGCCACCCCTCCCGGCTCATATTCATTGCAGTTAATGTCAGCGCGGGTGTCAGTGCGGTTTCTATGGCGACAGCTCGCGCGAATGCCGATGCATGCCCGGGATGATCCAGCGATACCTGGGCAAAATCAGCTGTCCGCTGCTCGACCGCATCGACATCCACATGGAAGTCGCGGCCGTGCCTTATAAAGAGATGCGCGCCAATGGCGTCAGCGAATCGTCCGCGGACATTCGCGCGGTGGTGAGTGCACTCGCGCCGTGAGCGCACTCTCGAAATGGCCGTGCGGCGCATGAGACTCTCGGCCCGGGCGCACGATCGCATTTTGAAGCTGGCGCGCACCATCGCCGATTTGGGCGAATCGAAGGCGATTTCCGCCAAGCACGTCGCCGAAGCGGTGCAGTATCGCAGTTTGGACAGGAACTATTGGAACTGAAATGAACCGGATCGCCAAGAACCTTCCGCCGATCGCGCAGTGCCTGCGTTGGTGGCGTTACGCGCGCGACCTGCTGCCGCTATGGCTGGCCTCGCCCGAACAGACGCCGTACGGCTTCAGGCTGCGCACACCCCGCTACCGCAACATGGTCATGGATGTTTATGAACGCGATGAAATCTCCTGCTTCGGCCAGACGATCGGCAGCGGGGGCATCGATGTCCTGCTGGATGTGGGCGCAAATGTGGGAGTGTACTCCTGTTACGCGCTAAGCAAAGGCGTGCGAACATTGGCCTTTGAACCTGTCGCGCGGAACCTCCGCTACCTCTATCGGAACGTGATCGACAACGGGTGGGCGGAACTCTGCGAAGTGTGGCCCATGGCGGTGTCCTCTCGGCCCGGCCTGCGGGTGTTTTATGACGGAGCCAGAGGCGCGTCAGCCTCTCTGATCGCGGGATGGGCCGGGTCGGACAAAAGGTTTGCCGCGGTAGCGCCATGCACGACCCTGGACCTGGCTATTGGTACGAGATTCCAGGCCGCCAGGCTGTTCATTAAAGTCGATGTCGAAGGGGCGGAACTGGAGGTGCTCCGCGGCGCAGGCGAGCTTTTGCAACAACCGATCGCCCCCATCTGGCAGATCGAAATCTGCCTTACCGAGTGGTCGCCATGCAACTGGAATCCGGATTTTCGCGCGGTCTTCGAACTCATGGCATCCCACGGTTATGAAGCGCGAACCGCGGGCCGAGAGGCGCGCCCGGTGGGAATGCCGGATGTAGATCGCTGGATCGAACGAGGCGAAATTCCGTTCGCGCAGCGGGAATTCATCTTCCAAAAGCGCAGTGGAAAATGACGTTCGATGGGCGCCTTCCCGCCGTGCTACACTCTGCTCTATTCCAAGCCCTCCTAAGGAACCGCAGCTAAGGCGCGAACTGGGTCTGCGCGACCTGGTGCTGTTCAACATCGCCGCGGTCATCGGCATCCGTTGGCTGGCAGCCGCCGCGCACACGGGACCGGTTTCCATCACGCTGTGGCTGCTGGCCGCCGCTTTCTTCTTCATTCCCTCGGCGCTTGCGGTGGCTACACTTTCCGCCCGCTTCCCGGACGAGGGCGGCATCTATGTGTGGACCAAGCAGGGCTTCGGCGACTGGCACGGATTCCTGTGCGGCTGGTGCTACTGGCTGAGCAACCTTTTCTATTTCCCTAACCTGCTGCTGGCGGGAGTGGACATGGCGGGCTACGCGCTGGGACTTTCGGAAGTCAAGGTCTATGTCATTTCCACTTCACTGTTGATTCTCTGGCTGGGTCTCGCCACGAACATTTTCGGCTTATCCATCGCCAAGTGGACCAACAATGCGGGCGCGGTGGCCACTTACACATTCGGCGCGTTGCTGATCGTGGTCGGACTGGCAGCCTGGATACGCTCTGGGCCGGCGACGCCGATACAGCTCGCACCCCACTGGGACATGGATAAAGTCAACTTCTGGTCGCAGATTGCGTTCGCCTTCGGCGGCCTGGAGTTGGGCGCCATCCTGGGCGGCGAGATTCGTAATCCCGCGCGCAACGTGCCGCGCGCCGCCTGGATCTCGGGCGGAGCCATCGCGGCTTTCTATATCCTGGGCACCTTGTCGCTGCTGGTGCTGATGCCGCCCGATCGCATCAGCATTCTGACCGGCCTGGTGCAGGCCTCCACCGAGGCCGGCGTGCGCCTGCACGCGCCGTGGGTGGGGCGTGCCATGATCGTGTTGATCCTGGCGGGAGTGGCCGGGCAGCTTTGCGCGTGGATCGGCGGGACCGCGCGCATCCCGTTTGTCATCGGACTGGACCGCTATTTCCCCCCGGCCTTTGCGCGGCTGCATCCGCGCTGGGGCACGCCGCACCTGGCCATCCTGACGCAAGGCATCGCATGTACGGTGTTTGTCGTCGCGCTGCAGGCCGGCGAAAACCTGCGCGTCGGCTACCAGCTATTGGTGGATATGACCGTGATCGTCTACTTCATTCCGTTCCTCTATATGTTTGGCACGGCGTGGAAGTACGGGCGGAAATGGAGCGCGGGGATGGGTATCGTGGTGACCGTGGCTTCAATTGCGGTTTCGCTGATTCCGCCGGGCGATGTGCGATCGGTCTGGCTATTCGAGTTCAAGATCCTGGCGGGCTGCGCTGTGCTGATTGTCGCGGCGCGGATGATGTTCATGTTCGCCAGGCGCGCCTCGCGCGCCCGGACCGTGAACTAACTGACGTCCAGCAACGCCCAACCGGGCAGCGACGCGGGCTTGTTGTTGAGGAACAAAATGCGGCGCGTCTTGGGGAACGGCAGGTTTGAGCCCATGGCTTTGGCATGCGGCGAAGCCTTCTGCATAATCTGGCGATAGGTGGGATCGCCGGTATCGAGCCAAGCGCTCTTGCTGAGCATGCCGCCTCCCCAGCCGAGCGAAAGCAGGCATTGGCCCGCCTGGCGCGCCTCGGCCAGCCGGGCTTCCAACTCGGCGATTTGACGCGCGAGCAGATCGAGGCCCGTCCAGGTGGCGTATTGCATATGGGCTGCCAGCAATCGCGCGGCGTAGTCGTTGGCCGCTTCGAAGATGCGGCTGCGGTCGAACGAGTCTTGCCAGCGCACGACGCGGCGTATTTCCGGCTGGGTGAAGAACGTCTTCTCCTGCCAATTGCCTTCGAAGGCGAAACCGGGAGGCGCCATTTCGGCGAAGATCGGAGTGCTGTCGTCCGGGCGCGCACCGTCTACCGAGCCGCGGGGGATCTGTTTCCACGCCAGCCCGTAAGAGCCGCCGCGCGGTAGCAGCGTAGAAACGCGCAGCAGGTAGACTTTGAAACCGGCATGCGTGACGGGCGCGGAATCCGCTACGCTCACCAGGCGCATGCGGCTCACGCCGGCATTGCCCAGCACCTGTTCTTCAGGCCCTTCCGCCAGGCGGCGGGGAATCCGCTCGCACTGCACCCGCGCGGCTATATCGTTTAATATCCCGCTCTTCCAATTCGACGCGACCATGCCGGTGCGCAGCGCGCCCTTAATGGCCGTGCCGGGCAGGTACGGTCCGAAAGTACCGGTAGTGAATGTCGGGATGTGCAGGCTGTCGCCGCTGGCGCGATTCCAATAAGCCGAATAGGCAGGCGATTCGAAGGGGATGCGCCGGCCGGCGAAGTTTTGCGCGAAGCCGCCCCAGGAAGCGAAATCCAGTTTATCGGCGCGCTTCAGTTGCGCAAGGTAGCCGTCCAGGCGCGGGCCCTTCGCCAGCAGGCGGAAGATGCGCCACTGGTCGAGCACGTTCACCTGGTCCTTCCAAACCATGTAATCGATGGGTGAAAGCTTGCGCCCGTCGCCCACCAGCAAGGGCGTCAGGCAAGTCAGCCGGTATCTCATGCGGTCACCTGCGCGGGCAGCGGAATCGACAGGGCAAAGCCGGCGCGAAACACCGGGTGCGCGAAGCCATCGGGAGCCACGTCCGGCGCCGCGCCGCGGATCGTATCGCCGGCCACCAGGACGGAACCTTCGGTCACCATTTGCAATTGCTTCTTGCGCTCGCCGAATCCGGCGGGGCTGTCGATGCGGCCGCCGCGCGCGACCACCGTGTAATTACCGCGCTTCCAATCGACCGCGTCGTCCGGCCCGGGTGTAAACAATGAGAGCAGCCAGTGCGCGGTGAAACTGGGTTGGACTGGAGGCGCGGGTGGCGGCGGTTCGGACGCTTCCTGGGCCGGCGCGGGCTCGGATTGTTCCGGAGCGGGCGCAGGGGCCGGCGGTTGTGCGGGCGGTTCGCCGAGGAGGAGATCGGGCAAGGTTCTTTCCACGAATTCCGGTTGCGCGCTTCGTCCCCAGCCGCGCGAGCGTTCCCCGCCGAATCCCGAATCCGCCAATAGCTTAAAAGCGCCGCGCACGGGTTCAGACCATTGCGCGTGCGCGGCGTCATCCGCGAACGACACGATGGTCCACAATCCGGCATCGCGGCGGAATTCGATACAGGCCGTCGAGTGGCGCTCGGCATTGCCGGTGAGCCGATCGATGGCGGCGCTCCAACGCACATTGGTACGGAAAGGCCCGGGCTGACCCGCCGGCAGGAGACACTCGCTGGCGCCGTCAACGGTCCATTGATCCCCGTGCAATGGCTGTCCGGCCAGCACGGCCGCCACCAGCGGCAGGGGGATGAAGCGCGCGCTCTTCCATCGCATCCTGGTGGCGCCTACTCCGCCGGCGGGAGGCCAGACGCTGCGCGGCGGCACGATGAAAGCAAGATCCCCCAGGAAGGGAAAACACGAACTGAAGCGCACAGCCGATCCCGACGGGTTGCGCGCCGTCGCATCCAGCCAGGCATCGCGCATGCCCAGCGTGGATATCGCCGCCGTCACGGCGG
>JBEKIM010000257.1:0-9835 GCA_050011755.1 Bryobacteraceae bacterium | reverse complement strand
GGAGAGGCCGTGGGTGAGGCCGTTGCGGCTGGAGGCGGCTTTGCCTTCGGGGGTGCGGGGGCCGGTGGATTTCTGGGCGTTGCGGCGGTTGGAATCCGCCTGCTGTTGGGAACGTTTCCGATCATGATAGCTTTTCATTGATTTTGGGGCGCGGGTATGGCCCATCCTTTCGACTTCAGGCTAGCCGGAGGATTTAGGATAAAGGGATACGATTCTTGCAAGTGGTTGAAAGGACGGGGGAAGAAATGTTTGGCTGGGCTGTCACCGCTGCCGGGCAAGAGCGGGACTTAAAAGTCCCGCCGGCACGCTGAAGCGTGCGCCACGGGGCTGCGGGCAGTCATCATGAGATTCAGTGGGCGGAAGTTCCCAGTTCCACATTCGGATCCACTACCAGCCATGCCAGGGATCCCGCGGCGCACATCGCCGCCGCGACCAGGAACGACGCCGTCCAGTTGAATTGGTGCGCGATAAGCGGCGTCAGCGAGGCAGTCACAATGCCGCCAATCTGGCCGACCATATTCATCACGCCCGACACCGAGCCGGCCGACGCGCCGCCCATGTCGGCGGTCACCGACCAGAAAGAGCTCTGCGAGAGATATAGCGCGCCCGCGCCTCCGGCCAGCACCACGGAGGCCAGCCGCGCGCTCTCGACCTGCGTACCGGAAGCGATGAAAATCGCCGCCAACGCGATGCCGGCTACCGCTACGCCGCAGCGGCCGATGCGGTTGCCGTACCGCCGCGTCAGGATGTCGCTGATACGGCCGCCGACGGTGGAGCCGACCGCCATGGCGATAAATGGAAGCATCGAATAGTAGGAGCTCGATTTCAGATCCAGGCCGCGCACCCTGCTCAAGTAAATGAAGAACCAGGCGAAGAATATCCAGGCGGCGTAGCCGTAAGTGAAATAACTGAATGCGATGGCGGCGAGGTCTTTGCTGGCAAAGATCACACGCCAGGGCAGCGGTTTGCCGATTTCAAGCTCGGCGGGTAGCTCGGGCAATCCCTTCTCGATCAGGGCGGTCTCCTCGGCTGTCACCCAGGGATGGTCTTCGGGCCGGTTGCGCGCGATCCAGTACCATATGAGACCCGCCGCCAGTCCGATGACCGCGCTGATCCAGAACGACGAACGCCATCCGTAGTGCAGGACGATGTAGGTCACCAGCGGTGGCGTGATGCCGGCGCC
Organism: Bryobacteraceae bacterium; assembly: GCA_050011755.1. Lineage (GTDB taxonomy): Bacteria > Acidobacteriota > Terriglobia > Bryobacterales > Bryobacteraceae > Bog-159. The sequence goes on along the minus strand of JBEKIM010000257.1, from coordinate 8,652 downwards.
GGCGCCCACGCCGGCAAAGATTAATCCATTCGCCAAACCGCGTTCTTTAGAGGGAATCCAGTTGGCCACCAGCCGGTTGGAGGCGGGGAACAATACGGCTTCGCCCGCGCCGAGCGAGAAGCGCACCGTCAGCAGCACCAGCAACAGGTTGGCCGCGCCCGCCGAGACCATCGCCGTGAGAGCCGTGAAGAGGCCCCACCAAAGCGTGCCGAGCGTGAGGATCAGGCGGGGTCCGTAGCGGTCCGCCAGGCGGCCGGCGGGCGCCTGAAACAGCGCGTACCCTACCAGGAAAGCGCTGAATACCGGTCCGAGTTGCAAGTCGCTGATGTGAAACTCCTGCTGGATGAAACGTCCGGCGATGGAGATGTTGACGCGGTCGAGAAATGAGATGGCGCTGATCGCGAACATCCAGAAGATGAGGAGCCAGCGGATGGGCATGTGAACCTACATGATACTCGCAGGCGCGCGGCAACCGTTGTCTGCTCGAGGCATGGCCGGGCAATGGTAGACTCGCTGGATTATGGCATACTTGCCCCTCATCGCGATCGGTCTGGCGGCCGGCGTCCTGGCCGGAATGTTCGGCATTGGCGGAGGCCTGGTCATCGTCCCGGCACTCCTTTACTTCATGAAGCTCGGCGAAGTGGATGCCATCGGCACCTCCCTGGCGGCCTTGATCCCGCCTGTCGGACTTCTGGGCGCGATGGAATACTACCGCACCGGCCATATCAACGTGAAATATGCGTTGGTGATCGCGGCGGGCCTGTTTGTAGGCGCCTTTTTTGGAGCGCGCATCATCTTGTCCCTGCCGCCCGTGGCGATCCGGCGGATTTACGCGGTGTTTCTGTTGCTGGTAGCCGCCCGCATGCTGTTCACGGCGAAGTAACCGCAGCGTGGCGTAAAGGTGCACGGCAGTCACGCCGATAAATTGAGTGAGCCGCATGCGAGTATCGACGAAACTTTATGGCAGCGTGGGCGCGCTGGCGCTCATGGGCCTAACCGTCGCGGGCGCCGGAATCCGGTATGTGCAGTCGCTCGGCGACGCGCTTGACGAAGCGACCGGGAAAACGGCGGTCACGCTCGATCTGGTGAATGCCGCGCGAGCCCGTACGTGGGAAATGGTGGCCGCCAATCGGGGAATGTTGATAGCCGCGGCGCGACGGGACCGGGCGGGGATCGATGCCCGGGAGCGGGAGTGGAATTCCGCATTCAAACGGGTGGGTGAGCAGATTCGCGAGGTACGGCCGCTGCTGACGGTGGACGAGAGCCGGCAGGGTCTGAGCAAGTTCGAATCCGCGATGGGCGAATACGGGAAAGTTTCCGGGGAGTTCCTTCGATTTTGCAAAGAGAACCAGATTCAGCAAGTGGAAACGGACATTGATCCCCGGGTGCGGGAGATCGCAAAGGTCGCGGAAGCAGCTCTCGACGACGTCAAGAACATCGAACGGAAGCTTCTCAAGGAGTCGCAGGCGCATGCCCGGTCGGCCAGGTCACGGAGCCTGTTCATCACAGCCTTGATCGCCAGCCTGCTCATTGCAATCGTTTTGGTCGCGGCCTTTGTCGTGCGGGGCGTCAGTCAGTCCCTCGCTACAGCCGCGGCGGAACTCTCCGAAGGCGCCGATCGGGTAGCGGTCCGCGCCGGCCAGTTGTCCGCATCCAGCCAGTCGCTGGCGCAGGGTGCATCCCGGCAGGCGGCATCCATCGAAGAGACTTCGGCATCGAGCGAGGAAATCAATTCCATGGCTCGCAGGAACAGCCAGAGTTCTCGTGCCGCGGCCGATCTGGTCACGCAGTCGCAGCAGAAGTTCGTTCAAACCGGGTATGCACTGGAAGAAATGGAAGCGTCCATGCGCGAGACCCATACCCAAAGCGATAAGATTTCCCGGATCATCAAAGTCATCGACGAGATTGCCTTTCAGACCAATATCCTGGCTCTGAATGCGGCTGTCGAGGCCGCCCGCGCCGGGGAAGCCGGTATGGGCTTCGCGGTAGTGGCCGACGAGGTTCGGAACCTGGCGCAACGCTGCGCCCGCGCGGCAAAAGATACGGCCTCGTTGATTGAAGAGTCGATTGCCGGGTCCCATGATGCCAAGGCGAAAGTCGATCAGGTGGCCGCGGCGATCCGGGCCATGACCGGGGAATCGGCGAAAGTGAAGACGCTGGTTGACGAAGTGAACTCGGGTAGCCAGGAGCAGGCTTGCGGCATCCAGCAGATCGGCAAGGCCATGGCGGAGATGGAGCAGATCACGCAGGCGAACGCCGCAAACGCCGAAAAGAGCGCCGCGACCGCCCAGGAACTCACCGCGCAGTCGGTAACCTTAAAGCATGTGGTAGATCGGCTGGCAGCGATGGTGAGCACTGCTACGGATAAGACGCCGACTCCCCGCCGCCGGCATGTTCGCTCGTTTGATTTCAGAGACTTCTGGCGGTCTGCGGATTAGCGCAACAGCCGATTGCCGTTGCGAGTTTGCGCTTCTACGCTGACCACATCCACGAAGTTCGTGAGGCTGCGGGCGGCCTTGTCGATGTCCTCGCCTTCCTGCATGACGATCTCGTTCTCAATCCAATTGGAAAGCGGAATATTGCGGAAATAAATGCGTTCCTGCAGCACCAGCGCTTTGCGATTCTGGAATAGAAGCTTATTATCTTTGACGTAATGCCGCTGCTCTACATGCACATCGGCCAGGAACTCGTCGAGAGCCTCGCGCCGGGCCGATTCCTTGGCGCCGCGCAGGGCTTGTTCGAGAGAGTTTTTCTCGGCTTCCAGAGTGCCGCGGGCCTGCGCCATGGTTTCCCGCTCACGGGCCAGGGCGACATCCATACGGGACTGCATGATATAGAACGCCAGCAGGCCGGATCCGACCGCCACAAAGGCCGGTAGCAGTACAAAGAGAATAGCGTCCATTGGCTACATGATAGCGGAAACCGCTACCGTACGGATGCTTTTAGACTACTCCTGTTGACTTCCGTCAATCTTCTGGCTGGCCAGTAGATACTTCAGGACAGTTAACTGAAGTGAACCCAACGCGCCGAAAATGGCGCCGATTTGCGACCGGAGGCCGCTGAAGAAGCCGCCGTATTTGCCAATCCAGGCGGCGGTGCCCTGTTTGCGGTCGGCCATGCGCAGGTCCGTCTCCCCTTCGCGGCCCTCGTGGCGCGCGCGCGCCTGCGGGGCCAGCAGGATCTTCTTGCCCGCGCGGCGAATCTGGAAGCATAAATCGGCATCGCTGCCGAATTGACCGTAGCGCTCGTCGATCTGCCGCATGGCGGTGATGAAGAAGCGCCGCATCATGAGCGCCGCGCCGCGCGGGTAGTCGACCGGCATTGGATCCGCGCCGGGCGCGGCGGGCTGCCAGGTATCGTCCGGCGGAAACTTTCCCAATTGCGGAGCGGGCTTCCCTTCGGCATCCACCAGAAGCGGGCATACGGCGCCAACGTCCGGCTGTTTGTCCAAGAGTTCGGCCAGCAGGCGGGCGGTTTCGGGATAAACTTCCGTGTCTTCATGCAGGAAGAACACGTATTCGGCTTCCGATCCGCGGACACCTAAATTGAGGGCCTTGGTTAGCCCGAAATTACGCGGAATGCGGATGAAGCGGGCGCCGGGAAACTCGGCTTCGAGCTCCTGGCTGCCGTCGGTGGAACCGTTGTCCACCACGACGATCTCGATCGTGTCGCGGGCTTCGGACCGCTCCAGCGCTTCGAGCGCGCGCCGTAACAGGGCTTTTCGATTGTAAGAAACCACCAGGGCCGAAACCTTGGGAGGCTTCGGCGCCTGGCCGGAAGGTTCGGCCACTTCCAGCAGCTTAACATGGGGTAAGCATCCGGGCGCCGGTTTTGGCAAAGAACTTGCTTGGGTTCCGTCCGCGGACGAACAAGCTTAACAATTCCTTGAGGATTGCGCGGCGACCCTCGGTGTTATGATAGAGAGAACTGAGGGCTTGCTGCGTGGCGACACACTCCCGAAGACCTAATAAAAAGACCCATTCCGCGGCATTTTTGCCGTTTCTCATCGTGCTGGCCTGCGTGTTGGCCCTGTGGGGGCCGGGTATCGCACGCACCGCGACTGGACAAACCGAAGGCGACTTGCGCGGCAACGTGAAATCTTTCGCCAACGCCTATGCCCTGATCGAAGAGAACTTCGCGGACGCCATCGCGCCGGATAAGGCCATCTACCAGGGGGCCATTCCAGGCATGCTGCGCACGCTCGATCCTCACTCCAACTTCCTCGACCCCGAGGAGTACCGTTTGCTGCAACAAAACCAACGCGGGCAGTATTACGGCGTCGGCATGGAGGTGATGATGGATGGCCCGCACGTTGTGGTGGTGCAGGCATTTCCGGATTCACCCGCGGCCCGTGCGGGATTGCGGCGCGGAGACGTGATTTCCGCGGTGGACGACCACGACGTGGAGGGAGAAGATTCGGGCGCGGTCGCGGACCGGCTGAAGGGCCCCCGCGGTACGCTGGTGAAAGTCGGTGTGCGGCGCTTCGGCGCGCCCACCATAGCTTCATATAATGTTACTCGCGGCGAGATTTCGCCCAGCGTAGTCGACGCCTTCTGGGTGCGGCCCGGGGTCGCTTACGTAACCATCAAGACCTTCGAGGCGCAGAGCGTCGGCCGCGACATGGAAGCAGATCTCCGGCGATTGGGCGAAGACAACGTCAACGGCCTGATCCTGGACCTGCGCGAAAACCGCGGCGGGTTGCTTAACGAAGCCGTGGAAGTGGCCGGCCACTTCCTGCGCAAAGACCAGACCGTCGTATCGCATCGCGGCCGATCCGAACCGGAGCAGGTATTCCGCGCCAAGATCGGGAATCAGGGGCGTCAGTATCCGGTCGTGGTGCTGGTGAACCGCAACACGGCATCCGCGTCGGAAATCGTAGCCGGCGCGCTACAGGATCACGATCGCGCCTGGGTGATGGGTGAAAACACATTCGGCAAGGGACTGGTGCAGGCGCAATTCCCGTTGTCCGAGGACGCCGCCCTGCTGCTGACGATCGCCCGCTACTATACCCCCAGCGGCCGCCTGATCCAGCGCGATTATTCGCACCGTTCATTTTTCGACTACTACTATCACAACCGCCAGGAAGATGCGCAGAACTCCAACGACGTGAAGATGACGGATAGCGGCCGCACCGTATATGGCGGCGGCGGAATCACGCCGGACGAGAAATTCCCTCCGCAAATGCTGAACGCCTTCGAGCGGCGGGTGGCATTCCCGCAACCGGGTGAATTCTTCCATTTTGGCGACGTGTATTTTGGCGGGGAAGCTCCGCACCTGACGCAGGGCTGGTCGCCGGACGCCGCCGTGGTCGATCGCTTTCGAGATTATCTACACAAACAGGGCGTGGCTTTCACGGACGAGGAATTCACGGCAAATCGCGCCTGGGTCGAGGAGCGGCTGAAGTATGAGCTGTATTCCCGGGCGTTCGATAAGCGTTCCGCGGATCACTTGGGCTGGGCCAACGATCCGGAAGTGCGGCAGGCGGTCGAGAGCCTTCCCCGTGCGCACGCTTTGCTCGAACAGGTGAAGCGCGCCATGACCCGGCGCACGGCGGGCTGAGATTGCCGCTACTGTTGGCAGTCGAAATTTACTTCCACTTGAGTGGCCACTTCCATGGCTTGGCCGTTCAGTAAGGTCGGCTGGTAGGTCCACTGCTTCACCGCTTCCATCGCGGGGCCCGCAAGCAAAGGATGGCCGTTAGCGAGACTGACGTTTTGCACCGTCCCGTCTTTTCCAATAATAACGTTCAAATGCATCACGCCGGAGATGCGTGCCTGCAATGCCGGCGCGGGACAAACCGGCTCCGGATGCTCGATCAGCTTGGCCTTCTGTACGGCGCTACCGACCCGAATACGCTGCGGAACCGGGCCGCCGGCGGCGTTGACTTCGGGCTGTGGCGCGGGCTCCATTTTGGATTGCGGAGGGTTGGCGTGATGCGACTCTTCGATGTGCGACGCCATCATCTGCTCGAGCTGCTGCTCCGGCACGGTCAAGGATACCGTGGTGATCTTACCGTCGGCCGTCACGTTTAAGCCTTTCAATAGGGCTGCGGCCACTCCCAGGTCGCCCTGGGAATTTCCCGATAATCCAATGCCCATCGCCTTCAACACGGTGGCCAGCATCGCGGCGTCCTGGGCCGTGTCCGAGACCGCCTGCAGACTCACCACCACATTGGCTCCGAACTTCACGCCGCCGCTGGCCTGCTGCACTTTGGAGTAAATCGCCAGTGGATTCGGACCCGCTCCGCCGTTGTTCGCTGCCGCCTGCCCCTGCAATTGGCTGGGCGGCACCATGGAGACGAACCAGGCATCCTCGGAAGTGCTCAACTGGTTCACCTGCACCGCCAGAGCAGAGCCGATGGCTGTGGGAGCCGTTTTGCGGTCGATGGCGGCGTGCAAGTCGGCCACGTCGCCAACCATCGCCAAAGTGGAATCCGGCAGCGCCAGAGATCCCCGCGCCGCCCGGATGACGATGGGTACGCCTTTGTAGGTTTCGCTCTTCCCGCCATCGGCAACCGCCGCCGCCAGGATTTTAGGCACGTCGAAAGCTCCGCGCGCCAGCAGAAGCGTGGGGCCGTTGGCCGGCAGCCCGTTCGTACAAACCAGGATTTCCCGCAGGTCCCGGCGTGGATCGAAGCCGGTAGTTTTAGTCAACTCCTGCAAGCCGCGCTCGGAGTTCTGGGCGATCTGCGCCAGCAGAAACTGGCCGAGCGGCGAGAGTTTCACCTGCTCGACATTTACTCCAGCCATCACCTGGGTATCCGGCATGGCCAGACCGACCAGTTCGGGATCGGCCCCAAACAAGGAGCCGGTCAGGATAGCCGCGGCGGCGAGAAGACGTAAACGCATAGGCACCCTTTCTTATCACCTATGTTAACGCAGGCTCCCCGTATTTGGTTCAAATGGATGAATCCCGCCGCGATGCGCTTGTATGATAGTTATATGACAACGGTCTCCGCGGAAACTACCGCCAGCAATTTGGCAGAGAAGATCGCTTCCCACCGTGCGCGCGTCGGAATTGTCGGACTCGGTTATGTGGGGTTGCCCCTGGCCGTGGAATTCGCCAAGGCGGGATTCTCCGTAACCGGCATCGATCTACACGCCGGCAAGACCGGGCGCGTCAACGCTGGCGAATCTTATGTGGGCGATATCCCCGGCGCGGTGCTTTCCAAGCTGGTCCAGGCGGGCGCGCTGCGCGCGACTACCGACTTCACCGCGGTGGCCGATCTGGATACGATCAACATCTGCGTACCCACACCCTTGCGCAAGACCAAAGACCCGGATATGAGCTATATCGTGTCCGCCTGCGAGGAAATCGTTAAGTATTTCCATCCGGGTATGCTCATTATCCTGGAATCGACCACCTACCCCGGAACCACGGCCGAACTGCTGCTTCCCATGTTCGAGAAATCCGGACTGCACGTGGGCCAGGATTTCTTTCTCTGCTTTTCGCCCGAACGGGTCGATCCGGGAAATCCCAAGTATCAGACCGCCAACATCCCGAAAGTAGTGGGCGGCACGACTCCCGCCTGCACCGAAATGGGGCGGCTTTTCTACGCCCAGGCGCTTTCGAGTGTGGTTCCGGTCAGTTCCACGCAGGTCGCAGAGATGGTAAAGCTGCTCGAAAACACCTTCCGCATGATCAACATCGGATTGGTCAACGAGATGGCCCTGATGTGCGACCGCATGGGCATCAATGTGTGGGAGGTGATTGAGGCCGCCGCCACCAAACCCTTTGGATTCATGCCGTTCTATCCGGGCCCCGGCTTGGGTGGACATTGTATACCCATCGATCCTTTCTATCTCTCCTGGAAGACAAAACAGGCCGGTATCGAGGCCCGCTTCATCGAACTGGCGGGCTATATCAACGGCCAGATGCCGCACTTCGTGGTCGACAAGATCCAGAATGCCCTCAACGATGCCGGCAAGCCGGTGAAGGGCTCGCATATCCACATCCTAGGCGTGGCTTATAAGAAGAACATCGAGGACTTGCGGGAATCTCCCGCGCTGGATGTCATGCTGCTGCTGAAGCGGCGCGGCGCCCGGCTCACCTACAGCGATCCCTATGTGCCCCACCTTCAATTGGATGGCGACGAGTTGCGCGCGCAGCCCGAAGCCCTGGCGGGGGAGGCTGATTGCACAGCCATTATCACGGACCACTCCGCGTTCGATTATGCGCGCATCGTGGCGCAGGCCCGCTTGATCGTGGATACACGCAACGCCCTCAAAGGTGTGAACTCGCCGCACATAGTGCGCTTGTAGTAACGCGGAACCGTTGACAAACGTCCTAATTGCGCAGATGCTTTATTAAGGGGTTGTAAAGGAGTATCTATGCGACCGGCAGGGACATTAACTCTTGGTGTTTTGGCCCTCGCGGCTGGCAGCGTTGCCGCCTTGGCCCAGTCGGCGGTCATCTCGGCCCGTTCCGGGCTCATCCACTACGTAGAAGGCCAGGTTTACCTGGGCGACCAACTGGTGGAAACCAAGTTCGGCGTTTTCCCGGAAGTGAAGGAGAACCAGCAGCTCAAAACCGAGGAAGGCCGCGCGGAAGTGCTGTTGACCCCAGGTGTTTTCCTGCGGCTCGGCGAGAACAGTTCGTTCCGCATGCTCACCAACCGCCTGATCGATACGCGCCTGGAGTTCCTCTCGGGAT
>JBEKIM010000256.1:0-9859 GCA_050011755.1 Bryobacteraceae bacterium | reverse complement strand
CGGCGCGTTGGCGCGCGCCCAGACCTGCAGTTGATAAGTAGTGCCGGCAACGAAAGGAAGACTCCCTTGCGACAGATTCACGTTCCAGTTGGAGCTATCTGGGGACGTCACGCTGACCAGTAACGAGTTGTTGCCCACGGCCGCCACGCTGGAGTCGATCGCCGCCGTAGCCGCTGCTTGTCCGTCCTGTTCCACGAACAGATACCATCCGGCGAGGCCTTGCTCGAATCCCCCGTTCGAAATGAGATTGGGCCCGCTGCCCGAGGTTAATTGGGTGTAAGGCGCGACCGGAACGCCCAGCGGGAAATCGTATTCGTCGTACCACCAGTTCACCGCGCCGCCCGTGTCGCCCAGGTCGAAAGTGAAAAATCCGTCGTTCATCAGCGCCAGCGCCAGTCCGAAGCGCACGTTGGGATACCAGGCCTGCGCAAAGGCCAGCGTAGACGGCAACATGGTCTGCTGCGGATTGAAGCCGTAGCCGTAAGCGATCTGGTTCTGCGGCGACGACTGCACCATGGTGATGGCGGGCTGCCGTCCGCCGCTGAACCATTCGTTGTAAGTCTGCCAGAGTGAACTGAAAGGCATCAGGCCTTCCTGTACATTCACTGCGTCGAACACCAGGCTGTCGCCGTTGAAAGAGCCCAGTTCAACCGGGTCGGGCGGTATCTGGCCCAGATGTCCGGACATATAGGCGTAGGGTGCGAGTTGGCGGAACGTCTCGAATTCCAGTTGCACGCCGGCCCGCCAGGCCGCGTCCAGTGTCGCCGGATCGTCCGGAATCCCGTCGCCGTTCGCGTCGATCTCGACTGGGTTGCCGTATACGTCGGTGGTGTACCACGAGATCGACAGGTAGACGTTATCCCAGAAAATCCCGTCGAATGCCAGCGCGCCGCCACTGACCAGATACTGATAGGCCATGTTGGCCAGGTAAGTGGCCACTTCCGGCTTAGTCAGGTTCAAAAGGTAAACGCCCGGCGTCGGCCAATTCGAAATCTTGTTGCCATTCACGTCTTTCAGGTAATAATCGTCGGGAACCACCTCTGAAGGGTCTGTTGTGGCGGTGGCGTTGAAACTCGGCATCACGATGACGCCGGGTTCTCCGCTTCGGATCACGCTGGCGTCGGGGCCCTGAATCCCCGGACCGAGGAATAACTGGATCTTTTCCGCCTGGGCCGGTGCCGACTCGTACACATAGCCCCCCGACCATATACTTCCAATGCGCGGGAAATTCCCATTGCGCGCGGGCACATCCCGGTACTGCAGATACCCTGTATAGCTGGTGTCGGCGGCGCATTGGATAAAAACTACGTTCAGCACCCGCGTATCGGTGGAAAGCCCCGTCACCAGGCCCTGGTGCGCGGTCGCCGGCTGCGCTTCGAAGGGCGTCGTGGAAGCGAAAGGCGTGCCGAATACCAGCGACCAGCCGCAGGTGGTCGCCTGGCTGGTGTCGAACGAAACCATCACGCTGTTAGTGCCCGGTGGCAGCAGGTTGCTGGCCGGCGCCAGGTTCGTGATGGAGAAGCCGTTGGAAGCCGCCGCTGCCACGACGGGCGCGATAATCGGGAGAAGACCGGACCACACCGTGCGCATTACCCAATAGTTTATGATGGATGCGGTAAACCCGGTGGAACGAGAGCAGATCCTTGCCAAACTGCGTGAAAGGATCGTGGCCTTCGCGGCATCTCATGTACAGGGGGATATTGCCGAAGACCTGGCGCAAGAGGTGTTGATCCTCTTGCATGAAAAATACCATCGCGTCGATCGTCTGGAAGAACTGGTTCCGCTCGCTCTCCAGATCGCAAGGTTCAAGATCATGAGCCTGCGCCGCAAATCGCAGCGTCACGGCGAGTACACGCAGGTTTCCGTCACCGACATTCAGTTGCCCGATCTGGACGCCAACCCCGCCGTCCTGGTGGAACGTAAGCTGATGCTCGAACGCCTGACCGGGGCCGTGGAACAGTTGGGCGGCCGCTGCCGCGAATTGCTGCGCCTGAAATTGCAAGGCAAGAACTTCGGTGAGATCCAGAAACGCATGGGCGCACAGTCGATTAATACGGTCTACACCTGGGACTTTCGCTGCCGCCAGCAGTTGCTCGACCTGATGGGCGGAGACTGGGAGGCCGGCCGCAAATGAGCCCTAAGGAAATCCAGAAACTGCTGGGCGGCTACGCGACCGACACTCTTAGCGCCGCGGAGCGCAGCGCGTTGTTCGCGGCCGCGCTCGAAGATCAGGAGTTGTTCGATGCGCTGGCGAAAGAGCATGCGCTACGCGAAGTACTCGAGGACCCGGCCTCCCGGCAGCAACTGATCGCGGCCTTGGGACCGTCCCGCGATACCCTCGCCGCCCGCGCGTGGCGCTGGCTGCGCCGGCCGGCCTCGCTGGCGATGGCCGGAAGCTTAGCGGCGCTGTTGATGGTGGGAGGCTTCCTGCTGCGCAGAACGAACCAAACGAAGCCAACCGAAACCCTGATGGCGGATGCCATCGCCACCCAGCCGGCCGCGCCACTTAACGCGATCAAGCCTTTGCTGGCCGAGCCAAAGCTGAAGAACCCCGAAGCGAAAAAGAGCGTCCGATTGCCGTCGCCTCCGCCCCTGCCCGCGCAGTCCACCCCGCGGGACGCCGCCCAATCGATGCTGTCTTCGGCGAACCTGCCGGTGGCGCAAGCCGCACCCAGCGCTGGCTCCCTTGTTACCCCCCCTGCCGCCCTCCCCGCTGCACCACAAGCGCCGCGCCCTGCCGCCGGCGGTGTGGGTGGCGCCAGGCCGCTGGAATCCACGGAACTCGGTCGCATCGTGCAAGCCGCGCCCGCGCCCGCTCGCGCCTTCAGCGCCGGCGCCCATGCGCTGGCCAGGGCGAAGTCGTCCGGGGCGCTCGTCATCAAGCCGCCTGTGGCTTACACCCTGCTGCTCGAAGACGGCCCCGGCGCGTATTCGCCCGCCCCCCCCGGCGCCGTGTTTCACCCCGGCAATTCCGTGCGCCTGCGAATTAAACCCCCCGATGCTGGATTCCTCTATCTACTCCGCCACGAAACTTCACCCCAGGCGCCCGTCCCCTGGACCCTCATTGAAAGCGCGCCCGTCGAGAAAGGCCAGCCCTGCGTGCTCCCGTCCATAGGCGGGTTGCAGTCGGATTTGCCGGCGCGGATGGAGCTGTTGCTGGTATTCTCGCGCGCGGAACAACTCGATAGCGCTACGCCGGCATCCAATGCCCAGGCTTTATCCGAATTGACGATCGAATTCCGCTGAAATCCGCGCGCGCCTATTGCAGCTTGAAAATCACTCCGCGGCCGCTGTTCGGCCCCCCGGCGGCGGTAGTCCCGGATACGGAGCCTCCCCACAGCAGTAAGCCGCCGGATGGCGAGATCCCGTTCGCCCCTTGCGCGAACGTATGGACCACGCTGAAATTCCGGGCCGCGTCCAGCCTGAACAGGACTCCGCCGTCGTTGCTCGCGCCTCCCGCGGGAGTTGCGCCGTAAATATCTCCGCTGGGAGTCCCGGTCAGGCCTCCGGTTCCCGGAAGCCCGCCATCCGTCCCTCCCGTGAAGCTATGCAAGACGGTCAGGTTGCCCGCCGGATCCAGCCTGAAGACCACGCCGCAGCCCGACCCCGCCGCGCAGTTCGTACCGCCGCTATGCGTGGTGCCGTATAGGTTGCCCGCCGTGTCTTCGATCAGGCCGGCATAGGGGTGCGCGCGCCGTCGAACCCCGATGTGAAGCTGTGCAGCACGGTAAGATTGGCGGCCGCGTCCAGCTTGAATACCACTCCGGCTCCGTATTTGCCGCCATTCGCGGTCGTCCCGTAAAGATTGCCGGAGGCCTCACGCATGACTGGGGCCGCCGGCTGCGCGCCGTCCGATCCCATAAATGCATGCAGCGTGCTGAGAGTACCCGCGGCGTCGATTTCGAATACGACTCCTTTACCGGATCCGCCATTCGCCGTCGTGCCGTAGAGGTTGCCCCCCTCGTCGCGAATCAAGCCTGCGTGCGGGCTGCCGCCATCCGCGCCTCCCGAGAACGTGTGCAACAGCTTGAAGTTCCCCGCCGGGTCGATCTTGAACACGACTCCCGAATGGTCCGCGCCCCCATAGGTAGCGGTGCCATAGAGGTTGCCCGCCGGATCGCGGATCACGCCGGCGTCCGGATTCCCGCCATCCGCCTGTCCCGTAAAGGTGTGCAGCACGGAAAGATTTCCGGTCGTGTCGAGCTTGAACACCACGCCAAAGCCGCAGCCGGAGCATCCGCTCACTCCGCCGGCGTTGGTGGTTCCATACAAATTGCCTGCCGCATCGTGGATCAAACCGGGCTGCGGATCGGAACCGTCTGTCGTCCCGGTGAAGCCATAGACTACCGAATACGTGGGTGTCTGGGCGGCTGCCGCGGCAGCAAAAAGTACGCCGGTCCACAGCATGGAAGCCGGGTAGAATGCGTGTTGCATGAGCCCATCGTAAGGTGCTGGCCCTCCAGCGGCAAGTAAAAGCAGGCATGCAGACGCAATTGCGGTACTAGTCTTCCCGGCGTGCATCGTAGGAAAACGCACGCAGTCGCTGGATGGGAATGAAGGGGTCAAAGCGCGCCCAATTCCGGCAGCGTGGCCGCGCCCTCCTACCAGCGAACGGCGTCCACGCCTGCCGCGAGATGGCACTAGACGGGCACATTGCATTTTCCGTCGCCGCTATCTATCCTGCGAGTATGGCCCCTCCCGCTAAACGGGCGTTCCTGCAAATCGCCCTCGTTGCGCTATTGGCGGCCGTCCTCGTGCTCTTGGCGGTGCTGCAGTATCGCTGGAGCCTGGAGATAAGCCGCGCCGAACGCACCCGGATTGAAGCCGGCTTGAACACTTCGGTCAACCAGTTCCGGCAGGAATTCTATCGCGAGCTCACGCAGGTTTCCACTGCTTTTCATAGCGATCCCACCGCTGAGCCGGACGACTTCTGGACGAGCTACCAGGACCGCTATCAGGAATGGCTGCGCACCGCCGCCCGCCCCGACCTGGTGGCGAATGTTTTCATCTGGCGCGCGGGCTCACCCCCGCACCTGCGTTTGCTCCACCTCCGTCCGGCCGATGGCCATTTTGAGGAGGTGGACTCGCCTGCCTCACTGGCCGGCTTGCGGCCCCACCTGGAAGAACAGATGCGCCAGCCGCCCGGTCCCGGTCCAGGGGGCGGACCGCCCGAATTGCGGGCGTTTGCCTGGACCCTGGAGGAACGCATCCCCGCGCTCGTTCATCCCATCTTCCAGATGGGCGGAGCGCCCTGGCGCCGCCGGGGTAGCCCACCGGGCTTTGGCGGACGCGCGGTGGAATCGGTCCCGCAACCGCGCGTGGTATTGGGGTTCGCCATCGTCGAGTTGGATCGCGGCGCGATCGACCGCCTGCTGGGCGAACTGGCGCAGCGATATTTCTCCGGCCCGGAAGGCTTCATTTACAATGTGGAAGTCGTCAACGGCGCGCCCGATCGCAAAATCATCTATCGTTCCGACCCGGAGCTGACCTCCGCCTCCTTGAATCCGCCGGATGCCCGGGCCGATCTGGTACCCACCACCCCGGCCGAGAACCGCGCGATCGAAGGATCCCCACCACGAGATCCCGCCAACCGCCCACGTAACATCCGCGGCACGAAAGGAGGCGGAAATCGGGGGGGATTCGCGGCGCGCTCGCGCGGCGTTCTGCGCGGGGTCCTGATCCTGCCCTCGGCGGCCGAGGAGCCCTGGCAGCTGTTGGCGAGGCACAAAGGCGGCTCTCTCGAATCGGTAGTAGCCGCCGACCGCCGCCGCAACCTGCTGCTGAGTTTCGGCGTTCTCTTGCTGCTGGCGGTCAGCATGGCGCTGATCATCGTCTCCACACAGCGCGCGCGGCGTCTGGCGCGCTTGCAGATGGAGTTCGTGGCGGGCGTTTCACACGAACTCCGTACGCCCGTAGCGGTGATCTGTTCGGCCGCCGATAACCTGGCCGAAGGCTTCGTGGGCGCCAGGGACCAGGTGAAGGAGTACGGCGCGTTGATCCGCAATGAAGGGCGCAGGCTGGCCGGCATGATCGAACAGATTCTGCGCTTCGCCGCCGGCCAATCGCGGCGCTCCACCTACGACCTCGGGCCGGTTCCGGTGGCGGAAGCGGTCGCCCGCGTATTGGCCAATATCTCGGTGCTGGCGGAGGCGGAGGGCTTCACGGTGGAGCGGGAAATCGACCCGGATCTGCCTCCCGTGCACGCCGATGCCGCGGCCCTGATCCACTGCCTGGAGAACCTGGTCCTGAACGCCCTAAAATACGGAGGAGACAAGCTTTGGGTGCGCGTCCGTGCCGCGCGCGCGAATTCCGGCTCGCGCGTGCGCATCGACGTCGAGGATGGCGGTCCTGGAATCGATCCTGCGGACCTGCCGCACATCTTCGAGCCCTTCTATCGCGGCAAGGCCGCGCAGGCGGCGCAGATTCATGGGACGGGCCTGGGGCTAAGCCTGGCGCGCGACATCGCCGAAGCCATGGGCGGGCGCCTGCACGCCTCGAGCGAGCTTGGCCAGGGCGCCACGTTCACCCTGGAACTGTCTGCCGCGGCGCCCGCAGCCGAACCCGTGCCGCACGTCGCACAACCTACGGCCTGATATGGAACGCCGCATCCTGTTGGTGGAAGACGAGCCCGGTTTGGTGATGACGCTGGGCGACCGTCTTCGCGGCGAAGGGCATCATGTGGAATCGGCCGGAGACGGCCAGACCGGGCTGGACATGGCTTCGGGCCGTACTTACGACCTGATCGTCCTGGACCTCATGCTGCCGCGCAAGAACGGCATGGATGTTTGCCGCGACTTGCGGCAGCGGGGCGTCCCCACGCCTATCCTGATGCTTACGGCGCGCGGGCAGACGGCCGATAAAGTCATTGGGCTGAAGATCGGGGCTGACGATTACCTGACCAAGCCGTTCGAGATGCCGGAGTTGCTCGCCCGCGTGGAGGCGCTTCTGCGCCGCGCGCCCGCGCTCGGTGCGGCCGGCGAGATTTACCAGTTCGGAGCCATTCGTTTGGACGTCCGGCGCACGGAGGTAACCCGCAATGGCAAACCGGTCACTCTGTCGGCCAAGGAATTCCAGTTGCTGCGCTACCTGGCCGAGCATCGGGGGACCACCGTATCGCGCGAAACCTTGCTCAGCGAAGTTTGGGGATACGGGGGCGTAACCTCCAGCCGGACAGTGGATGTCCACATCGCCTGGCTGCGGCAGAAACTGGAAGAGGATTCCCATCAGCCCCAGTGGATATTGACGGTCCATGGGATGGGCTATCGGCTTTCGGGGTGAGCCCCGCCGTTATGAGCTAACTGGCTTAACCATCAGCAATTTTCGGTCCATGGCATAACCTTGCCGGGCCTTTCTGACGTCTTACTAATGGAGCTTGTCTGCAAATGAAAATCGTGTATTTACCCGCGGCGGTCCTCTCGCTTGTTCTAGGCGTCGCCACCGCGCAACAGCCCGCCCGTACGAACCTGGTTGGGGCCGTCGAGGCGATCGATCCGGCGAATGGCCAGATCACGCTGCATACGGACGACGGCAAGACCGTGAAGATCACGCCGCACGCGGGCGCCCGTTTTCTGCGCCTCCCCCCGGGCGAAAAGAGCCTGTCCAACGCCACCCCGATTACGGCCGGCGACATCGGTCCCGGCGACCGCGTGCTGGCGCGCGGCGAGCTTTCCGACGATAAAACGGCCCTGGCGGCCAGCACCTTGGTGGTGATGACCAAGGCGGACATCGCCAAGAAGCAGCAGGCCGATCAGGCCGAATGGCGCAAGCGCGGCGTAGGCGGATTGGTCACGGCGGTCAATGCCCAGGCAGGCGAGTTGACCATCAACACCCGCACCGCAGAAGGTCTCAAGCCACTGGTGATCGTTGCCGGCGCAAACACCATGGTCAGCCGCTATGCCCCCGATTCCGTGAAATTTGCCGACGCCAAACCGAGCAAGATCTCGGATATCAAGCCTGGCGATCAGGTGCGGGCGCTCGGCACCAAGAACGAAGACGGTACGCGCTACGCGGCCGAGGAAGTGGTTTCGGGGTCGTTCCGCAACGTGGCCGCCACGGTGATTTCAATCGATCCGGCCGCCAACACCATGAAGGTGATGGACTTGGCCGTCAAGAAGCCTCTGCTGGTGCACGTGAATGCCGATTCGGTCATGCGCAAGCTGCCGGAAACCGTGGCCAGAATGATTGCCATGCGCGCGTCGGGCGCGGCGGGCGGCTCGGGTGACGCCGCTGGCGCGGGAGCTCCCGGCGCAAACGGCTACGGGGCGGGAGGCGGACAGAGACCGCCAGGCGCGCCTGGAGCGGCGGGTGGAGCGGCGGGCGGCGGGCCTGGAGGAGCAGCCGCTTCGGGTACACCCGGTGGACCGGGCGGGGCTGGTGGCGCCGGCGGCGCCGGCATGCGCAGCCGCGGCGGCGACATGCAGCAGATGCTGGAGCATATGCCCGCCATCAAGCTGGAGGATCTGAAGGCCGGAGACGCCATCATCGTGTCCAGCACCGAAGGCACGGATCCGGGGCAGGTAACCGCCATCACGTTAGTTGCAGGCGTTGAGCCGATTCTGACGGCGGCTCCGGGCGGCAGCCAGCGCGCCCGGATGCTGGGCTCCTGGAATCTGGATATGGATATGGGCGGCGGCATGCAGTGAGCCTGCCGCACCCCTGGGCCGCCCCCAATCTCAGTGCGGAAGCGGTTGGAAGATCGCGAAAACCGCGCCTTGCGGGTCGGCGACTGCGGCCCAGCGCCCGACCCCTTCCATGGTCGTCGGCCCGTGGAAAATCGTAGCGCCCATGGACTTGGCCTTGGCGGCGGTGCCGTCGCAATCGGATGCCAGGAAATAGAGCAGCCAGTGCGATGGCACGCCGGGCCGCGGACCGATCGGCGGCATGCCGCCGATGAAGGTTTCGCCGTTCTTGATGTGCAGGTAACCGGATGGGTCGTTTTGGCCCGGCGCGATGTTCCAGCCGCACAGAACCGCATAAAACTGCTGGACGGCCGCAAGATTATCGGTCATCAGGTCCGCCCAGCACAGCGTGCCATCCACGCCCGCGATCCCGATGCCTGGGTTGTTCTTCGGTTGCCAGAGCGCGAACGTCGCCCCCCCCGGATCCTGAATTACGGCCATCCGTCCCGCATCGAAAACGTCCATGGGCGGAGCCACCACTTTTCCCCCCATCTGCGCGGCGCGGGCCGCTGAATCGTCCACGTTTTCCACGGAAATGTAGGGCAGCCAGTTCGGCGGCGCGCCGCCGGACATGTCTGGGCGCAGCGTATAGGCCGCCGCGGCATCGCGGCCCTGTAGCCGGAAAATCGTATAGTGCTCGTCGGGTCCCATGGGCATGTCGTTGGCTTCCCAGCCAAAGAGCGACCCATAGAAATTCTTGGCGGCGGCTTGATCCGTGGTTCCGAGTTCGACCCACACAAACGCGCCCGCCGGATACTTTTCGATGTTGGGCATGTTGCAAAGTATACAACGGACCGGGGCGATCCGCTCAAGTGGCCTGTATGATTTCGATCAGGGTGACGCGGAAGGCGCCCGCGGCGCTCGAAAAGGTCATACGCTCCGCGGCGTTGACTCCGCATACCCGCAGGGCGTAGTCGCTGCCTTCGACCACCGACGGCATCGACAGGTCCGACCCTCTCGGTAGGAGGGACTTCAGGTTCCCGGCCACCATGTTGGCTAGTTCACCCATCACGTCGCGAACGTCGTCGTCGATCGCGCTGGGCATTTCGATTCCCATGAACCGTGCGGCGAATTGCAAGGCTTGCGGCACGTTGCACTCCACCAGCGCAGCGCCCCGCCACTCCCCCACGAAATGGACGGCCGAAGTGATCATATCCGGCGAGTGCTTCCATGGCGCGTCG
>JBEKIM010000255.1:0-9935 GCA_050011755.1 Bryobacteraceae bacterium | reverse complement strand
CACCGCCGCGCGCGAGTTCCGTCCGGAACTGGTGCTGATCTCGGCGGGCTTCGACTCCCGGTTGGGCGATCCGCTCGGCCGTTTCACCCTCTCCGACGTGGACTTCGCGGATCTCACCCGCCTGATCCTCGAGATCGCGGACACCTATGCCGGCGGACGCTTGATCTCGGTGCTGGAGGGAGGCTACAGCCTGGATGGTTTGGCTGCCGCATCCAGCGCGCACGTCGCCGCACTGATGGGACGCTCGCGATAGCGCGCCGATTCCGCCCCGTTTTCGTGCGCCGCCGGGCGCGAACACAGCTACAATCTTAACCATATGGAAACTAACCGCAGAGCATTTCTGCAAGGGCTGGCCGCGGCTCCGCTGTTCATCCCGAGCGCTGTGCGCGGCGCGAACGACCGTCCCACGTTCGGGATCGTCGGCGTCGGCAACCGTGGACAATGGCTGCACCGGACCTTTCAGAAACTGGGCGCGCAATGCGTGGCCGTATGCGATGTCTACGAACCCACACGCGAGCGCGCCCGATCGGAATCGCCGAAAGACGCCAGGGCCTATGTGAACTACCATGATCTGCTGGCGCAGCCCGGCATCGACTTTGTAGTGATCGCGACGCCCGATCACCAGCACAAACCTTGTTTGGTTTCCGCCCTGGAAGCGGGTAAGGACGTCTATCAGGAGAAGCCGCTATCGCTGAATCTGCGGCAGAGCGCCGAGATGGTGGAAGCGGTACGCAAGACCAAACAGATCGTGCAAATCGGGATGCAGCGGCGAAGCATGCCCTTCATTCGCAAGGCGAAGCAATTGATCGACGATGGCGCCCTGGGCCGCATCTCCATGGTGAAGCCCATGTGGAACTGGCACTTCACGGAGTGGCTCGACAATTCGCCGCTCGCAGGCAAACTCGAATGGGATTTGTTCCTGGGCTCCGCGCCTAAGCGGCCGCTCGAACCCAAGCGCTTCCGCTGGTGGCGCGGGTTCTGGGATTACTCCGGCGGCAATATGACGGATCAAGGCACGCACCTGATGGACGTGGTGCAGTGGATGACTAACTCCGGCCCGCCGCGCTCCGCCGTTTGCCAGGGTCAACTGATCGGCAATCCGGAAGCCGAAGCGCCCGACGTCTTTACCGCCGTATTCGAATATCCCGGCTTCCTGGCGCAGTGGACGCTCAATTACTGCAGCACCTACGATTGGGATTGGTCAGTCACGTTTCTGGGCGACAAGGCCACCATGGTGCTCGACCGCAACGGCTATCGCCTCTTCAAAGACAACGGCGCATCGCCCGAGCCCTGGACCCAGAAGGGCAAACCCGAACTGCTCGCGGAGGAGCCGGACCGCGACAGCGCCACCGCGCACCAGCAGAATTTCCTGGACTGCATCCGATCGCGTCAGGAGCCCAACTGCCCCATCGAGGTTGCGGCGGCGGCGGTAGCCGGTCCGCATATGGCGAACCTGGCTTTTCGCGAGGACCGCAAGGTGAAGGCGTAATTATTCTGTGATCGAGCCAGCCCGCTGGATGCGGCCGGAGCCGCGGCGCAGCCTGCCCGCCGCGGTTCTGGAGAGGATCGTACACACCGCATTCCCGGGTTGCCGCGTGGTAGCCAGCGAATTCCTTGCCGGCGGCCTGCGCAACGCGAATTTCAAACTGCGGCTGGAACCGTCGCCAGGACCGATTGTGCTCCGCATTCATGAGCACGACCCGTCCCTCTGCCGGAAAGAAATCGATTTGATGGACCTGGTGCGCGGTGCGGTGCCTGTGCCTGAAGTGGTCGACGCGGAGCCGAACGGTTGCGAGGATCTGCCGCCGTTTCGACTGACGCGTTGGGTGGAAGGCATTACCTTCCGCGATCTCAAGCGTGGCGGCGATGCGGAGGCTATCGCACAGGCCGCGCATGCGGCCGGCGAGACCCTGGCAGCCATCGGCCTTTTTTCGTTCGCCAAATCGGGCTGGATCGCGCCGGGACCCGCTGTCTCATCCCCGCTGCTCGCCGGCGCCCATGCCATACCGCGGTTCGTCGATCTCTGCCTGGCGACGGAGAATCTCCAGCGGCGCGTGGCTGAGAATTGGCGTGACAGGGCGCACGACCTAGTCTGGTCGTGGGCGCCGCGGTTGGCTGCGCTCGATGGCGAAACTCGCCTGGTTCACGGCGACTTCAATAAACGAAACCTTTTGATGCGATCGACTGCCGGACGGTGGAACGTGGCCGCGGTTCTCGACTGGGAGTTTGCGGTATCCGGCTCGCCGCTCGCCGACCTGGGCACGTCCCTGCGCTACGAAAGGGCCGCCAGACCACTTCTGGAGCCGCATTTCTCCGCGGGCTATCTGGGTGCGGGCGGCCGATTGCCGCAAGATTGGCGGCGTCTCGCGCGGCTCGTGGATCTGGCGGCGCTCTGCGAGAGCCTGACCCACGGCGGACTGCCCGACGACGTGATTGCGGAACTGGTCGAGCTGGTGCGCGCTACAATCGAAGATCGCGACCCGGTTCTTGCCTAGACAGGAAGGAAATCGTGGAAATCGAGCGCCTCGTTCAAATCGCGCAAGGCTTGCAAATCGGCCAAATCCGCCGTCATATCTTCCTGTGTTGCGATCAAACCAACCCAAAATGCGCGCCGAAGGATGTCGGGCTGGCATCCTGGGATTATCTGAAGCGCCGTCTGGCGGAATTGGGCCTGCTGGCGGGCGACCATTGCGTCTTTCGCACCAAGACGAACTGCTTGCGCGTCTGCGAGCAAGGTCCCATCGCGGTCGTCTATCCTGAGGGAACCTGGTATCACTCAGTGACTCCTGAGGTGCTGGAACGGATTATTCAGGAACACCTGATCGGCGGGCGTCCAGTCGTGGAATACATTTTCGCCCTAAACCCGCTGTAAGGCTGCTATTCCGACGTTTCTTCCGGCGGCTCGAACCCATCCAACAAGTCCGGATTGCGCGCGAACTTCTTGAGCACGGTCACGACGGTGGCCGAACGGAATCCGGCCCGCAGGAGCCGGCGATATGCGGATGCCATTTGCTTCTCATCCTGGAACAGACTCTCCCTGGAAGCCATGCGAAACTTACGCCGTACGAACTCTTCGGCCAGGGCGTGTTCGTCGATATCCTCGTAAACCCTCCCCACCGTTTGCTGCGCCACCGCCGGCGCCACCCGCCGCCGCGCCAGATCGGCCAGTACGCGCGTCTTGCCCAATCCTTCGTTTTCCAGCCGGGCCGTGGCAAAGTTTTGCGCAAACTGCCGGTCATTCAGATAACCGTATTCTTTAAGACGGGCTAGGGTCGCATCCACGTCCGCGACGTTTTCCGCCCGGCCGCGGAGCTTCTCGCGCAGTTCGCCGGTCGAGTAAGCGCGGCCGGCCAGCACTCGCAGCGCGTATTCCCACAGCCCGGGTACATCCAAGCGGGTACGTTCTCGCTCTCTCATCACATTGGCTTCCGGCTGGAATAGCAGTTTAGCATGGCGTACGTCAGTGCCTTGCAAGGTATACTAGTGACTGTAAAGGGAGGAAGTAGATGGATAAGAATGGTTTCTCAAGTTTCCTGCTGGGCCTCGGCGTAGGTATTGGTATCGGCATGCTGTTTGCCCCCAAAGCTGGAGCTGACACTCGCCAGCTCATCAAGGATAAGACCGGCGAAGGTACGGATTATCTCAAACAACGTAGCAATGAGTTGAAGGATTCCGCGGGCGACCTGCTGGCCAAGAGCAAAGAAGCATTGAACCGGCAGAAAGATACCATAGCCGATGCCATGGAAGCCGGCAAACAAGCTTACCGCGACGCGGTGAACCAACCCCCGGCGCCTCCCGCGGAAGGAGCGGCTCACTAGTTGCCGGTGTGAGTCTTCGAATGTCTGAAGCCTTTCAATGGGTAGTCGGCGTGGCCGCCGTGGTGGCTTGTCTGGGCGTTCTGGGACAGATGCTCATACTGGCAGCGATGTACCGCGTCGTTTTGGAGGCCCAAAAAGCCGGTAAAGAGGCGCAAACGAAGTTTAGCCCCCTGCTGGAAAAGTTTGGACCGCTGGTGGATAAGTTCGGGCCCCTGGTGGACCGTTTTGACGCTTTGATTACATCCAGCGGGAAGATTCTTGAAGAAAACCGTCCGCGGATTGCAGACATTACCACCGAGACCCTGACAATCGCCAAAGCCGCCCGCATACATGCCGAACGCATCGGGGAGTTGATCGACGAAACCAGCGGTCGGGCCAAGGCCCGCATCGAACAGATCGATCAGACCGTGGGCCACAGTGTGGAACAGGTGGAAAACGCCACCGAAGCCGTGAAGAGCGCGGTGATGAAGCCGGTAAAGGAAGTAAACGGGATCGTGGCCGGAGTCAAAGCGGCGCTAAACACCTATGCGCAGGGCGGAAACCGCAATTCTCCCGAACACGCCACGCAAGACGAAGAGATGTTTATCTGATGTGGCTGGACAGGCGGCCTCGCCTGCCGGGGGGCGCGCTAAGCGGCCTTCTGTACCTTCCCCGAGCGGATGCAGGAAGTGCAAACACGCAGGCGCTTGGTGGCGCCGTTGATGAGCGCGTGCACCGGCTGCAAATTCAAATTCCAACGCCGCTTGCTGACGTTATGAGCGTGGCTGACGCGGTGGCCAAACTGCGGGCCGCGCCCGCATACATCGCAAATTCGTGCCATATTACGAAATCTCCTGGAAACTGCGAAACTAGTATTCTAGCAGCGGAGGCGGCGACTCCGCAACTCAACACATTGCAGCCACTAAGGATAGACGCGTGACAGAGTTCAATCACATCCACATCCGCGACGGAGAAGACTGGGTTTGCGGACGCAGTATGGCATTTGAAGACCGCGAATTGATACGCTGCGAAGCCCGCGATCCGGACGAAGAGGAATCCTGCCGGCGTTGTGCGGAACAGATCTTGTCGTACTTTGGCGATGCCATGCACGTGCAATAGGGGCATCTATTGAAAGAAACGATCCTGGTCGTCGAGGATGGGGATGCCGTTCGCAACCTCGTATGCCTGATGTTGGTGCAGAATGGGTACGGCGTCCTGGAAGCCCGCTGCGGAAGGGATGCGCTTCGTCTGTGCGAATTACATCTCTCGCCGATTCAGCTAGTTCTGATCGATTTAGTCATGCCTAACATGAATGGGGCAGATCTGGCCGGGCATTTGCTTCGCGCCCGCCCGGATCTGCGCATCCTCCTAATGTCCGGCTATGCCGAGGAGGCAACTCCCTTCGGCGCTTGCAAGCGTTCGGTAGCCTTCCTGGCGAAGCCATTTACATCGATCGAACTGGTGGCGAAGGTACGTGAGGTTCTCGATGCGCCGTGGAATGGACTTCCCATGGGACGGCATCCGGGTGCCTGAATACCGAATTTTTTCAAAACGCCAGTTCTGGCACAGCCTGGCTGCGATCATCCTGGGCAATGCGGCTTATTTCAGTCTGTACCGCTTTTTGCCCCCCGCGGGCCGCCACGTACCACGCAGAATCGATTGGGGATTGGCTATCGACTTCTGGTTCTGCCTGGTCTTCTACGGACTGCTGGCGCGGCTGAAGTGGTTCCACCGGCCTTAATCCGCAGCCGGCTATTTCTTCCTGCCCAACTTGCCCAGCACGCCACCAGCAGCCTTGCCAAGGGGGTTCTTCTCCAGGCTTTGCACCCTGTCAGCAGCAAATACTCTCACGTCGGGGCGGAAAATTGGACTGCAGGCCGTCCCCTCGATAATGAAAGGCACACCCGTGCCGCTTTTCGCGCCGATCATCGCCAATGCGGAGCCGCCGGTATGCAATGTGGCCCGCATCTTGAAATCCAAGGCTTGGCTTGGGCTGACGGACCCGCCTCCGCTCAAGTCCCCCAGCGCCGGCGCCACGAATTTGATGTCCTGAAACGTGGAACCATCCGGAGCCATGTGCAGCGTGGCTTCAAAGGTCTGGATCTCAGTATCCGGGCCGGTCTTGATACCGGCCAGTTTCTCAATTCCCGACATCTTGGACCCCAGGTCGAAACCGGTGAGACGCGTATTGCGCAAGCCCAGCGAGCCATCGATGACCAACGCCTCGACCGGACCGCCGAAAGAAAGTTTCGCGTTCGCGGTGCCACCCTGAAAAGACGATCCCGCGGGCAGCACGACACCGAATACCGGGAGCATGGCAGCCAGTTGCGGGACAGACATCTCCGGACCCGCGAGGTTCATATTCACTGCCGTGGATTCGCCTTGCGCTACGTAAGTTCCGGTGAGGCTTGCCGGCGCGGAACCGATATGGATTTCGCCGCGCCGCAGGACACCCGCGCGCTTGCGCATATCATGCTCCACCGCAAAATCGAATGCGACCGGTTCTTGCGCGGGAGATCCGTTCCTGGCGAGTTTTAATCGATCGGCCTTGAGGCGTCCGTTGACGAAGAGAGTCTTGCCGTCCGCGGCCGCGGAGCCGTCGATCGAGACCAACCCAGCGAGCCCCGTGGAATTCTCAACGCCGGCAGCCGCCAGATCGAATCCGGATAACGAGAGCTTGACCTTCGCAGGCGTTTGCGCGGCGTCGGCCGCGTCGATCGGGCCGGCTGTGCCGTTAAGCTGGATGTTGCCGCCGCCGCCCAGTTTAGCCGACAGACGGAACGGGGATGCGGAATTGGCGGAGAAATCGGTCAGTTCGACATTCACGTCTTCCAGTTCGCGCACTTTTGCCTTGCTGTTCTGCTGCGCAAAGGTCAGGCGTCCACTCGCGATCTTTACCCGCTTCACCGAAAGGTTCAGGCCGGCGCCCGAATTCGCGGCCGTCCCGGAGGGGTGGGCCTTAGGCGCGGATCGGCCTCCCAGACTGGAGAAATTCCAGCCGCCGGCGGCGGATTGCAACAGATCCATCTGCGGTTGAACGAGCGTCAGTTGCGTTACGTGCAACTGGTGCGAAAAAATAAGCGGCCAGAGATCCACGCCGAGCGTGAGCGACTGCGCATGCAGGAAAGGCGTGCCGCTATAAGCCGGATCGTCTGCAACGGAGAGATCGCCGGCGGTCACGCCGCCGGACCAAACATCCAGCTTCAGGTCGCCGATTTTGACCTCGCGCCCGAGCGCCTTGGAAAGTTCCGATTCGAGCATCGGGCGAAACTGGTTGGCATCGACAACGAATGGCAAGGCGACGATTGCCAGCAACAGCACAACGATAACGATGCCAATCCAGCGGGCGGCGCGTTTCATGGGCGTATTTTAAACGCTAACTCGGGCGAAAGTAATCCACCGTCAGACGGAGCCCCTCATCCAGCGTTACACGCGGCTCCCAACCGAGCAGATGCCGCGCTTTGGAGATCTCCGGACGCCTCTGCTTGGGGTCGTCTTCCGGCAGTGGCCGATTCACGATCGGGGACCTGCCGCCGGTTACGCCGAGGATCCGCTCCGCGAATTCGCGAATGGTCATTTCGTTCGGATTGCCCAGATTAATCGGGTAACGTTCGTCCGATTGCATGAGTCTGTAAAGGCCGTCCACCAGATCGCTGACAAAACAGAAACTGCGCGTTTGCGATCCATCTCCAAATATGGTGATGGGGTCGCCACGGAGCGCCTGGCCGATGAACGAAGGCACCACGCGGCCGTCGTCCAGTTTCATACGCGGCCCGTAGGTATTGAAGATGCGGGCGATATTCGTGCGCAGGCCATAAGTGCGGTGATAGGCCATAGTGAGGGCCTCGGCGAAGCGCTTGCTTTCGTCGTAGCAGGAGCGCGGCCCGACGGGGTTTACGTTGCCCCAGTACGTTTCGCTCTGCGGATGCTCCAGCGGGTCGCCGTAGCATTCCGACGTGGACGTCAGCAGGAAGCGTGCATTGTGCGCGCGCGCCAGTTCGAGCATGTTGCGCGTGCCGGCGCTGCCCACGTCCAGCGTGGCGATCGAATGTTCCAGATAATCCTTGGGGCTGGCGGGCGAAGCCATGTTCAACACGACATCCAACGGGCCATCCACGGCGAATGGCTGTGTGATGTCGTGGCGAATAAGCCGGAACTGCTCGTTAGCGGCAAGATGCGCCACATTTTGTTCAGATCCGGTGAGGAAATTGTCCACGGCCACCACCGAGTGGCCTTCCGCCAACAGCCGGTCGCACATGTGCGAGCCGATGAATCCGGCGGCTCCGGTAACCAGAATACGCAAGCAAGATACCCCGTTTTGAAGTTTGTAGCGGACTTCGCGGACGGCTGTGCTACATTCAAAGGTTACCGCATGGTCCACCCATCCTGGCTGGAGATTGCGATTCTGGCGATACTGTTGTGCATCTCCGGGTCGCTTTTCTGGCGTCGCTTCCGCAAACCGGTGGATGCAATCCGCCGCTCGCGTGACAATCCCGATTTCCAACTGCGGCCGTTAGCGCCGCGTATCCGGCAATTTGTCTGGGAAGTGATGTTGCAGGGCAAAGTGATCCGGGAGCGTCCGCTGCCGGGCTTGGCGCACGCCTTCGTGTTCTGGGGATTTTGTGCCTTCGCGCTCGTCACAGTCAATCACCTGGCAGCCGGATTCGGCTTCCCTTTCCTGAGCCGCACCGGCGGATTCGGCAAGGCTTACTACGCTTTCGTGGCCGTGTTCGCCTTGGCGGTTGCGGTCTCGATCGCCGGCCTGGCGTTTCGCCGCTTTGTGGTGCGCCCGAAGTGGCTGGGCACGGTGGCGCCGGAATCCGGCATCATCGCTCTTTTCATTTTCATCTTGATGGTTACGTATCTGGCCGGGCTGGCGATGGACGAAACTACGTACGTAGCGCGCGCCAACTGGTGGCTGCATACCGCGACCCTTCTGGCATTTCTGCCCCTGATTCCGCACACCAAACATCTGCACCTGGTGATCAGCCCGGCGACGGTGTTTCTGCGGCGGGACGGATTCAGCAAGATCCCTCCCCTGGTGGGCGACGAGGACTTCGGCCTGGACACGGGCAAGGACATCACCAAACTGGATGCCTTGCAAGCCTACTCCTGCGTGGAGTGCGGACGCTGCACGGAGCACTGTCCCGCGAACAACACGGGCAAGCTGCTTAACCCGAAGGAGATTATCCTGGGGCTCCGGCATTACTTGAATGAAGAGGGTCCAGGCAACGAAGAGCCGCTGCTCGGCAAACACATTTCCATGGAAGCTGCGTTTCAGTGCACCACCTGCGGCGCCTGCGAGTATCAGTGCCCCGTAGGCATACAGCACCTGCCGGTGATTATCGGGCTGCGCCGCGGCGCGGTGAATACGGGGAAATGGGAAGACGATTACGGCGGCAAGATGTTTCTGGCGATGGAGCGCAACGGCAATTCATTGGGATTCGCCTCCAGCGAGCGGCTGAAATTCATCGAGAAGAACGAGTTGCCCATTTACGACGGCACGCAGGAGTATTGCCTGTGGCTGGGCTGCATGGGGTCGTACGATCCGCAGGGCCGCGAGATTGTCCTGTCGCTGGTGCGCGTGTTGCGCCACCTCGGCGTGACGTTCGGCGTGCTGCGCAAGGAGAAATGCACGGGCGACCCGGTGCGGCGGCTGGGCAATGACCTGCTGTTTCAGCAATTGGCCGAAGCCAACATCGAGCAATTGAAATCCGCTAAGGCGACGAAGTTGCTTTCCATCTGCCCGCACTGCGTACGCACCATCGGCGAAGACTGGAAGGAATTCGGCACGGGTTTTGAAATCGAGCACCACAGCGAATTGTTGGCGCGCATGCAGGCGAAACTGCCGCAACTCGCGGACGGGCGCGAGCGCATGGTCTTCCACGATCCCTGTTACCTGGGGCGCTATCGCGGCATTTTCGAGCCGCCGCGCGAAGTGATGGCGCGATCCGGCGAGGTGACCAATCCTCCCCGCACACGGGAGCGGTCGTTCTGCTGCGGCGCGGGCGGCGGACAGATGTTCCTGGGAGAGGAGCAGGGCACCCGCGTCAACATCGCGCGCGCCACACAACTGGCGGCCACCGGCGCAACCGTCGTGGGCACGGCCTGCCCCTTCTGCCAGACCATGTTCCGCGA
>JBEKIM010000254.1:0-9935 GCA_050011755.1 Bryobacteraceae bacterium | reverse complement strand
GTACACTCAAGACTCTCCCGAGGGTGACGTCACGTAAAGCGCGGAAGTTATGTATGCGAATGCCTTCGATCCGTGCCATTGTAAAGCCCTCTCGCCTTTTGCCAATGAATTTGCAGGACTTCGTCTTTCCCAGCTTACAGCATGGCGCATCGTCGAGGGCGAGAACTCATCGTAACCATAAGGGCGCTCTCCGGTGTATGTGGGACAGGTGGTCCGTAACCGGTATATCAGCGCGCATATGGGCTTCACCCAGCGCTCAAACAGGACCGATCCGCGGCCGCCCGGGACGAGCCGCCCTACCGCCTACCTCCCCCTACTCAATCCCAGCGCGCGAATCCGCTTGTGCAGATTCGTCCGCTCCATGCCCAGTGCGCGGGCGGCGCCAGAGACGTTCCAATTCGCCTCCTCCAGCGCGCGCAGAATGTGGTCGCGCTCGGCCGATTCGCGCGCCTCCTGCACGCTCGACCGCGGCGACGGGTCGCGCTGCACGCGGATCTCTACCGGAATCGCTTCCCGCGTCAGGCGCTCGCCCGCCGTCAGGATGGCCATGCGCTCGATGGCGTTGCGCAGTTCGCGCGCATTGCCCGGCCAGGGGTAGCTCTCCAGCAGCGGATAAACCGAATCGTCGAGCTTCTTTTGCTTGAAGTTGTTGCGCGCGCAGAAATCGTCGAGGAAATATTCCGCCAGCAGCTTGATATCCTGGGGACGCTCGCGCAGGGCCGGTACGCGGATGGGGACCACGCTAAGCCGGTAATACAGATCCTCGCGGAACTTGGACTGCAATACCATGGCGCTCAAATCGCGGTTGGTGGCCGAGATCACGCGTACGGCCACGCGAATCACCTGCTCACCGCCCACGCGGTGAAACTCGCCTTCCTGCAGCACGCGCAGCAGCTTGGCCTGCGACGCGCCGTGCAGGTCGCCCACCTCATCCAGGAAAATCGTGCCGCTATCGGCCAGCTCGAACTTGCCGCGGCGGGCGCCGGCCGCGCCCGTGAACGCGCCCTTCTCGTGGCCGAACAATTCGCTTTCGATCAGTTCGGTGGGGATGGCGGCGCAATTCACCTTCACGAAGGGCCCGGCGGCGAAGGGGCTGTTCTGATGGATATGCGCCGCCAGCAGTTCCTTGCCCGTGCCCGATTCACCGATCAGCAGCACGCGCGCATCGGAACGGGCGGCCATGCTGGCCTGCTCCACGGCGCGCTGGAAGGCCGGGCTGGAGCCGATCATCTTCGGGCTGATGCCCACCAACTCGCGCAGCCGCTCGTTTTCGGCGCGCAGGCTGGAATGCTCCAGCGCGTTCTTCACGGCCAGCAGCACCTTGTCGCGGCTAAGCGGCTTCTCCAGAAAATCGAAGGCGCCGGCACGGGTGGCCTCCACCGCATCCGCGATGGTGCCATGCCCGGAGATCATCACGGCGGGCGCGGGATTGCCGTTTTGCCGCACGGAACGCAGCAGGTCGATGCCGCTGCCGTCCGGCAGCCGTACATCGAACAGGAACGCATCGGCGCGCTCGGCGTCGGGGTGCGCGCGAAACTCGCGGATGGAGCGGCACACCGCGATGCCATAGCCTTCGCGCTCCAGAATCATGCGCAGCGAACGGCCGATATTCTCTTCATCATCCACGATCAGGATACGCTTGGTTGCCATTGGACGCCACGGGCAGCAGCACGCGGAAAGCGGCGCCGCCCAGTTCTCCTTTCACCAGCACAATATCGCCGCCCGTCAGCAGGGCGCCCTTACGGGAGATGGAAAGCCCCAGTCCCATGCCGCCCTTCTTGAAAGAAATCGAGGGCTGAAACAAAGATTGCCGAATCTGGTCGCTAAGCCCCGGGCCGGAATCGTGTACTTCGACCAGCGCGAGGCCGTTTTGGACCGCCGTAATGCCCAGGATGCGGCCACCGTCGCCAGCCGCTTCCGCGGCGTTCTCCAGAAGATTGGTGAGGATACCTTTCACCAGATCCTGGTCCGCCAGAGCTGTCGGATGGCTGCGGTCCAGGCGCAGGTCGTAGGTCAGATCGGGGTGGCCGGTCTTCAGGAAGGCGATGCGCTCTTCGAGTAGCGCGTTGAGGTCCAGGGGCACGGGCAGCACCGGCGGCTCCGCGGCGAACTGCGAGAAGGCGCGTATGCGGCGCTCCAGGCTCTCAACCTCTTCCACCACGATCTGGGTCGCTTGTTCCGCGAAGGCGCGGTCGCGATCGCCATAGCGGGCCAGCATCTCTTCCACGGTGAGGCGGATGGGGGTCAGCGAGTTCTTCACCTCGTGCGCCATCTTGCGCGCCAGGGTCCGCCAACTGGCCAGTTGTGTAAGGTATACCAGCCGCTCGGTGGAACGCTGCAGGCGCTCGGCCATATCGTTGAAAGCGCGCATGGCGCGGCCGATCTCGTCGTCATGGCGGGCTTCCACCCGCGTGCCCAGGTCGCCCGCGGCAAGCTGCGAAAGACCCGCGGTCAACTGCTGGATGGGGCGGCTGATGCGATGCGCCAGGTAAACCAGCAGCACCAGGGACACCAGCCAGACCGATGCCGCCAACAGCACATACGTGTACGTGAAGCCGCGCAGGAGATCCCGCGATTGGCGTTTCTCCACGATTTCCCGAGCATTGCGATACTCACGGGAAAGCTCATCCAAGCCGACGCCGCCCAGGCTGGTGGACCATTGCCAAACCTCGTCGCCGTGCCTCGCCAGGTACTCGATTTGATCGCCATCGTTGCCGGACCGGAGGAAACGTTCGGCCTCGCCGCTGTCGAAGAAACTCTGCACCAGCGGGGGCCATTGGGGCTGCCCCGCCGGGGCGTAACGCAGCGGCTTCAGACGGCTGCTCAGGGCATCGTTCCGCAGCGCGTCGCAGGACCTCCGATACAACTCTTTGCCGGTCTTCTGCAGGGAGCGCGAAAGGCGGTCCAGTTCGCCCGTAGAGGCATAGCTGAGGCTACGGTCGAGCAAAGAGGTTGTAATCCAGAGCGTGGCCGCCAGGGGCACCAGGGTGGCCGCCAGAAAGATCCCGATCAGCCTGTTGCGCAGCCGGTTCACAGAATTCGCGCGGCGCGGCCCACCATTCGTTTGAGGTCGCCCAGGCGCAGGGGCCCGGCGTCCGCGATCCACTGCGGCTGCCGATCGCGCGGACGGCGGCTGAAAATCTCGATGAGACGTGTCAGGTTCAGGCCAGATTCGCCCATCACGGCGGCTTCGTCTTTGGGCTCGGCGGCGCGGAGTTCGAACCGCAACCAAAACGGGCGATCCTGTGGCAGACCGGTGGAACTGATGGCCACGTTGTCCAGGCACCAGGCTTCCGCGGCCGCCGCCGACAGGTGCGCCACCGTGCGCTGTCCTTCGCCCAGCTTCGTGACTGAGAATTTCTCTTCCCACAGGTCGTAGCTGAAAATGAAGCGCTCGGGCGTGCGCCGCAAGCTGGTCGTAAAGTTGTCGGTGGTCAGCGTCAACTGGGTCAGGAACACCACTGCCGCGCCGTCTTTCAGGCGATCCAGCGGCTTACCGGCCAGAAAATGCAGTTGTGGGGCGGCCACGTGCAGATCGTCGCCATCCCACGTCACGCTAAGGCGCTCGGCGGACCAGAGGCGAGACGCAGGTATAGCCATACCGGCCAGAAGCCAGTACCTGCGGCTGATCGTTACCGCTTCCTTTCGGTCGCGGCTCGCTTTATCCGCTTTGGCTCGCGCCATTCAATAGTTCATGCCCACCATGAAAACCGGTTCGATATGGCCTTCCTTGATCGGGAAGGCCAAGGCCGCGTACATACCGTTCTGCCGCACGCCGACACCCAGCGAATGCCGCCAGACGGCTGTCTGGCCCTCATCCCATATTGCACCACTGTCATAGAAAACATCGAGGAGGCGGTACCGGTACTCCAGGGTATTCGCTACCACGCGATTGCCGCCCAGTGGATCCAGTTCAAACCGGTCCCACCCGCGGAGCATAGTGCTGTTGCCTACAATAAAGCGTTCAAATAAGGGCGCTTGCCCAGCGATCACGCCGGCCGTCAGGTCGTCCAGCACCTGGTTGCGGCCCCAGGTGTACACGTATTGAACATCGCCCTGGTGGCGGGCATAGGCGAAATCGCTGCCTAGAAGATTGGTGGCCGCCCGCAGGCTATAACCTGCGTCCCATTCTTGCTGGTTGGCGCCGGAACCCTCGACGCGGCGATGATAGCGCAGAGTAGTCACCATCGCGTTGGCGGATTCCGTTCGCGCGGCCGGAAACTGCGGTTGAAACCGTTCAAAACTGGTGCCCACGGTGAGGTTAAAGGTCCCCGGAGCGCCCTTCAAGAGTACGAAAGTGACGAGGGGCTCAATATTCTGACGGCTCCGGTAGATCGCGGAGGTATCGTCTTGCGCGCCAGCCTGATCCAACGCGCTAATGGTCGCCGGGCTCCACTGGTCATGGTAGCTTTCGAAATCGAGGCGGAAGCGGATGCGATCATTGATCAAACGATTGTCCTGGTAGCGGGCCACGATGCCGGTGTAGCGCTCCGCCAGGTTGTCGCCGTCGCTGACGCCTCCGACCATGAACGACTGCGACCCTACGGTGGCAATGCCCTCCGCCAGCCCACTGGTTCCTCCGTCGGAACGATACACGAGTTTGGGAACGGAGACTTCGAATTTCGCGGGTGTGCCGCGCACTTCGAAAACCACGCGTACATGTTCCGGCTTCCGACCCCGCAGCAGGCGATGGGTGACGGCGCGCACGCGCAATTCGCGGCGGATGCGCATCGCGAGATCATCAAGGGCCGCCGGATTCAGCTTGGCTCCAACCAATCGGGTCAACTCGCTCCGCAGGCCGGTGCTGATGCCTGCGGGATTGTCGCCGGCAATATCGACGCTCTCCACCGTATAGCGCGTGTTGACGTTCATGTCCTGTTCCGGACTGCCGGCCAGGAGCAGGCTGCTCCACAAAATCGAGGCGAGCCAGACGAATCTCATGGGCGGGAGCGATGCATATGGTTGGCCAAAAGGAAACCGCTGCAATTGAACCACTTAAATGAGTGCGGGCTGTGACTGCGCTTCACAGGTGTGGGGGAGAACACGTTGCGGCCCGGCTCTTCCGGGACCCGTTCTATAAAGCCTTTGCCAGTTCGGCGCCAAAAGCGGTTTTGGGAGCAGCATCCTTGCCGCGCCGCGGCTTGCGTCCATTGCGTTGCTGGGTGGGGCGCTCAGCGGAGGTCACCGGTTTGCTGTCTTTGCCCTTGGAAGGCTGCGCCGGATTGGCCCGCAACAGCCGGTCTTCCAGAGGGGCCCGATCGAAGCGGCGGATGATCGCCTGCATCTCGTCGGCGGTAGGCGCTTCCACAAATGCGAAGCCCTTGGATTCTTGTGTTTCGTGGTTGCGGATGACTTTAACCGAATCCGCGACCAGATTCTCGGCGGTTAGCCACGCTTTAATGTCGTCGGCAGTGACCCACGTGGGCAGGTTGCCTAGAAAAACAGTGAAATTCATTCAGTGATTTGTTTACTCCGTTGGTTGGATTTGTGGCACTTCAAGGGAAGGATTCCGCTCTGCCACCTAGATAGTATCAGACCGGACCGCTGAAGCGCAAACCAATTTAGGTCCTGGAAATCCCCGAGGGAGGTTGTCATGGGATAGCCTCAAGCCGCTGCGTCCGGGAGACGGGGCCGGCGGCGGATTCGCGCGACCCCGCAATTTGGCTTTGGTCCGTAAAAAATGCGGCCGGTCATTCCTGGGGTGGTTCGACCTTCTTGCGCCGCGGAGCGCGCTTCTTCGGCGGTCCCGCGGACCGGGTTCCGGAGCTCTTTCGGGTGGTGCGGCCGCGCGACGGGGGCTCCACGTCCGGGATAATTCCGGCTGCGGTGGGCTGACCGGCCACGATGGGCTGCGGCTCCTCAATTTCTTCTTCGACGATAGGCTCCGGCTCGGGTTCCGGCGGCGCGGGGGGATGGAACTCGGGACCCAGGTACACCATGAGACCCTTCTCCTCATCCGGGTTGACGCGCACCACCAGCTTGTCCTGCGCATAGTTCAGCAGCTCGCTGAACTCCTGAAAACCATATTGTTTCCAGTCGTAATCGGGGTGTTCCTGCTTCACCCACTCGGCCAGCGCCTCGGATGTGACGCCCTCGTCCACCTCCATGCGGTGGGTTTCGAGCACATCCCGCAGGACGGGCAGGGCAGACTCGGGCTTCACGGTGGACTTTTCGGGACCGCCCGCGCCGATGCGCTTAATCATATAGCGGCCTTCGCCGCCCGTAACGTGCACGTAATTGGCTTTTTGCAGCTTTTCTACGAAATCGGTAAACGAACCGGAGCCGTAGGCCTTTTCGCTAAATGCCGAATCGAGCTGCAGCATGGTGGACTTGAGCAAGCCCAATTGCGGGCGGACGCTACGACGCTCCAGGGCCTGCAGGGCACGCTCCACCAAAGGCATGGCCTGGGCAAGATCGAGCGGCGCCGGACGCCGGTGCATCTGCGGACCCCGCTGCTGCTGCGGCTGCGACTGCTGGCTGGAGGGCTGATAGGCGGCCCGGGGCGCCGGCGGAGGGGACGACTTCAATTCGTCCAGCAGCGATTCATAGCTGATGAACTCGTGGCAGTTTTTTTGCAGGATGGTGCTGGTGAAGGCTTTGCCGCCAAGCACGAACACGCGCTTGTCGTATTGTTTCAATTTGTTGAGCAGGGCCATGAAATCGCTGTCCCCGCTGACGATGGCGAACGCGTTGATGTGATCGTGCGTAAAAGCCATTTCCAGCGCGTCGAGCGCCAGGTTGATATCCGCGCCGTTCTTATCGCCGCGCGGCGATGGGTCGCGCTGCACCATTTGCACGGCATGTTCCGTCATGGCGCGGGTGGCGACTTCCTGCCGTCCCCAGTTGGCGTAGGCGATGCAGGTGACGATTTCACCGCGTTCCTTCAGCGCATCCAGTACGGCGGCCACGTCAAATTCCCTATGCAGGGTGGATTTGACGCCGATCTCGATGTTATCGAAGTCGATAAACACGGCCAGTTTGAGTTTGTCTTCCATTTAACTTCCTTCTGAGGCGCTCGACTCCGGAGTTGCCGGGTGGCAATCGCGTCAGACGCCACGCAACCCGCGTGGCGCTCGAATGTCGTTGTTGCGGCTCACGGCCGCGCCGCCGGAAAACCAGAATCGGTTCTCGAGGCGGGCAGCTTCTACATCAGTTTATCCTAAAACTGATGCTCAGTTTGACCACCCTTCGCAACGCGTGTCTGGCGACGCTGCCCGGCTTGTTATTAGCCGCACAGTTTCAGGATGCCCCGGACGGCGTGCAATACGATCCCGCGGGGCAACGGTGGACGCTGCGTAGCGGCCCGGTGGAATACCGGCTGCGGCGCTCGGGCAATGGCGTCGCCTTCGATTACTTCGGTCCCGCAGGGCGGACGTGGCCGGCGCCCACCCCGGAGTCCGCTGCGGCTACCGGCGATATCTCAGGTGCGGTCGACGGTGAGCGATTCGGCCCAGACGATCTGCAACTGGTCCGCGTCGAGAAGCCGGAGTCGCCTTACCAACTCGCGCTGGTATACCGGCACCGCCGGCTTCCCCTTGAAATCGCAGCGATTTACCGGGTGGAGGGCTACGGTGTCATCACGCGGCGGCTGCTCGCCACCAATCGGGGCACGCGCGCGCTGCATATCGACTCGCTTCCGTCGCTCGCTTGGCGCTTGCCGGCCAGCGGCTACGATTTGACCTATTTATGGGGCGGCTGGGGACAGGAACGGCAACTGTCCACGGAGCCGTTGTCGATTGGGCAGCGCGTGTTCACCGCGGACCGCGGGCGATCCACCAACGGCTATGCGTCGTGGTTCGCACTGCGCGATCGGGATCGCGGGGTGTTCTATATGGCGCAGTTGGCCTGGTCGGGCAACTGGCAGATGAGCTTCGGCCGCGATCCGGGTGGCGACCGCACGCGCCCCAACCAGTTGGGTCTTGCGGCGGAGTTGGGGATGCGCTTCGATTCCGGCGGTGCGCTGGCGCTGCCGCCTGGGGCTTCGTTTGAACTGCCCGAGGCCGCCTTCACCGCGACGGCGGGCGATCTGGACGATGCCGCGAACCAGTTGCACCGGCACCAACGGTGGCACGTAATCCCGCGCCGGCCCGACGGCGTTCCGCTTCTGGTGCAATTCAACTCCTGGTATCCCTACGCGGAAAACGTCTCGGCCGCAGAGTTGGAACGCGCCGCGGATGTGGCGGCGCAAATCGGCGTCGAAGCCTTCGTGGTGGATTCCGGCTGGTATGTGAAGAAAGACTGGTCGCGCGAGCTGGGCGATTACCAGGTGAACGCGGCGAAGTTCCCGAAAGGACTCGCGGACCTGTCGCGCTATGTCCGCGGCAAGGGAATGAAGTTCGGCCTGTGGGTGGAAATCGAAAACGCGGGCATCGACTCGCAACTGGCGCGGACGCATCCGGACTGGTTCCTGGCTCGTGACGGCGCGCCGATTTTGAAGGATCAGCGGCATCCCTTGAACTTCGCGCGCGCAGATGTGCGCGAGTGGGCGCGCGCCACGGTGGACCGCCTGATCCGCGACTATCAGTTGGGCTGGATCAAGATCGACTACAACATCGATGTCGGCGAGCGCTTCGATCCGGCGGGCATTGCGCGGAACGGCGATGTCCTCTACCAGCACGTGAAGGCGTATTACGGCTGGCTGGATGAATTGCGCAGGGCGCATCCCGGCTTGCTCGTGGAAAGCTGCGCGAGCGGCGGACTGCGGTTCGACCTCGGCATTCTGGCGCATGCCCACACTACGTGGCTTTCGGACGTGGTGACGCCCATGGCGTCCGCTCAACTGGCGTATGGCTGCACGGTGGAGTTCGCGCCGGAAGTCTGCAATCACTGGATGGTGGGGGACGACGATCACGGCCATGTGGACGCGGGGAAGCCGGCCGGTTGGTGGGATTTCATGTTTCGCGTGCCGATGAACGGGCAGTTTGGGGTGTCGAGCCGGATTCCGGACTGGAGCCCGGAACTGCGCGAACGCGCCGCCGCGAACATTTCCATGTATAAACGTTTGCGGACGGCGATCGATGGCGCGGACGTTTACCATCTGACCGCGCAGCCGGCGCACGACGATCCGCGGGGATGGATGGCGATCGAGTATTGCGCGCAGAATGGACAGCGGAGCGTGGTGCTGGCATATCGGCTGGGCCACAGCGACGAGCAGCAGACATTCCGGTTGCGGGGGCTCACGGCGGGACGATATCGCGCGAGCAGCGACGGGCATCCGATGGGCAGCTTAAGCGCCATGGAATTAATGGGCAGGGGACTGCCCGTGAAGCTGAGTGCCGAGGGCCGCGCGGCGGTTATCGAGTTGATGGCGGAGGGGCCGGAACGTTAGGGCAATTTGACTTCTGAGGCTGCGCCTGAAAAAATGGGGTAAGCCCAACCAAATTGTGCGGATGTGGCGGAATTGGCAGACGCGCTAGATTCAGGTTCTAGTTCTCGCAAGGGAGTGGAGGTTCAAGTCCTCTCATCCGCACCAATATTTTCAATAGGCTAGCAGGGATATCGAAGCCAGGGCCGGTCCGTTCTTTCTGCGCCAACATGGTTTGGTTGGGGGGTGGCAGTCGCGAATCCGCTATCGCACTACATTTTATAGCGTATGCCTATTGAAACACGCTACAAATTGAAGTATCCTGGATGCAGCCTACCGGAAACGGAAGGCGGGACGTAAAGACCCGGCACGTTGGAAACGGGATGCGAGAGGATGATAGCGTCCGGAAGGACGTGATTCGAAGGGAATACCCAGACACTACTCGCATTGGGGGTTGCTAGAGTTCCTTAGGCCCGGCGACTGGTAAAAGGATGTCGCTATTCCAGGTTTAGCGCAATCCGTGCAGGTTGGCATCGAACCGAAGATCGAAGATGCCCAGTTTCAGAAACTGACGAGAGCGAGGGGTAAGCTCCCGTCTGCCCAGCCATCCGTTGAGGCGCTGAGCGAATCG
>JBEKIM010000253.1:0-9997 GCA_050011755.1 Bryobacteraceae bacterium | reverse complement strand
GGCGGATAGACATACTCGTTGACCCCGGCGCGCATGGCGCTCAGGATCGCGTCCGGGTCGGCGGTCGTGTGGAGGGCCACGATGGTGGCCTCCGGGGCCTTGGCCCGGATCATGGGCACCAGTTCGCCCAGCGGCTCCTTCGCCAACACGACGTCCAGAAGCACGACTTCCGGGCGCAGCCGTTCGAGCCGCTCCAGGAAGGATCCCATGGTGGACATGTCCCGGTGCTCGATGACTGTGCGCAAAGGCAAAGCCGGCAGGCAGGACTGTACTTCATCCCAGAGCTGCTTGCTTTCGATTGCCATGCCTAGTGTTAGCGAATACATTGTGTTATTGCCCTGTGCCTGTTCCCGCGGCGGGAGGCGCGCTGGTGCCGGAGCCCGTCCCAGTGCCGGTCGGCGCCGGCGTGCCACCCGGCGCGGCTTGTCCGCCGGCCGGATTCATCATCAGCGGAAGCAGCAGCGTGGGCTGCCCTGTTCCGGGCACCGGACCCTGCTCCTTCTGCTGCATCTTTTGCAATTCCTCCAGCGGAATCGTCTCGCGTTCGGGTTTCACCGGCACCGGTCCGGTGACGTCCAGCCCCGGATTGCGCGGCGCTTCCTTCAGGGTGTCTTTGATAAACGGCTTCGGCATCGGTATTTCAGGACGCGCCTGGCCGGCCGGCACGGGCCGCACCAACTCCGGCGTGACCATGATCAGCAGTTCCGAGTTGCTCTTCGTCAGCACCCGGCTCTGGAACAGCTTCCCGAGCAGCGGAATGTTTCCGAGCCCCGGAATCTTGTCGATGGTTTCGTTAAAGCGGTTGTCCAGCAGCCCGGCAATCGCGAAGCTCTGCCCGTTCTCCAACTCGATCTCGGTCTGCACTTTGCGCGTGTCTATGGCCGGTACGGTGAATCCGCTCAGGACCACGCCGTTGGCGTAATCGAGCGAACTGACTTCCGGCGCCACCACCAGGCGGATGGTGCCGCGCGGCGTAATGGTGGGCAGGAAATTCAACTTCACGCCGAATTCCCGGAACTGGATGGTAACCGCGCCCACGTTGGCGCCCCCCTGCACTACCGGCACGGGAAACTCACCTCCGGAGATGAAACTGGCCTGTTTGCCGTTCATCGCCAGGACGTTCGGCTCGGCCAGGATCTGCAGCAGGTTCTTCGATTCCAGCGCCTCGATGGTCGCGCCCAGGTTTAAGTCCGGCCGGAACAGGAAAAGGTTCAAAGCGTTTGCCACCGTGGCCGTAGCGGTGTTACCCGAGGACTGCACCAATGGCGGTGTAAACTGCTGGGTGCTGGTGCCACCCACCGTATTGGCTGCGCCCAGGCTGAACAGATTGAAGCCCAACTGCGAACTGACGCTGCGGTCGACATCGGCGAAACGCACCTTTAACAGGATCTGCGGTTCTTCGACCGGAGTGACCACGTGCAAGAGGTTGACCACTTTTCCCAGCGTGGCCGCAATGAGGGTGGCCCGGTCGGCGTCGATTATATTCGTGGCGGTGCCGTGCAGGAACACGCTTTCGCCTTCCACGTAGACGCTGATGTCCTCTCCGGGCAATTCCTTGGCGAGTTGTCCGCGGATATTATCCAGGCGGCTGTTGCTGGCCCGTACGCTGAGGTCGAACAACAGGCGCGGTCCGCCTTGCTGCCAGATCACCAGGGAAGTCTCGCCGGGCGCTTTTCCGTTAATCAGCACTTCGCGCGGATTGACAGCCACGGCTTCGGCCAGGTCGCCATTCGCCAGCGAGATGCGCTGGATATTCATGGCGTTGTCGAGCACCAGAGATTTGCCGACGGTCACCACCAACGGCGCGTTTTGAGTTTGCAGTTCGGCCGCGGAGACCGCGACGGGCAGGCCGGCCATGGCCCATAGCGCCGCTGCGGCGGCCAGCCGATTGAATTTGCGTTCGCGTGACACGTTATTTGACCTCCGGGGTCGTATCGAATTTCGTTTCGCTCTTCTTGTTGCCGTTGATGACTTCCATCACAAAGCTCTGCCTGGCCGGGGGCGCCGGTTTCACTTCCACCGGCGGCGGGGCGGGCAGGGGCTTCGCCGGCATCCTCACATAAACTTTCTGCGGATCGGGGCGCTTCTTGGGTCCGTTGAGGGCGAACAACTCCAGCACTGCCGTTCCGGGTGTCTTGGCCACCTGCGTGTCGAGGGGATTCCGCAGCACCAGTTGGATGGTGGTCTGGTTGCTCGCCAGGCTGAGCATCTCGGCCTGTTCCGGCGTCACCAGCAGGTTCACTACGCCTACGCCTTGCGGCTTGCCCTCGTTGTCTTTCTTAAAATCCTGTCCGGCGGACAGCACTTCGATATTCTGCAACAGCGTGCGGGTCTGGCTGCCGGCCGTATTGGGGCCCGGCGGATTGCCGGAGATCAGCACGTCCACGCGCATGCCCGGAACCACGAATCCCGCCACGCCGACGACATCGTTCACGCGCACCGCGACGGCGCGCATCCCCGACGGAATCATGGCCGCCAAGCCGCCGCCCGCGCCCTTAGGCGCCAGGCGGTTCTCTACGATGGGCTCGCCGTCGTAGATGGTGGTGGTCACGCCCCGTCCAATGATGTCTTCGCGCTTCAGCACGGCATTGGTGGGCAGCGAGCCCAGCCAGGGGACGTCTTTCACGTCCGAATCCTTGATGATCGCGCCCAGTTCCAGATTGCGCGACGCCACCAGCGCTTTGGTCGTCGTGGGCGCCGCCTGGGCGCTCGAATGGCTCATGGTGAGCCGGTAGAGCAGCAGACTGGCGCAGCCGGCTACTACAAAAGCGAAGACCAATACCGAGATGAATCGTTGGTTCATTTCATTTCCTCAATTCTTGTCCCACTGCATTCTTGGCGCGGATGCTCACAGCCGCGTCTACCGTTTCGTTTCCAAACGCCCGGGGCGCCCCGGTAAAGGCGCCCCTGGCGCGGTTACAGCTAGCTCGCGGCGGTAGTGGCCGCAGCGGAGAGCTGGGAGTTGGTGGTGCTCCAGATCTTGCTGACGCTGGTGCCCGAGCTGATGAAGAGGGCGGCCGATGCCAGGGCCACGAAGGCCATAAGCAGCGTATACTCGATCAGGTCCTGGCCTTGATCGTCATTCCACAGGTTGCGCAATAACATCGTCATTTTGTTGTCTTCTCCTAAGTTTTGGTTTTGGTGATCGTCCGATCACTGGTTTGGGTATTCGTGATCTTGCGATCACGATCTTTCCCGCCGCGGTTGGCGGCGGAAACTTGCGGGCCTTCCGGACGGGCGCCCGTCCGGAAAATGATGGCATCGCCGTCGTCGTAAACGACGTGCCAACGGCTCGATTCCTTGAGTGCGCCGGCCAGCGGCGCGTCCGTCGATAGCAGCACGGTGTCCACGCCGTACTCGTCCAAACACCGCTGCCAGTTGAACTTGACATTCACGATATCCAGGTACTTTTGCACGAATTTCGAGCCGTAGAAATCGCTGCGGCCGTCGATAAACACCTGGTTCTTCGGATACAGGTTGTAGATCAGAAAATCGCCCCACTGGTCGTAGGTGAAGATGCGGCTCTGGGAAGCCGAAGCTCCCAGACTGGCCAGCGCTTTCGCCGGGAATTCCTTGCCGTCGAACCGCGCCCGGAAATTCACGGGCGGCGACGGGGCGTACAGGATGGCGGCGATCAGGGCCAGCGCCCCCGCGCTCACCAGGTGCGTGCGCCATTGGCCTTCCATGGCGCCGATCGAATCGCCCATATTGCGCAGCGCCCGCGCCAAGCCACGCAGCCACGCGGATACCGGCGCATCTTCGAGCGACCGGATCCACTCGGTTACGGCCAAAGCCAGCACCGGGGCCGCTATCATTCCGAAAATCGGGATATTGCGCGAAGCGATCAGGGCGATATGCGCGAACATCGCCAGCAGCAGGCACTCCGTGAAACGCTTGCGGCGTAGATGCCAGAAGCACGCTCCACCGCCCACCAGCAACAGAATCTCGAAATAGCGCGCCGCCGGATTCTGGAAGTTGATGGACATCATCTCCTGAATGTGCTCGCGCTGGAACGAATCCGTCAGGTAATCCCAAATATGTACGTGCAGGTGATACGTGTAAGGACCCACCAGGCTGGCCGCCAGGCACAACGCCGCGGTCCCGGCATAAGGCAGCATGCGTTTTACCGCCGCCCGAAAGGCTCCGGGTTCCCCGCCGAACAAACCGCCCGCCAGTTCGCCGGCTCCGTACAATCCAATCAGCACGATCCCGATGAACCATCCGCCGTGCAAGTTGGTCCAGAGCACTGTTAACACCGGCAGCACCCATAACAACCGGGCATTCCGATCTTCACGCACCCGCTCCAGGATGGTATAGAAGATCACTATGAAAAGCAGCGTGAACAGGTGCGGCCTGGCCAGAAAATGGATTGAAGAACTCGCCACCGCCAGGAAAGTCATGGCCATGGCCACCAGAGGATTTCCGCACTTGCGGAAGGTCAGCCGGAATACCAGGGCGGAAGTCAACGCGATCACCAGGGCACTGGCCACCACTACCGCCGCCATCCCCCAGTGCTGATGCAGCCATGCAAAGATCACGTCCCACAGCCATTCCCAGGCGAACCAGGTCTGGCCCGTCTTGGTGAAAGAAAACAGATCTTTATCCGGCACGCGGCCGTGGCTGAGGATCCACTCGCCGGTGCGCACATGCCAGCCTGTGTCGCCATCGCCCAACAGAGTTTTGGCGCCGTGCATGCCCGCGAAGATAAAGATCAGCGGCATCAGGAAAGCGAAGTCCGTCATGGAAGGCAGAATCCGCAACACCGGGTTGGTTTTGGTATTAGGCATGGTCGGCTCTAGAACATCCGGCTGCCGCGTCCGTTAAAGCTGACCGGCTCACGCCGCGCCGGCGCGCCCTGCGCCACGCGGAAATCCATCGCATGAATTCTTAGTCCCACCCAGCTAAAGGTGGCTCCCGGCTCCTCGTGCACACGCGCCACGGTCGTTTGGCAGCGGATACAGCGGCGCTCGAAACCTTCCTGCTCAGGCAATTCGACTTCTATGATGAGCATCTCGCCCACCCGCGGAAGACGTGCGCTGGAGTCCTCCCAACGCAACAACATGCCGTCACGGCTGATGTTCTCCGTAAGCATCGCGGTGGGTTCACCGCCTTCGAGCCAAATCACGTGGCATACCAGCCGTACCGCGACTCGCGTGCTGCTGCGGCGATTCATCCTTGAAATGCTTTCCGGGTACACGATGCGACTTTAGACCCCGGAGGCGTATGGGCGCAATACCGTAAATAGGAGATAACTATCTGCTTCCCGAAGTTAATTGCATTCAGTTGTCATAAGAAAGCAGTACGGCGGTCCCATCTGGGCCGAATGGGTCTGCACATGTTAACTAACGATAGGGGGCAAATGCTATTTTGCCGGCATATTCTTATTCTCCGGCGTACGGAATCGCCCCCGGGGGTGTGCTGAAAGCCTAGCCAGGGGCCAATATACGCGAATCGGGGCGGTTGTGGCCGGCCGGAAAAGAATTCTCAACTTTTTTTTGCGATTTCAATTGACAACCAGCATGCCTAAACGTAACAATTCATAATCAGGTGCCCCCAACAAAGGTATCCATCCACCGGAGCCGTGCCGGCGGAATTCTAAGGAGAA
This sequence comes from Bryobacteraceae bacterium, assembly GCA_050011755.1. Classification (GTDB taxonomy): domain Bacteria; phylum Acidobacteriota; class Terriglobia; order Bryobacterales; family Bryobacteraceae; genus Bog-159. Next base: position 4,392 of record JBEKIM010000253.1, on the reverse strand, counting down.
ACGGCCGGAAGGCCAAAGAGGCGGCATGACGCGAGTCTATCTATACAGTGATCAACCCATACTAGCGAAGGGACTGGAAGCGGTCCTCATCGCCACGGGCCGGTTTCAATTAGAGAGTTCATACTCCGGAATACCGGAATTGGTGGAGCGGTTGCAAACCGACGCCCCCGATATCCTTCTGCTGGACCTGACGCCGGACGTCACGTTCGGCGTACTGAGCGACATCAAGCGCGTCGTGCAGGAGTCCAAGCTCGTGCTGTGGGTCAATGCCATTTCGACCGAGCTCGCGTTTCAGGCCATGGGACTGGGGGTGCGCGGCATCCTACGCAAGACTTTGCCGGCCGATCTGCAAGTGAAGTGCCTGCAAAAGGTTCACGAGGGCGAACTTTGGTTCGAAAAAGCTCTCACCGACAGCTTCCTGGCCGCCAAGCGAGTGGTGTTGAGCCAGCGCGAAGGACAGCTCATCACTCTGCTCTCGCATGGTCTGAAGAATAAGGAAATCGCCTCCACCCTGCAGATATCCGAAGGCACCGTCAAGGTTTATTTGTCCCGATTGTTCCAGAAGGTGGGCGTGAAGGATCGCTTCGAGCTGGCCCTGTTCGGCCTCAAGAATTTAACGGCGGGACATGCGCAGCCTTCCGAGAAGCCCAGCCGCGCCAATAACGCCCCCATTCCGAATTTGCGGTCGCTGGTCCTGGAAAGGCCGGTGGACCGGCCGGCCCCTCCCCCGCCGGCGGCCGCATTCCCGCCCGTGCGCCGTACCTACCGCCCCGGCGAATTCTAAGAAGGCCAGCGCCATCTCCCTACGCCGTAACCGGGGGCACCAGCGTCTTCAGGAATTCGTGTGCCACGCGGAAGCCGCGCTTATATTGTTCGGTGAAATTTCGCTCTACGTACGGGGGGTAAAAGAACTCGTCCTCGTTCTCGATGTTCATGGCCCCCTGGTACCCGGCCTCCGCCAGTACCGAGAAGAAGCCCTTCCAATCCATCGATCCGTAGCCAGGCACCCGGAAGCGCCACCAGTTCGCATGATTCACGGGCTCGATACCCGTGCGGCGCACCACGTGCCAAAGAATCTCCGTATCTTTCAAATGCACGTCGTATATCTTGTCCACGAACTCGCGGGCGGCCTGCACCGGGTCCATGAATTGCCATATCAGGTGTGAAGGATCGAATTGCAGTCCGACGTGCGGGCTATTGCCAAACGCTTTGAACAGAGCCTCCCACCCAACCGGCCCCGTAGCGATGTTCGGCCCGCCGGCATAGGGCTCCCACAGGATCCGGACCTTGTTCCGTTCGCACAACGGAAAATATTTCTCGGTGTAGACCTTAACGATCTCGTCCACTTGGGCAGCCAGCGGATGTCCTTTCATGGTGCCGGATTGCCCGCCGATATTTGGGATTTCCAGCTTGCCGCACAGTTCGATGCACTTGGCCGCATATTCGTTTTGTTTGGCGCGCCGGGCCGGATCCGGGTCGATATGGTTCCCATCCACGGCCAGCGAGGAGACGTAGATTCCCGACCGCTGGATCTTGTCTTTCAGGGCGGCAATGGCGGCGTCATCCAGTTTGTCGGGATTGAGCCGCAGTTGCATGCTGGTAAACCCTTCCGCCTTGATGAACTCCAGGTTGGCATCGGAATATTCGCAGAGCACACCCAGTTTGGGTTTCCAGTTCTGAGTGCGGGCGCGCAGGGCTTGCGCGGAGGCCACGGCCGGCAGTGCGGCCAGGATAGTACGTCGAGTAATCGTCACGAAGACGACGATATAGCAGTGCAGGCTGGATGGCAAGCACCTGGAAGCACAATGGAAGCTCAATGCGGGAGCCTGGCCTTGGCCGCACTCCATCTGGCGATTTCCGTCGCCAGCCTGGCGCTGGCGTCGTTGAATAGCGCCTCGGCCTGCGAAGGGGGCCGGCGGTCTGCGCTTTTCGCGACTTCCAACACGTCTCCCAATTCGCGATTCGCCTTGCCCAAGGCCGTCAGGATCTGCGCCAATTCCCGATCTTGAGCTGCAACCTCTGGTTCCATCCGGCGATTCAATTGCGTCCGCGCTGCCCCAATCTCCGCGGTGGCGTCCGCAGCCCGCTCGAGGGCCCGCACCGTTTTCAGGCCCAAATCAAGCTGCATCTCCAAATCCTCGCGCGAAGCGGCCGAACGCGGATCGAGCGTCACTTCCACTGGCTGCGAATAAACGCGCCCGCCAATCGTCAGGCGCACCTGGTAAGAGCCCGGCAACACCTGCGGACCCTCGCCGCCCGGCGCGGCATACCGCAAATCCCAAACGAAGCGGTGCATTCCAGCGCGCGCGCTGAGGAGTTGGGGTGGCGACATCCACAGGTCGGCAACGGCTCCGGCGCGGCGTGGCGGGCGAGCCTGGTCCGAGTTGGAATACTTGCGCACCAGCGTCCCCTTGCTGTCCAGAATCTCCAGCGTGGCCCGATCGGCATCGGTGGCCAGATAGAAATCGATGATCGCGCCGTCGGCAGGATTGGCCGCCTTGGCAATTTCCGGCGGCAGCGGCGTGCCCAGGAATCCTTCGTGCGAGGTGCGCACGGCCGCGGCCGGTTTGTAGAGCCAGACAGCCGCGGACGCGATGCCCGCATCGACTTGCCGCAGCGGCGAGATGTCATCCATGATCCAGAAGGAGCGTCCGTGCGTGGCAATGATCAGGTCGTCGCCGTGAACGGTTACATCGCGCACCGATACCGCCGGCAGACTGAATTGCAAGGGCTGCCAGTGGCCGCCATCGTCGAAAGAAACCGAGATCCCCAGCTCCGTGGCCGCGAAAAGCAGCCCTTTGCGAACGGGATCTTCGACCACCGCGTTCAGGAAGGCCGGCTCCGCCAGCCCCGCCGTCACCGGAGTCCAGCTCTTACCGAAATCCCGGGTACGAAACAGGTAGGGCCGGTAATCGTCCAGCCGGTGCCGGTCCACCGCCGCATACGCCGTTCCGGCATCGAAATGCGACGCCTCGATGCGCGTAATCTTGCTCCAACCCGCGACGCCTTTCGGCGTGACATCGGTCCAGGTCTTGCCGCCATCGCGTGTCAGGTGGATGAGGCCGGTGTCGCTGCCTACCCAGATCTGCCCGCCATCGAGCGGCGACGGCGCAATCGTGAAGATTACGCCCAAACCGGCCGCGCCGGTAAGATCCTGGCTGATTTCGCGCCAGTGCAGCCCGCCATCCAACGTCTTTAGCAGGACCTGCGACCCGAGATATAGAGCCTTCGGTTCGGCCGGCGAAAAGACCAACACCGGAGTCCAGGGATAGCGATATTTCTGCTCGTGGAGGTCCGCGCTGAAGTCGAACGCAGGCCATGGCGTAATGTTCTGCCCCTGCGACGTGCGCTTGTCGAATCGGCTCAACTCGCCATAGGTGCCGGCCACATACACAATGTTGGGGTCCAGCGGATCGGGCGCGACGTAGCCGCTCTCGCTGCCGCCCACCGACCCGCGCTCGGATTCCGGGATCTTACCCTGGTCGCTGCGGCTGGGGACGGTTACACTGCCGCTATCCTGCTGGGTGCCGTATACCGTATAGGGAAACTGGCTATCGGCGATCACATGGTAGATCTGCGCGGTGGGCTGGTTGTACCAGGTGGTCCAGGTAACCGCGCCATCCACGCTGATGGTGACTCCCTGGTCCGTCGCGAGGATCATGCGTGAGGGCATGGAGGGATCGATCCATAAGAAATGATAATCGTCGCCGCCGGGCGCCCCGCGCACAACAGCGAAGCTCTTCCCCGCGTCGGTCGTGCGATAGAGCGCCACATTCGGCAAATACACCACGTCGGGATTCTTGGGATCCACCGTCAGCCGCCCGAAATACCAACCGCGTGAAGTGATGCGCGGGTCCGTACCCGCGCGCACCCAGGTGCTGCCCGCGTCGTCCGAACGGAAAAGGCCACCCGCCTTGGCATCCACCAGGACATAAACGCGGCGCCCGCCCGTGCCGCGGGCAACCGCCACGCCGGCGCGGCGCCATTCATCTTCCGGCAGGCCATGTCCCTGGACCTGCGCCCAATGCTCGCCTCCATCGCTCGATTTGTATAAACCGCTGCCCGGCCCCTCGATCGGCGCATATTGGATGCGCGGGGGCCTGTGCGCATTCCACAGCGTGGCGTAAATGGTCTTGGGATCGTCCGGTACCGAGGCCAGGTCCACCGCACCGGTTTCCGGTCCCTTGTAGAGGACTTTGCTCCACGTCCGGCCGCCATCGGTGGAGCGAAACACGCCCCGCTGTTCATTGGGTCCGTAGGCATGGCCGAGCGCAGCTACATAAACAATGTCCGGATTCTCAGGGTCGACCAGGATCCGGCCGATCTGCCGGGAGTCCTCTAGCCCGATGTGTTTCCAGGTCTTGCCCGCGTCCACGGATTTGTACATGCCAT
>JBEKIM010000252.1:0-10003 GCA_050011755.1 Bryobacteraceae bacterium | reverse complement strand
ATGTGGTGTAGATAAAATCGGCCACCCAGACGCTGCCCTGCAGGGATTTGCTGTCGAAGGGCTGGCCGGACTGCGAGATCAAATGGAATTCCGGGATCTGCCAGTAGACCGGAAGAGGCGCTTCCTGGCGGCAGCCCGCGAGAGCGATCGGCAGCAGCAATAGGAAATACGGTTTCATGCGTTGCTGACGAGGCTTTTCCGGTTGGCGACCGCGCCGGAAGCCAGCAGCAGAACCAATCCGAAACAGGCGGTGACCAGAAGGCTGACTGCCACTCCGGGCGCCCCGGAACTGAGCTTTAACAAGCTGTTCAGCAGCGAGATGGAGTAAGTCAGCGGATTCACCCACATGACCACCTTGATCCAGCCATGCGCGGTAGCCATGGGAAACAGCGAACCGGAAACCATCCACATGGGGACCAATAACAGGTTCATGATGGCATGGAAACCGGCGGTGGAAGACATGCGCCAGGCAATCACGAAGCCGAGGCCGGTCAGCGTGAAGGATATCAGGAATATGGCGCCGACGACCGCAAGAATGTCCGCAATGCCGATAGACACGCCCGCCAGCGGCGCGAAGGCCAGGAAGATGAGGCCCTGAATCCAGGCCAGCGTGGCAGAGCCCAGAATCTTGCCCAGCACCATGCTGGTGCGGGACGCGGGCGATACCAGCATAGAAAGCAGAAATCCTTCGCGGCGATCCTCGATGATCGAAATGGTGGAGAAAATGGCGGAGAAAAGCACGGTCAACACCAGCGCGCCGGCGTAGAAGCGGCCCAAATCGCCGGAACCGGAGCCGATCAGCAACCAGAAAACCAGCGGGGAGGCGACCACGCCCAGCACGCGGCTCTTCTGTCTCCAGAAGCGCACTAATTCGCGCTGCCAAAGCGTCACCACCGGCAACCAGAAATTACTCAATCAAAGCTCCCGTCTCGCGCACGAACACATCCTCCAAAGTCGGCTTATGTAGCCCGACCGAATCGATCGCGCCGGGGAAAGCCTCCACCACTTCCGTGATGAAGCGATGCCCATTAGCGATCTCCACGCGGAGCACGCCATCCATCACCGACGGCTTCAGGCCGAAGCGGGTCTCGATCCGTTGGGCCAGGGCCGCCGCTTCGGTTCCCGCGGGTTCCAGCACCACCACATCTCCGCCGATACGCGAGCGCAGATGCGCCGGAGTCCCCTCGGCCACTACACGGCCCTGGTGCAGCAGGGCGAGCCTGTCGCAGCGGTCGGCTTCATCCAGGAGGTGGGTCGTCAGCAATATGGTCACGCCTTCGCGGCTGCGGAGTTCTTCGACGTACTGCCACAATTCGCGGCGCGCGCCCGGGTCGAGGCCCGTGGATGCCTCGTCCATCAACAACACCACCGGGCGATGCAGCAATCCCTTGGCGATCTCGACGCGGCGCTTCAATCCGCCGGAGAGCGTCTCCACGATGTCGTTACGCCTGTCCGTCAGGCCTAGCCGGTCCATCACCTGCTGCATGCGGTCGCGCAACTTGGGGCCGGAGAGGCCGTGCAGGTGGCCCTGGCTGCGCAGGTTTTCCGCGACGGTCAGGGCTTTGTCCAGACTCTGCGTCTGGAAGACCACGCCGATGCCGCGGCGTACGGCGGCGGGATCGCGCGCCACGTCATGGCCGGCCACTTCGGCGCGGCCGCCGGTCGGCACCATCATGGTGGAGAGGATACGGAAGAGAGTGGACTTGCCGCCCCCGTTGGGCCCTAGCAGGCCGAAGATCTCACCCGCCTTGACTTCGAAATTGACATTCGAAAGCGCCAGGCGAGATCCGTACTGATGACTCAGGTTCTCGGCGAGAATCACAATCCCGGTCTATCCAACAGCATCAGCCCATAGATCAGCGGCAGGTAAAAGACTGAAACCATCAAAACATTTCGCGCGCGCAATATGGTGCGGTCCAGCGCCACGCGCACTCCCGAATACAGGAAATAGAGACCCAGCAACAGGGCGCCTATCAAATAGATGCGCCCGGACATGCCCAGGATGCTGGGAACCAGGCTGACGGGTATCAGGGCCAAGCCGTAAAGCACGATCTGGCGCGCGGTGGACCGGCCATCGGGCTCCACTACGGGGAGCATGCGGATACCCGCGCGCGCATAGTCTTCGCGGTACATCCAAGCGATCGAGTAGAAGTGCGGGAACTGCCAGAGGAACAGGATGGCGAATAGCACCCACGCTTCGTTGGTGATGGATCCGTGCGCCGCGGCGAAGCCGATCATGGGCGGCATGGCTCCCGGGAACGCGCCGATGGTAGTCGAAAGCCAGGACCGGCGTTTCAGGGGCGTGTATAGGAACAGGTAGCTCAGCAAAGTAAAGAGACCCAACAGCGCGGCCAGGGGATTGACGCCTAGCCAGAGGTCCGCAAATCCGGCGAGCGAAAGCGCGATGGCGAAGACCAGCGCCCGCGAGGGTGCGACGCGGCCCGAGGGGATGGGACGATCCGAAGTGCGCCGCATGCGGCAATCGGCTTCGCGCTCGTACCACTGGTTCAGGGCCGCGGTGCCCGACGCGATCAGTCCGGTGCCGAGAATGGTGTGCAGCAGACCCCACCACGGGATCCCCGAAGCAAAAGCCCACCAGCTTCCGGCTTTCGGCAGCCCGAAGAAGTAGCCGATGCCCGTGCTCATCAGGATGAGCCAGGTGATACGCGGCTTGGTGAGCTCGATATAGTCTTTCATTATTCGTAGGGCGGGCAATCGTGTGTGGCGGGATTGGCCGCCCTCCTATTCTGGATCGAACCGATCATTTCTTATACGTCAGGTCAACGGTCTTGCTGTCGTTCGCGCCTACCGTGATCTGCTGGTCCACGGCGCCGTACGTTTCATGGAACGCTTCCAAGGTATACGTCCCCGCAGGCAGATCTTTTATTGTAAACGTCCCGTCGTCGCCTGTCACGGCGAAAAACGGATCGTGGACTACGGCGATATACGCGCGCATCCAGGGATGCACGTTGCATTTCACCGGAATCATCACTTCCTCGCGCGGGAAGCTCTTGGTCTTGATGTCGCCCTTGGGCGGCTGCGACTCGTTCCATTCCTGGTTGATCTTGGGCAGCGGATGGATGTTGTGGTTGGTGGGATCGTCGTTCTTGATGTCGATGGCCTGATTGGTCATTACGGCCAGTACGTGCGGCGTATACATGCAGCCCTTCTGCTCGATCGTGGCGTGCGCCGCGGGCGTAGGCCATGCCTTGGCCGGCAGGCCGGACTTGATCCACACCAGGGTATATTTCAACGTGCCGTTGCTGTTGAGCACCGCCGTCTCGGTCTTTTGCGGCGTGGAATGCGCCCGCTGGCAGGCCGGATTGGCCGACATGTCAATGTTCCTCACCACGGGCTTGGGACCGGAAAAAAAGACCTTTCCAGTGACGGTGGCAGCAATGGACGCGGGGGCCAGGAGGAGAGCGAAAAACGCTCCACCCGTAATCAAACGTTTCGTCATTGTCGAATAAGCTCCTTGTATGGATGCGGGATACCGCATTTTGGGTTCCCGCACCGTTCTTTAGTTGCCGGCGCTGGCCCGCAGGCGGGACAACTCTTCCGGCGTGAACTGGAACATGTAGCGGACCAACAACTGTGCATGGTCCTTGTTGTAACCGTTAAAGCTGGCCGGCGTCGGACCGGCGAATACCATTTTGTCGCCCTCCGCCTTGAACAAGCCGGATGGCATGGCCGTGCCGGGACTCATCATGGCCGGGTCCAACATCCATCGCCGCGCCCAGCCGGGTTTCAGCCGTTCTTTGGCCAGCAGGAAGTTCGGCGCGGTGGCGTGCGCGTCGTGCTTCGGGTCGCCGGTGGCATGGCACTTCAAACATGGCGCGCCCTCGCTGGTGAACAACTGCCGCGCCATGGTGCGTTCCTGATCGGATAACGCCTCCAGGCGATCTGGGATATAAGGCGCCGCCTGCGAAGACATGGCCGCAAAGAATCGCACAATCTTCTGGATCTCGCCATCGGAGAAATAGAACGTTGGCATACGCGCGTGCAGATACCGGCGCACGCCGTCGCGATCCATCTCGTCCGGCTTTTCGGTCAGGGACGGATTGTTCAGAAAGCCCATCAGCCATTGAGGATTGACGCGCGCGCCTTCGCCGATCAGAGTCGGCGGGCGCTGGTCCTTCCAGTCGGGATCCTGGTAGCGCGGCAGGGTCATGAACACGGTAGTCTGGCCGACGTGCACCTGATGGCATCCCATGCAATTGTACTTACGGACCACCCACCAGCCCTCGATGATGTCGCGCCGCTGGTCGCCGGGATTGTAGAAATACCGCGCCGGAATGCTGGGTTCGACGGAGCCGGTCAGAAACGTGGTGAGCTGATCGATTTCCGGCTTCGTCAAATTGAAATTGGGCATCTTCAAACGGTCGAGCTTGGCTTTTTCCTTGCCTTGATCGTAGACCGCGGGATTGGCCAGCTTATGTTCAAAGAAGCCCTTGTGCGTGTACCAGCCGTCGTGTTCCGCCTGGTGGCCCAGCAGCGCGAAATCCAGCCGTTCGATGGGCTTGGTGCCTTCCTTGGTCAACTCGGTGCCGATGCGCTGCTCCTCCTCCAGACCGGCGATTTCGTGGCAGCCCGCGCAACCGTAGAAGCGCACCAGAAACTGGCCGCGCGACTTCAGGCTGGGATCGTCCAGATAATCGGCGTTGGCATAGGTCGCGCCCTCGTGTTTGCGGGTTTCCAGATAGCTGGCGATATCGCGCGCCTCGGCCTCGGAAAGCCGCAAGCTGGGCATGGGGGTCATCTGCATCACGAGTAGTTGATGGCCGTCGTTGGGGCACTTGTCGTGCTCGGTATCGAAGACGAACGGCTGGCCGGCGCGCTTGTAATCCGCCTCGGTGATGTCTTTCTTTTCGAACGGGCAGTAGGGTAAAGTTCGCTGGCGCGGATTGTGCACCCAGCGCACCAGGTAATCGTAATTATCCTTTTCGCCGACGCGGCTCAGATTCGCGGCGAATGTGCCGCCCTGCTTTTCGCTCTCTTCTCCCATCGAATGGCAGGCCATGCAGCCGCGGGTTTCGAAAGCCTCTTTACCCTTTTCCGGATCGCCGGCCGGCTGGTGCGGCAGATCGCCAGTGACGCCGGATTGCCAGATAAACGCGGCAATGGCGCGAATTTCGCCGTCGTCCAGGCGGAAGGTGGGCATCTTGGTTCCAGGACGCCAGGCATGCGGGTCTTTCAGCCAAACGGGCAGCCATTCCTTGTGCATCTTCATGCGCACTTCCTTGAGGCTGGGTCCGACCTTCTTGATTTCGCGCACCAGACTACGAGCGCGGTCGTCATCCTGTTCGATTTTGGCGTCGATGCCGCTGATGCGCACCTTTAAATCGTTGGCGTGCTGATAGTACTTTTGCGCTTCGTCGTTATCGGGGGTATTGTCGCCTTTCTGGGTGCTGAAGCCGATTTCACGGGTCCAGTCGGCTTTCTGCTGCGTGAGTTGGCGGATATCCTGGTTGACTGCGGAAAGGGCGTCCGGATCGCGGTCGAAGCCTTCATAGCGGTGGCAGGCCATGCAGCCGCGCAGGCGGAAAATTTCGCGGCCCGCATCGAGGGCGGGAGCCATTTCGGTGACGATTTCCTGGGAATGGCACTGCTGGCAGCCAGCCTCAAGGTTCTCCTTCGCATGCAGCGGCCACAGCCAGTGTTCGTTGTACCCGTGCGCCTTCTCGACGCTGGTCAATGCCACGCCATTACCGCCGTGGCAGGGCGTGCAGCCGAATCTCTCGGGATCGTGAACTTTCAGCAACTCGCGGTCCGGGTGGCTGATAAACGCTTCTTCGCCGCCCATGGCCGCCTTGGTCAAGGTTACCGGCTCCTGTATCCCCATGTGGCAGGATTCGCAGCGGTCCACCAGGTCTACATCCTTTACGTGAATCTGGCGGATGGCCACTTCGAAGGTCGCCATCTTGTTCTTCAGCCCGTTCAGCGTTTCGGCGCTGACATCGGAGATGCGATCCGTCAAGTACTGTTTGCGCTTGGCGTCCAGTTCGGTGGCAGGCTTCAAAAGATCGACGCGCTTCTGCAGCAGGTCCGCTTTTTCCTTTTTCCAGTCCTGCAGGGTCTTGTCCATCGTGGCGAAGTCCATCGGCAGCTTCTCGGTGGTCCCGTCGGCCTTTGGCAACTTCACCATGTGGACTTCTTTTTTCAACTCTTCGATCTCCTTGCGCATCGACTCCTTGCTGCTTTCGCTCTTGGAGATCTCGATCTGATAGGTGAGCGCGCCCACGTGGCCGCGGACTTCCTGGAACGGTTCGTTCAAAGCGAGCGAGCGCGGTACCAGTTCCTGATTTACCCGCTTATCGATTTCGGCGATCTGCGGAGTCACGGCCTTGGCGGCCGCGAGCATGTCGTCATTCAACTTCCGATACTCGGGAGACGCTTTAATCGTCTGTTCCGAAGCGGCCTCCTGCGGCAGAGTGTCTTTAAGGAACTTGGAGTAAACTTTGGCGAAGCGCGCTTCGTAGCCCTTCCAGGGCCGGGTGCCATACACTTCGTCGTACAGAGCCCAGCCGAGCGACAGCAACAGCAGGGCGGAGGCGATGAAGAGGGGCTTGCTTAAGGTTGAATGGACTACTGGGTCCTTATCTTGGTCGGTCATATGTTAAACCAGGGCGTAATCCAGACGTACTTAATGCGGAAGACCAGGCGCAGTAGCATCTTCACCGGCAGCAGCAGCATCAGGATCAGAAACACCTGCATCACGGAATACTGCAGCAGGCTCATGCGGGCGTAGATCTTCTTGCTGAACTTCGTGAGGGTGATGAGCTTGTGCATGCCGATCCAGGCACCCACGAAATAGATGCCCATCACGATGGCACCGAAGATCAGCTTGCCGATGCGGGCCTTGATGCCGAAGAGATCGGGTAAGTCGCGGTTCACCTCGAAAATCAGGCGGTTGTGGTCCCATGTGACACCCGGCCAGAACCACATCCAGCCGGGACCGCGAATGATCGTGCCGATGATGATCATGCTGACCCACAGCACGATGAAACCGAAGATGAACGTGAGAATCGAGAATTTGCGCTGCTTGTAAGTGTAATAGCCGTTGCCCAGCGGATTGGCATCTATATAAGGAATCACCATCAGGCCAATGATGATGAGGCTTGGAAAGACTACGCCGGCCATCCAGGGATCGAAGTAGACTAGCATTTCCTGCAGGCCCAGGAAGTACCAGGGCGCCTTGGCTGGATTCATCGTCAGCGTGGGATTGGCCGGTTCTTCGAGCGGCGCGTTCAAAGTAATCGACCACACCATCAGAATGATGGTCACGATAATGGCCGCCAGAAACTCGATCCGCAACAGGTACGGCCAGACGTGCACCTCCCGGGCCCAGCCGGGTTTCCAGGACTGGGTCTTGCGGTGACTCGTCTTGGCCAACGCGGGATCGGCCTCCAGTTGGCCGATCAGCCGGTCGTTGGCGAAAGCCTGCCGCATCCCGTACCAGGTGTAGAACGGAACCACGAAAAGGAGCAGCACGATGGGGACGTTGTCCGGTGTGCTGAATATCGTCCAAAGCTGGTGAAAATCCATAAAAACCCCGGTTGTGGGTTATAGGTCAGAGGTGATGGGCTCGAAGCGCCGCGATGCGCGGCACCCAAAACCCAGCACCCAGTACCCATCACCCTTTCAGATCTTCCTTGGTTCCTTAATCTCGGACTCCAGCATCACCGGCGCGGGGCCCGAAATGCCGCCATCTTTGCGTACCCGCCAGAAATGCACGACCATGAATGTCGAGGCGATAATGGGGATCGCCACGCAGTGCCAGATGTAGGCGCGCAACAGGGCATTCGCGTCCACGATCGAGCCGCCCAGTAGCCCGAAGCGCACATCGTTAAAAGGCGTCATTCCCAACATGTGGCCGAAGGGACCGTCGTGCCCCAGCAGCGGCGTGGCGCGCGCCATGTTGGTTCCCACGGTGACCGCCCAGAAGCCGAGTTGATCGTCCGGAAGCAGGTACCCGGTGAAGCTGAGCAGCAGCGTGAGGACCAGCAGCAGCACTCCCACCACCCAATTGAATTGCCGCGGCGGTTTGTAGGATCCCGTGAGAAAAACGCGGAACATGTGCAGTTCGACCATGATCACCATCAGGTGAGCGCCCCAGCGGTGCATATTGCGGAGCAGTTTGCCGAAGGGCACATCGTGCTCGAGATAGAGAATGTCGCGGAAGGCCACGACTTTCGACGGGTGGTAATAGAACATCAGCAGCGTGCCGGTGAAGACCAGCGTGATGTAGACGTAAAACGTCATGCCGCCCATGCCCCAGGTGTAGTTGTAAGCCACGGCGTCGCGGTTGATTTTGGCGGGATGGAGGTGCAGGAAAACGTTGGAAAGCACGCCCAGGGCGCGGCTGCGCGGCGTCTCGTCGTGCTTGACACGCAGCACCGATTTCCAGAGGTCCGTCTTCTCGGGCTGTTTGAGGGCCTTCAGTTCGTCTACGGCGCGTTCGCGCACCACCTTGCCGCCCTCCAGCAGCGCGGTCACTTTGCCCTTGCCATTCTTGCCGTTGCCGTTCGAGCCGCCGGGCGCGACTGTGGATGGCGGTGCGCCGTTTTTTCCGTCTGTTTCAGCCATGATTCACCTCACACATTACGGAGAATCGCTCCTTCCGCGCCGAATTCCGAGGGTTCGCCCTTCGGCCACCGGTACACGTGGCTCAGGTCGACCACGATCTGCCCTTCGGGATCGAGTTCCACGTGCGCCCGGTCCATGGGCCGCGGCGCGGGGCCTTCAAAGTTGATGCCCTCCGGATCGTACCCGCTGCCGTGGCATGGGCACTTGAATTTGTTCTCACTGGGCTTCCAGTCGGGGGTACAGCCCAGATGGGTGCAGATCGCGGAGATGACGAAGATGCCTTCGGTGTTGCGCACCACCCAGATGCGGTATTGATTCTGGAATTTGGTGTCTACGCCGAACCCGAAATCGGACGGGTAGCCGATGCGAAAGCGGGTTTTCGGTTCGTAGAGCGCGCGCGGAAAAAAGAAGCGCAGGAACATCAGGAAGTTGACGCCGAGCACTCCCAGCACAGAGGCGATCACGAAACGGCGGCGGCGGAGAATTGGTTTTTGCGGATCGGAGCCCGCGGGGTCGGGGTCTTTGAGAATCCTGAAAATCGCTTGTGGTAACGAGGGTTTCGGCGGCGGTGGTGGGGATGCTTTCCCCGCTGGAGGTTCGGGGGTCGGATTTGCCATTACTTTCCTCTGGGGCCGGCGTGCGCCGGCCGTCCTTTAATTCATTTCGAATTGTGGGGACCCGGTCGCGCGCTAACTCCGCCTGCCGCAGGAATGGCGACTCCCTTATGGAGAGTATGGAAAGCCTGGTTAATTAGTAATTGGGGGCCCTATAAAAATCACGGACAAGAGCCGCCCTCTCCCCACTACGCTGACATCCTCAGCGCCGCATCCCGAGTGCTCCCTCAAATATTACCCAGTGAACATCTTACACCCGTTACAGCGTTTTGCAAGTGGCCCGATAGAAAAAAGGGGCGGGCCGGCGACGGATGCCGAATCGCGGCACGCCGTGGGAAGCAGGTATGATGGTCCCTTGACTCGATACTCCTCGAAACTTCCGTTTTCAGTGATGATTCTGGCGCTGCTCCTAGCCGGTTGCAAACCGGCAGACCAGCCGGCGGTGACCTCTATTGTAGGCGCGGTCCTGATCGACGGTACCGGCGGGCCCCCGATTTCCAATTCCGTCGTCACCATCGAGAGCGGGCGGATTCGCGCGGTGGGCGCGCGGGTGGGCCTGCCGGTTCCAGCGGAAGCGGACAAAATCGATGGCGCGGGGAAGTTCGTCACGCCGGCGGTGATCGACGTGGTCGGCAGTAACGACGGCAACGGCGGCCATGCCTACACCGTGATCCGGCCGGGCGATCCCGACGCGGTCCTGGATCAGGCGCGGCGGGAGCATACGCCGTTATTTGGCGACGTGTTCGCGCTGCGCGATGCGCGCACCCTGGTGGACCGCGGCGTGACGGGCTTCCTGCACATGA
>JBEKIM010000251.1:0-10018 GCA_050011755.1 Bryobacteraceae bacterium | reverse complement strand
GCGGATCATCTATTTTTCGAAGCTGCCTGGAAAGCTGCTGCGTCCGCCGCGCGGTCCGGAGGCTGGAGCTTGATTCCGCTTCGCATCATGAGTGCGATGCACTTCTGCGCGGCCGCGGCCGGCGCCGCCGGCCTGGCACACGGTCTCTGGCTATGGAAGTCTCAGGACGTTCTGGAAGCCCCGCGCGCGGCCGATGCTTTGCTGCAGTTCTGTAAATCGAAAAGCATTGACGAAGTCTACGTCTCATTCCCCGCCGGCGGCGTAAAGCGGCTAGCGCCTGTAGTCAAGCTGCTCCATCGGTCGAGTATTCGCGTCGAGGCCCTGTTGTCGAGCGGCGACGCCGGCGAGCCGGGCCCGAAGCGGGATAAATTGTTGGACCGCGTCGAGGGCATCGTGCAATTCAACCGGCAGCATCCGGACGAGCCGTTCGACGGCATCCACTTGGACCTCGAACCGCAGCAACAGCCGGAGAACAAGGGGCCGGGTAATCTGAGGTTCCTGCCGGTTTTGGCGGGCACTTATCGCGTCCTGCGCGCGCTGGCCGAATCGGGCAGGATGTCCGTTAACGCGGATATCCCCAATAAGTACCTCAAAGGCACTCTCGGCGAGCGGCGTATGCTTTTGTCCGCTCTACCCCGGCTCACGTTGATGCTCTATGAGTTGAGCAGCCCCGATGACGGTCGGAGCGAGTCGCAAAAGGCCGGAAAGCTACGCCGCGAGGCCGAGCGTTATCTTGAAATGGCGTATCGGGGCCTCGACACGCCCGATCTCGCCAGGATCAGCGTGGCGCTGCGCACGCCGGATTATGGCGGCTTGCTTCCCGCGATGTTGAAAGCCCTGGATGCGGCGATATCTGGAAATCCGCATTACGGCGGGTGGGCATGGCATTCCTACAATGACATGCTTTCCCGATAGCCGCGGCTACGGCTGCTTGCCGCGCAGGATCTCCGCCGCGCGCTGCGCCGTCTCCTGCACCAGGAATCCCATCTTCGGGTGACTGGGTTCCAGGTCGGGATGCACGCCGGCTTCTTCCAGGGCCTCGGAAGTGGTGGGGCCGATGGAAGCGACCACCATCTTACGCAAAGCCGATAACACTGCGCCTTCCAGCCTGTCTTCGGCGGCGATGCGCAGCAGATGATCGATCTGGATGGAGGTGGTGAAGAGCGCCACTTGCAATTCGCCGGCGGCCAGGCGCCGGGCCGCGGCGCGCAACGGCTCGGTATCTTCGGGCAGGTCCCACTGGTAGACCCGCACCGTGGCCACCTCCGCGCCGCGCTGCCGCAGACCGTCGAGCAGCTCCGTGTTGGATCGCCCGTATTCCTGGACGGCGATGCGCCGTTCCGGGCGATCTCGGATAGCGGCCAGCAATTCCCGCCACGTATTGGGCTCGGGCACCAAAACGGTCACCGGCACATCCAGCCCGCGCAGCACGGCGGCGGGCTTGGGTCCGCGGGCCACTACCGTGATGCGGCGCAGGGCTTCGGCAAAGCGTTCCGGCGGATAGCTTGCGGCGATCGCCTGATGCAGCAGGCGCGTACCCACTCCCGTGAGCAGGATCATCATGTCGAAATCGCCGGCGAAGAGCCGACCGGCAAATTCAAGGGCCGCCTGGTTCTGCTGGAGCGGCGCTTCACGCATGGAAGGCGCACATACCGGCTCGCCTCCCTGTTTGCGAATGAGTTCGGCCATCTCGGCGGAACGGCGGCTCTCCAGAGACAGTACCCGCATGCCGGCGAAAGACATAGCCAGCCTCAAGGGCGCGCGGCATTCCGGCTGGCGCGCCGGATTTCAAGCAGCAGGACGGCGCCCTTCGCCAGGTCCTTCAGCTTGCCGGTTTGTTCCGTGGTCAGTTCGCGGGGTTTGCGATCGATCACGCACAAGGTGCCCAGCGCCAGGCCCTCGGGCGAAAGCAGCGGCATGCCGGCATAGAATCGCAGATGCGGTTTCTGGGTTACTAGCGGGTTATGCGAGAAGCGCTCGTCGGCCAGCATATCGGAGGTTACATACAAATCGTCCTGGCAGATGGCGTGTGCGCAAAACGAAGTATCGCGGGGTATCTCCCGAAGATCCCATCCGGTATTGGATTTGAACCAGGCACGGTCGCGATCGACAAAAGTCAGCAGACTGATGGGCGTCTGACAAATGTCGGCGGCGCGCGCGGTAATCTCGTCGAAAGCCGGCTCCGCGGCGGTGTCCAATATGCAGTATTGCCGCAACAGGTCGAGGCGCGCGTGCTCGTTGAGCGGTATCGGGGGCTTCATCGTTTGCTATTAGGATGACTGTACCAGATTTGGCGGGCGTTGAACAGATTGGAGGTACGTCCCTGCAAGATGCCGGCGGCGCGTGTTAAGCGGTGGCCGATGCGTTCGGATATATCGATAAGCCTGCGCCTGGCCTTCATGGCGTCGGTTGCGGCGGCCTTTGACGTCGCGGAGAACCTCGCGATCCTGGCAGCAGCAAGGATTCCAACGGGAACGACTGGGAGATAAGTAGTCGCACCAACTGCCCCGCGTTATCCTGGAGGAAGCATGACTGACACGCAAACGCTCGTTCCCGCTCAGCAGCTTGCTGGGACCAACAAGATCCACTTTCCTAATGAAAGCGCCGCGTACCGGAAGGCTAGAAACGCTCTCCTCGTCGAAGAGATCGAACTGCGTCGCCAGATCGAGCGCGTGGCGTCGCAACGGCGCAAACTGCCGCCCGGCGGCGAAATTCCCCAGGACTTCGAGTTTGTGTCGGAGCGAGGCCCCGCGCGCCTCTCCAGCCTGTTCGGCGATAAAGGCACTCTGTTGGTTTACAGCATGATGTACGGCCCGCGGCGCAAAGCGCCGTGTCCTATGTGTACGTCGTTCCTGACTTCATGGAACGGGACGGCCGTCAACCTTCGTCAGCGCGTAGCCATTGCCGTCACCGCGCGTTCGCCGATCGAGCGGCTGGTCGAGTACAAGAAACTACGCGCCTTGACGAACCTCCCTTTCGTTTCGGACATGTCCGGTGAGTACTCGCGCACTTATGTCAACGCCGAAGACGCCGACGTTCCTGGCTTCAGTGTCTTCAGCCGGCGCAATGGAAGTATTGGTCACTTCTACAGCGCCGAGATGAGCGGAGCGATGGCCGACCCGGGACAAGACCCGCGCGGCGCTCCAGACGCGGATCCTCTCTGGCTGATGCTGGACTGGACGCCCGAGGGCCGCGGCACGGACTGGTATCCCAAGCTCGACTACGAGCAGAAGTAGCGGATAGCACTCATATGCCGTCGAGGTCTTAACAGTCAGTGTCTGGCGGTCGATGGAATTGAATGCTCTCTTGCCGGCCGGATAAGGCCGGAGCGTCAAACTCATCGTCTGAGCATTGAGCACGGCGCGGTATCCCGTAGTTGACGCCGCCGGCTGCCTTCGGTTTGGGTGTACAATCTGACAATCGATGCTGCCTAATCTCCTATTGCTCTTTTCCGGTCCAATTCGGACAGCTATGACGAACCAAAATCACCGGAGCTCACCGCGAAAGAAAAGCGGCACCCGGTCGCGAACACCTCTCCCTAGTGCCACTATGCTGGCCCTGATCGCCTGCGTGGCTTTGCCGCTCGGCGCCGCCACCCCAGCCGCGGATGCTTCCGCGTCCACGAGCGTCGGTCCGGCGAATCCCACGGCCACGCCGGTCGCGGGTCCTGGGCGCGACGACAGCCCGGATACCAAGGGCAAAGGGACATGCCTGGCGTCACTCACGCTGTCTCCCACTCAAGTGGCCGGTGGCGCCTCCACCACAAACAATACCGTTACACTGACCCTTGTGTATCGCGGAGGCGGCATACCCATTTCTCTCAGCAGCGGAAGCGCGGTCGCGCGCGTGCCCGCCTCGGTAACGGTACCGCCCGGGGATTTGGCTGCACACTTCACGATTACGACGGCCAAGGTCTCGACGAAAACGAGCGTGACGATCACCGGAAGCTATGCCGGCGAGTGCGTACATACGGCAACCCTGACGGTCCTGCCGTAGGACGCCGCGGGCCGCGGTCTTTCCTGGCACGAATCGATTCCTGGCCCACGCCCCAACTCCAGTCAGCCGCCCAGCACCGGTCTCCACCCACATGCGGTAAAATCACGGTATCCGGATCTGCCGCCCCGCTCCATACAGATCCGAATATCCTCACCATGCCGATCGCCTCCACAACCCGCGCCGAAGAGTTTCGAGAGCAGCTTGGCCGCCGCGCCATGGTGGCCGACGGGGCGATGGGAACCATGCTCTACTCGCGCGGCGTGTTCATCAATCGCTGCTTCGACGAACTGAACCTGTCCGCCCCGGACATGGTGCGCCAGATCCACCAGGAGTACGTGAAAGCCGGCGCCGAGATCCTGGAGACCAACACCTTCGGCGCCAATCGCATGCGCCTGGGAGCGTTCGGATTCGCCGAGAAGCTGCGCGCCATCAACCAGGCGGGTGTCCGGCTGGCGCGCGAGGCGGCCCGCGAGCACGCCTTCGTGGCGGGCGCTATCGGCCCGCTGGGCGCCCGGATCGAGCCCCTCGGACCCACCTCGTTCGCCGAAGCCCGCGCCATCTTTCGCGAACAGGTGGACGAACTGCTGGACGCCGGCGTGGATCTGCTGGTCCTCGAAACGTTCGGCAACCTCGACGAAATGCGCGAAGCCCTGTTCGCCGCGCGCGAAGCGGCCGGGCCCGAAATGATCATCGTCGCTCAAGTGACCATCGACGATAACGGCAACCTTCCCGGCGGCACGGAACCTGAAGTCTACACCCGGAGCCTGGACGAATGGCCTACCGATGTCATCGGGGTGAATTGTTCCGTGGGTCCCAAGACCACCCTCGAAACCGTCGAGCGCATGATGGCATTTACTTCGAAGCCGATCAGCGCCATGCCCAACGCGGGCGTGCCGATGCGGGTGGAGGGCCGTAACCTTTATCTGTGCTCGCCGGAATACATGGCGCAATACGCGCGGCGTCTGTTGTGGGCGGGCGTGCGCATCGTGGGCGGATGCTGCGGCACCACCCCCGAGCACATCAAGCTGATCCACTCCGAGGCGCGCTCGCTGCAGCCCGTTCAGAAAAAGCTGGGCGTCACGGTGGAGGAGCCCAAGGCCAAGGCGCAGGCCATGCCAAAAGTGGCCGTGGCGGAGAAATCGCAGTTGGGCGCCAAGCTGGCGGCCGGGAAGTTCGTGGCCTTCGTGGAGATTTTGCCGCCGCGCGGCGTGGATGCCTCCAAGGAAATCGCCGGCGCCCGCCTGTGTGCCGCGCAGGGCATCGATTGCATCAACGTTCCGGACGGTCCGCGGGCCAGTGCGCGCATGAGTTCGCAAGTCACCTGCCAGCTTATCCAGCGCGACGCCGGCATCGAAGCGGTGAATCATTTCTGCTGCCGCGATCGTAACATTCTGAGCATCCAGTCGGAACTGCTGGGCGCGCATTGCGCCGGCGTCCGCAACCTGATCTGCATCACGGGCGATCCGCCGCGCATGGGCAGCTATCCGGACGCGACCGCCGTGTTCGACGTGGACGCCATCGGCCTGGTGAATATCGCGAATAATCTGAATCACGGGCTGGATATCGGCGGCAATGGGATGGGATCGCAAACCGCGCTGCTCATCGGCGTGGGCGTCAACCCGGGCGCCCTGAATATGGACGAAGAGATCCGCCGCTTCGAGTGGAAGGTGCAGGCCGGCGCGGAATACGTCGTCACGCAGCCCGTATTCGATCTCGGCTTGCTCGAACAGTTCTTGAAACGTATCGAACACGTGAAAATTCCGGTGATCTGCGGCATCTGGCCGCTGACCAGCTTTCGCAACGCCGAATTCATGGTGAACGAACTGCGCGTGCCGGTGCCGGAGCCCTTCATGGAACGTATGCGGCAGGTGGATAACGCCGAAAAGTCGCGCGAGGAAGGCGTGGCCATCGCGCGCGAGATGGTGGAGCGCGTGCGCGGCATGGTGCAGGGCGTACAATTGAGCGCTCCTTTCGGGCGCTACCAGATGGCCATCGATGTGGCGGAAGCGATTGGGCCGCGCTAGGGGTCGCGGGGCTTATGGCAACTGATCTTGTGGAAGTGGACGCGGAAGAGCCGCAGCCGGAAGCGATCGAGCGCGCCGCCGCCGCGATTCGCCGTGGTAGGGTGGTGGCCATCCCTACCGATGCCCTCTACTCGCTGGTGGCCGATCCCTTTAATTTGCGCGCGGTGTCCAGTGTGTTCCGCGCCAAGGGACGCGAAATCCACCGCTCGCTACCTCTCCTGGTGGCGGACGCCATTGCCGCCGAGGATCTCGCCTCCGAGCTGAATAACCGCTTTTCAATCCTCGCGCGCCGTTTCTGGCCGGGTCCTTTGACCATTATCGTGCCGGCCTCCGCGCGCGTGCCCCTTAAGGTGACCGGCAATACCGGACGCCTGGCGCTGCGCCAGCCGCGCTCCAAGATCGCCACCGCCCTGATCGCGGCCCTGAATCAGCCCTTGATCTCGACCAGCGCCAATATCTCCGGCTCGCCCACTTGCCGTAGCGGCATTGAAGTATTCGGCACCATGGACGGCCGCGTGGACCTCGTTCTCGATGGCGGCGCATGCACCGGCGCGGGCGCCACCACTGTGGATATCACCGAGCCTTACTGGAAGATCATACGTGAAGGCGCCATCGAGGAAAAGGAAATCGCCGCGGCGCTGCAGGCCACCTGACCCGCTTAGTACAGAAACCCGACATAACTCGCCCGAATGGTCCGTTCCATACCTGATGCAAGTGCATTAATGCTAAGACTGGTCGTTCCGAGAAGATTCTCCTTTTGGAGCAACCCAAACCTCGAGGGTTGATCGCACCTGCGCTTGCAAGCGCCGCCCAAAATGGCGATACTGGTTAATCCGGGGCCTACCCAGCGATTGCGTCGAAAGGCGACTGTTTCCACGGGATTCGGCTCTGTGGCGTCATTAAGCAGGGGATGAAATACTTTCATTTTTTCATTCGACTGGAGCCAGTTTAATGGTGTCTCAAATGATAGTTTTTAGCAATCTAAACGAGCATCCGAACTTTGCCAATGGCGCCCGTCGCGCAGAGGAGCGCTGAAGGTGCGCTCGTGCCTTCTCGCAAGCGTTCCAGAGTTGAGCGACGCCCCATCCCTCACCCCGTTTGAACCCTTCGAGAAGTTCGCGCGGATGATTGTATCGATTCCCGAGACCGAATCCGTCAACAGAATTAACGAATCCGATCACTGGCCAAACGAGGGAAAAAGGTCTGACTTATGTCTACAATAGCCATACCCATCACCGCATGGCGCATTGATTACCATAGGACAATGGCAGCGGTATTGGCCGCTAGCGATGCGCTCAATCGCGGGGTGTCAATTCTGGTGCTGGCCAAGGATTTTTGGCGCGCGGCCAATGATCTGGAGATGTTTGTCGCGGTTATGGATTCAGTAACCGAGGCCCCACGCGACGAAATCGAACCTGTTATGGCGGGGCTCGAAGAACTACATTGCAGGATCAAGGAGCTGGTGAGGGATGCGCATGTTAAGGGGCTTACAAAGCGTCTTCTGACCGGTCTGTCAATACTACGTTTAGACCAGCAAAACGAAGAGTTCAAGGATAGCATTGAACGCTTCAGATTAAGCCTGGACCCGACCGTTTCAGAAGCTATCGGCAAAGCATTAGAGGAGTACGGGCATGGCGAAACCGTTGGTGTAGACTCTTTATAATTCGGCTAATCATGTGAACCCGCCCCCGCCTTCAGGTTATCGAGCACAGATCGCCACACAAGCAGCAAAGTACATCCGCCAAGCAAGATAAGCCCACCAGGGAAAGATTTAAGAAACAACTTAAGAGTTTAGAGAAAGATCCGTTATCTAACTCCAAGCCAATCGTGAATCATTCGCCCGCCCGCTCTTTTAGGGTCGGCGATTTCCGGGTAATCTTCACTATAAAAGAGGAGGATCGTGTACTGATTATTGCGAAGGTCCTTCCGCGCGGCGAGGTTTACGACCGCGTGTAAGACTACGCGTCGCTTACCCCTTCCCCATCGGGGCGGTCGTTGTCATCTTTTGCCGGCCAGCCTGGTTCCAGGCGAGTCCCCGTCCCGTCGCATTGTAGCAAAGCTGAATGAATCGATTAGCCTTGCGCTCAGTTATACGGGTGAATCAATTCCACGGTGACGCCCCCGATCGAGTCCGTTCCCATGTAGGCGTACCGCCCCGAACCTTTCTTCCCAACATCGCCCCATGCGCCCGATTGCACTACGTCGTAGCCCAAGCCTTTGTACCTGGCAATGGCGCCGTCGAGATCCTCCACGGGCAGGCCCAGGTGGTGAATGCCTTCGCCATGGGTCTTCAAGAAATCGGCATAGCAATTAGCGGGCTCCTGCGGTGGAATGATCCACTCGTAAGTCGGCTGCGTGTAACGGTGCCAGCCCACATCGAACGGCAACAGCAGGGGCTTGCCATGGTAGCGGGAATCTTCGCGCGGGCTGGCGTGTGCCACCGTCATCGCCGGAAAGCCCATCTGTTCCCAATAATCGGACACCGGCTTGGCCTCCCGAATGACGAACGCGATATGGGAGATCATGGCGGGCGCTGCGTCCGGCGCCGCCACGCCCGGCCAGTCGACCAGGCCGAGTACGTATTTGCCCCTGGGCTCGGTATCGAAAAACGTGAACACCGCCGGGCCGCGATCGGTGGCCACCGACATACGCTGCAGGACATGCACGCCCGACGCGCCCAGGCGCGCGGCTTCGCTCGCCACCGCATCCTCACTCGACACCTCGTAAACGATGGAGAATATGCCGTCTCCGTGTGTTGCGAGAAAGGCGTTGAAGGCTGTGCTGCCGGCTTGCGGCTCCAGCATGTCCACCGTCAGGTTTCCTAAATGTGCCCAGGCCATGTGTACATGGCCGCCGATAGGCCGGCCGCGATACTCGCCCTTGAATGGGATCTTCCCTAAGTCATGTACATCCGAAAGGCCGAGGCTCGACCAGCCGTGCAGCGGCCCGTCGATGCTTCGCACCAGCCATACGACGTGGCCGATGCGTTTGTAGATTTCCGGTGGCGCGCCTTGTGCCAGCACGCCAAACGAAATCAGAAGAGCAGCCAGACCAGATGTGCGCATGAATGAAGTGCGATTGTAACGCCTTTCCTGGAGTGCGGACCTATTTCTCATGATGACTGCCCGCAGCCCCGTGGCGCACGCTTCAGCGTGCTGGCGGGACTTTTAAGTCCCGCTCTTGCCCGGCAGCGGTGACAGCCCAGCCAAACATTTCTTCCCCCGTCCTTTCAACCAGTTACGTAAATCATATCCCTTTATCCCAAATCCCCCAAGCTACCCTGAAGTCGAAAGGAAGGGCCATACCCGCGCCCGCAAATCAATGAAAAGCCATCATGATCGGAAACTTTCCCAACAGCAGGCGGATTCCAACCGCCGCAACGCCCAGAAATCCACCGGCCCGCGCACCCCCGAAGGCAAAGCCGCCTCCAGCCGCAACGGCCTCACCCATGGCCTCTCCGGCGACAAACACTTCATCCTCGAAGGCGAGGATCCCGAAGCCTTCCTCCGCCTCCTCCAGGATCTCCACGAACACCTCCGCCCCGTCGGCGACAGCGAAGAACTGGCCGTCCAACGCATCGCCGCCGCCCAATGGCGTCTCGACCGCGCCTTTGCCCTCGAAACTGGCATCTACCGCGAGGAATCCACCAATCTGACCGGCCTCGACCGGCGAAAGTGGGAGTATCACGAATTGTGCATAAGCAAAGGCCAGAAAGACCTGCCGCCCGATCCCCACGAACCGGGCGATCTCCTCGCCCGCGCCTTCATGGCAGAGGGCAAGGGCCCCGACAACTTCACCCGCCTCGTCCGCTACGAAACCGCCATCGAGCGCTCCATCGAACGCGGCATGAAGCACCTCAAAGCCCTCCAAGCGGCGCGCGCCGCCGCCCACCCCCCCTCCCCAGCCGTCGAACAGCCTCCGCGGGAATCACGCGGTGCCCCCAAACCCTTCGCACCGGCCGCCAAACCGCCCTCAATACCATCAGAAGCAAAGAATTA